>PMIF01000241.1:0-14317 GCA_003157035.1 Rhodocyclaceae bacterium
TCGATCATGTTGAAACAAGCCGGCGCTCTCGCCAAGAAGTACTCGCCCTTTCCGCCCGTCGGCCTCGCCGACCGCCAGTGGCCGGGCCGTGTCATTGCCAGGCCGCCCGTCTGGATGAGCACGGATCTGCGCGACGGCAACCAGGCATTGTTCGAGCCGATGGATGTCGAGCGCAAGTTGCGCATGTTCAAGATGCTCTGCGACATCGGTTTCAAGGAGATCGAAGTTGCCTTTCCCTCCGCCTCGCAGACCGAATTCAGCTTTGTCCGTCGTCTGATCGAAGAGAAGCATGTTGCCGGAGACGTCACTATCGAGGTGCTCACTCAGGCGCGCGAGCATTTGATTCGCCGGACCCTCGAGTCGCTCAAGGGTGCCCGCCGCGCCATCGTTCACGTGTACAACGCCACCTCGAAACCCTTCCGCGACATCGTCTTCAACATGAGTCGCGCCGAAGTGGTGGCCATGGCCGTCGATGCCGTCAAGCTGGTCAAGAAGCTTGCCGCCGAGATGCCGGAGACCGAGATCCAGCTTCAATATAGCCCGGAGACATTCACCGGCACCGAACTCGACTTCGCGCTGGAAATCTGCGACGCCGTCACTGCCGCCTGGGGCGCGACGCCAACCGACAAGGTCATTCTCAACCTGCCGACGACGGTGGAACTCACTACCCCCAACGTCTATGCCGACCAGATCGAGTGGATGCACCGCCATCTCGCCCGTCGCGACAGCGTGCTGATCAGTCTACATCCGCACAATGACCGCGGCACGGCCGTCGCGGCTGCCGAGATGGGCTTGCTGGCCGGCGCCGATCGCGTCGAAGGTTGCCTGTTCGGCAACGGCGAGCGTACCGGCAACGTGGACGTCGTTACCGTCGCGCTCAACATGTACACCCAGGGTGTCGTGCCGGGACTTGACTTCTCCGATATCAACGCTGTGGCGCGCGAGTTCGAGGACTGCACGCGTCTGCCCATCCACCCGCGCCATCCCTACGTGGGTGACCTCGTGTTCACGGCCTTCTCCGGCTCCCACCAGGACGCCATCAAGAAGGGTTTCGCCGCCCACAAGGCGGCGGCCGCGGACCAGGCGGCGTGGAACGTGCCCTACCTGCCGATCGACCCGGCCGACCTCGGCCGCAGCTACGACTCGGTGATTCGGGTGAATAGCCAGTCGGGCAAAGGCGGCATCGCCTATCTGCTCGAGACGGCCTACGGCATCGTCATGCCGCGCCGCCTGCAAGTCGAGTTCGCCGGCGTCGTGCAGCGCGAGACCGACGCCCACGGCGGCGAGATGAGCGCTGCCGATATCTGGCAACTGTTCAGTCGCACTTATCTCGATGCCAGCGCGCCGGTGAAGTATGTCGAGCACCACTTGTTCGAGCACGGCAAGGCCCAGGGCATTCGCCTGACGGTCGAGGCCGGCGGTGTCACGCATCTGCTCAGCGGTGAAGGCAATGGCCCGATCGACGCCGCCATCCACGCCCTGCGCGGCCTAGGTCTGTCGATCCAGGTGCGCAGCTACGAAGAGCGCTCGATCGGCGCCAGCAGCGACGGCGGCGAAGCCCGGGCTTGTGCTTTCCTTGAGCTTGCCCGCCCCGGCGAGCGGGAGTGCTACGGTGTCGGCATCGACGCCAACATCGTTACTGCCTCGATCCGGGCGCTGATCGGTGCGGTCAATCGCATGCAACGGCCAACCGCTGCTGACGGCCGCGCGGCCTGAAACTGTGGTTTCACTCAGGAGCCGAGCAGGACGAGATTCGAGCGGACGATCTGGATCGTGGCCACGGCGGTGAAGAGCAGAAAGCTGACCGCGGCGATGGCCGCCAGTCGGGCCGATAAGGCCGGAATCACCTGGCGCAGGCTGTCGACGCGCCGGAACGGCTGCACCGCGCCGACGCCGACACCGCAGGCCGTGGCGAGGAACAGCGGGACGTAGAGCCAGTAGCCCTGCCAGTCGTACTCCGGCTTCAGGATGCAGAACGGGCAGTGGTGGTGCGGGTGTTCGTAGATGTAGAGCGAGACGAAGGAAATGATGCCCGCCAGCGCCGCGCCGAACGACGCCAGGCTGGTCACGGCGACCCAGACGCCACCACGGCCCGTTTGCGCGTGGAAGGCTGCTGTCGCGAAGGCCAGGCCGAGCGTAGCGTAGAAGGCGACCATCGCCGCCAGCGGTGGCAGCGCGGCCATGTCGCCGGTGAGGCCCTTGGTGTCCTCGGAGAACAGGCTGCCGCAGCAGGAGGTGATGACGTCGGCGCGCAGGTTGGCGAAGTATTTGAGCTGCAGCCAGAGTACCGCCGCGACCGCAGGCAGCAACACGAGCAGGGCTGCGTACTTGATGCGCGTCAGCGGGTAATCGGGCGCGCGGCTGTCGACGTGATTCACCGCCAGCCAGCCAGCGGCGAGAAAGAAGACGGTCATCTGGGCGATCAGAGCCGGGAAACCCCAGGCGTTCGCATTGAGTGTGCCGACCGCGCACATGGCGCCGACGAACATGACCGACATCTTGTCGGCGTTGAAGACGAACAGCAGCAGCGACAAGAGTTGCGTCGCCATCACGAATACGGCGAGCGTCGAGAAAAGATAGGTACGGCGTTCGAGTTGCAATTGTCGTTCGGAGCCGCTGGTGATGTTCCAGTGGCGGATCACGTCCAACGCGAAGGGAGTCGCTGCAAGCAGCATGGCGACCGAAACCGTCGATGCCAGCAGCAACGCAATGATCGCCGGCTGAAAGATCATTGCTCGACGAGCAGGCCGTCGCGCATATCGATCACGCGATGTACCGCCGCGGATTCGACGACCAGCGGATCGTGGCTGGTGAGGATGACCGTGCGGCCTTCGGCACCGAAACCTTCGAGAATGGCCATGAATTCCTTGGCCAGCGCGGTATCCAGGTTGGCCGTCGGCTCATCGGCGATCAGCACTTCCGGGTCGTTGATCAGGGCGCGGGCGATGGCGACGCGCTGTTGCTCGCCGCCGGAAAGCCACTCGGCGCGGGCATCGCGGCGGTGGGTCAAGCGCAGTCGTTCGAGCAACGCATCGGCGCGTTCGACCAACTCGCGGTGCGCTCGGCCGGTCGGGAAGGCGGGCAACATGACGTTTTCCAGTGCGCTCATGCCCCTGATCAGATTGAACTGCTGGAACACGAAGCCGAAGGTCTGACGCCGGATCTCGGTGAGAAAGCGCTCGGGCAGGCCGGAGATGTCACGGCCGTGCAGACTGACACGACCACTGGTCGGTCGCGCCAGGCAGCCGATCAGTGTCAGGAGGGTTGTCTTGCCCGAGCCACTCGGCCCACGCAATGCCGTTACGCGCTTTGCCTCCAGATTCAGCGTGATGCCGGACAGCGCCCAGTACTCGTTGTGCTGGCCCTGGTTGAACGCTTTCTTGACGTCGCGCAGTTCGATCATGCTTGCACCGACTGTGCAGTCCGGCCGCCGGGCCGCCCCAAGGCCGGACGGCCTGCTCGCGGAGCGAGCGACGGTGACCCCGCTAGCCAGCCGCGACCTGTGATAGTCGAGCGTAGCGAGCAAGCGGGCTCCCCTCCCGCGAGGGAGGGGGCGGGGGTGGGCGGGTGACTGTTCATGTTCGCATCACCGCGTCGGGATCGGTGACTGCCGCGCGCCAAATCGGTACCAGCGTCGCCGCGAGGAAGGGAAAGACCGTGAAGAAGAACAGCGTTGCCACTTGCAAGCCGTCGATGACGGGCGTCAGGACGAAGCGCGGATAAAGCACCGACCAGCCCTTGAGCACCGGTTCGAACAGGGGCGCGCCGAAGTGGAAGACATGCACATAGGCGGCGATGAAACCGACGAGGAAGGCGATGAGCGAGATCAGGGCACCTTCCCAGAACTTCATCTTGATGATGTCGCCGGTTTCCCAGCCGATCGCCTTGAGAATGCCGATTTCGCGTTTCTCGTCGGCCGAAAGTCCGGACGCTTTGTCCCAGGCCAGGATGGCAAAGGCGAGGATCGCTGCCGAGAGCAGGGCGAGCATGATGCCCTCGCGCCAGTCGAATATCGACGCGTAGGTGCGCTGGATCTCCTCGCGCAGAATCGGTCTGGAATCGGGCAGCAGCTTCGCCAGCTTATTGGCGATGTTGCGCACTTCCGCCGGATTCGCCACCGACAGCGCGATGTCGGTGTAGTGATCCGCCGGGTAGGAAAAGAAGGCGCGGAAATCGGCTTCGCTGACCAACAGCAGATCGGCGCTGGCCAGCTCGGACGCCTGCGGCAACACGGCGGCAATGGCGAAGGAATAGAGCGCGCCCGAATAGGAGCGCAGCGAAATGCCGGTGCCGGGCGCCAGTCCGCGTTGGCGTGCCAGCGCCGGGCCGATCACCAGCGTGCCGGGCTGAATGCTGTTGTCGGGTGGGACAAGGAAGGTGTAGTTGGCCTTGACCACCGGGTCGTAGTAGTAGCCCCACAGCCGGCCGTGCACTTGCTGAACGCCGCGCATACCGCTAATGCGCTCGATGGTACCGGGCGGGATCAGGTCGTGGCGACCGGCGACCAATTTCTGCAGAACGATTTCCGGAGCGCCGTCGAGGATCTGCTGCGCCTCATGGCGCAAGGCGTGAGCAAAAAGCATGGCCGAGGCGAGGGCGAAGACCAGCAGCGCAAAGACGACGAGCAGGCCGAGATGTCGTCCCTTGCGCCGCGCCAGCGAGGCCAGCGTGAAATCAATCAGGTGTCGTTGTTTCTCGAACCAGGGGCTCATAGTGGGGCGGTAACAGCGAACCGCTGGGGAAGTGCTCGAGCGCCAGCGGGTGGTCCTGAAATGCCGAGTGCAGGTCGGCCTGGACGGGATGACGGGTGTAGCGAGCTTCGGTGAACAACGCCAGATCGGCCAGACCAAGCCGGGTGGCGAGCGTCTGCGTTTGCGCCAGGTCCAGCGCAGTCCGCTCGACGATGAAATGTGCGTCAATAAAACAACCGACGAAGGCGGCAGCGAGCGTGCTGACGACGACGATGGCGACAGTGGACGGCCGCAGGGTCACGGCAGTAACTTGCGGATGGCCGCCGCGATATCCGCCGTTGGTGTGCCGAGCGAAATTGTCGCCGCCAGTTTGCCATCCGGGTCGACAAGGTAGGTATTGGCGGTGTGGTCGACGGCATAGCTGCCGTCGGCTCTGGCCGGTTGACGCAGATAGCCGGCGCCGAACGAACGGGCGACGACCTCGATCTGCGCCGCGCTGCCGGTGACGCCCAGCATGTCCGGGTGGAAGAAGGCCGCGTAGTCCTTCAGTTGTTCCGGCGTGTCGCGATCCGGATCAACCGAGATCATGATCATCCGCGTTCGGGCGCGTTCGTCGGCCGTCAGCGCATTGAGCGCCTGCGCCCCGGCGGCCAGCGAAGCCGGGCAGACGTCAGGGCAATGGGTGTAGCCGAAGAAGATGAGCAGCACCTTGCCGCGCAATGTCTTTGTGTCGACGGGGCCTGCCGCGCTCTGCAGCACGAAGTCGCCGCCGGCCGGCGCGCCGATCGGCGAACGGCTCTCGGAGCAGGCGGCAAGCAAGGACAGGCAGAGCGAGAGAAGGATGAAGAGGCGACGCATGGGATTCCTCGGCAGCCGCGAGCTTACCCGAAAATAACGGCGCGCACCCAGGGTGCGCGCAAGGTCAGACGAGGGGAGCGGTCAATCCGGAAGTAGTCAGATGCGGCCGGTCGCCATCCTGGCGCGTCGGCGGCGCGCCGAAAGGCGACAAATTGTCGCAGCTAGGGTTACCACTTACCTTCCAGGGCCAACAGCACGGCGCGGGTACCGGTATCCGTACTGGCCAGTGACCACCAGGCCGGGCTGGCCGTGTAGTCAGCCTGCCGCCGGGTATCCGCCTGGAGCAGGTTCTGCAACGACAGGCGGAGGTTGAACTGGGCGTTCAGGCGCTTCACGACCTACGCATCGAGCACGGTACGCCGCTCGGTCACATAGTCCTGCTCGCCGACGGCCCAGTCGATGCGGAAAGCGGCGTTGACGTCGCGCTCCTCGCGGCGGGTGTTCTCCTGGCTGATACTGGTGGCACCCAGGGCATCGACGGCCGTGCGGGTGACGTCGGCGCGTCGCTCGCCGTCGGAACCGGCAAAGCGGGTGGAGTACTTGATGCCTTGACGGGTCATCTCGCCGTCGGCGCGCAGCCGATTGAAGGCGGTACGGTTGTCTTCGTCGTCGTAGCGACTCCGCCCGGCTGCGGGAACGGTCAGGTCGATGCGTGTCGACTCGTTGCGGCGCGTGCCGAAAGCGCGGAACAGGCTGGGCGCCACTGTCAGCGTGTCGCTGCCGGACTTCCAGGTGAAACGCGGCGACAGGACCATCTCCTTGATCTTCATGGTGCCGTCATCGTTCTCCTGCTGTCGCGTCCCGGCGCTGTCCTGGCGCCAGAGCTCCCGGGTGGACGGCATGTTGTGGAAGTTGGTCGTGACCGGCAGCAGCCAGGAGAACTCCTTGTCGCCGCCGCCCTTGGTGATCGAGAACTGGGCGTTGGGCTCGTCGTTGCGGAAGCCGAGTGCGGCTTTGAGCGCCGTCGACTCCTTCGAACGGGCCTTGTTGAACACCAGGTTGACGCTCACCGGCGCGTTGCCGCCTGGCGGCGTTCGGCAATGTCGTCGCTGGTCGAGGTGACCGTGACTTCCTTGAGGGTCTTGTCCTCGGCGGTCGCCAGGGTGGCGATGGCTAAACACAGTGGCAGGATCGTAAGGTGTCTCATGTCAGTAAGCTCTCAGAAGATGGCTGAAACCGGTGAGCAGCAGCAGTGCGGCCGCCAGGCGCTCGATGCGCGGCCGCCAGGCACCGAGCTGCTCGCGCAACTGCGTGCCCAGGTAGGCGGCGCCGAGGCCGTAGACCAGCGATGGCACGACGATGGCGCCCATGCCGAAGGCCAGCCCCAGAAACAGGCCATGGTCGGCGCTGGCCGAGGTGGCGGCCGAAAAGAGCACGACGCCGAGCGGCGCGCAGGGTGTCATGGCCATGGACAGGCCCATCAGGAAGACGCCGCCGGGCAGCAAAGGCCGCGGTTCGGTCGCCGCGTCGAACCGCCGCAGAGGGGCACTGCCGCCACCGGCGGCGGTACAGGCCGGACGCCGCCAGAGTAGAGCGCTGCCTACCATCACGGCGGCGCAGCCGACCAACAGGCGCAGCGTTGGAGCCGCGGCGTCGTCGGTGATGGATTGGCCGGCGAGACCCGCAAGGAGGCCGAAGCCGCCATAACCGAGCAGGCGGCCGAGCGACAGCGGCAGCACGACCCGCCACGAACGGCGGACGCCGAAGTCGCGGGCCAGGAAGACCGGGCCCAGATAGGGCAGGCAGCTGATCAGGCAGGGCCCGAGGCCATACATCAGTCCCAGCGAGAAAGCCATGGGCAGGCCGATGACGGTTTCCAGGGGCATCAGTCGCTCTCGGCGAAAAATTCGTTGCGTGCCAGGATGGCGGCGCCGAAGGCTGTGGTCGTCTGCGGGTGCTCGGGCACCACGAGTTCGCGCTGCAACTCGTCCTGGATGGCGGCGACCAGTCCCTTGTTCAAGGCCGGGCCGCCGTCGAAGTAGACACGGTCCTCGATGCCGACGCGCTTGGCCAGCCGTACTGTGCGCTTGGCGATCGAGTAGTGGATGCCGGCGACGATTTCTTCCTTGCCGTGGCCGTTGGCCAGCAGGCCGATGATCTCGGATTCGGCGAACACGGTGCAGGTGCTGTTGATGGTCAGTGGCGCTCCCTTGCCGTTGAAGTGATAGTCGCCGAGTTCCTCGAGATCGATGTTGAGGTTGCGTGCGGCAACGTCGAGGAAGCGGCCGGTGCCGGCAGCGCATTTGTCGTTCATGGCGAAGTTGGCGACGTTGCCCTGGTCGTCAAGCTGGATGGCCTTCGAGTCCTGGCCACCGATATTGATAATGGTGCGCACGCCGCCGAAGGCCCGACCGGCCTCATGGGCGCCGATAGCGTTGGCGGTGATTTCCGAAATGGAGTCGTCGGCCTCCTTGAACAGTTTGCGGCCGTAACCGGTGGCGATCAGGTACTTGACCTGCTCGCGATCGACGCCATGGCGCTCGAGCAACATACGTAGCGCTTCCTTGGCATTCTTGTGGAACAGGCTGCCCGACTCGGTGACATGGACGCCGGCGAGCCTGCCGCCCTCGTCCACCAGCGCTACCTTGATCGCGGTAGAGCCGATGTCGAGCCCGGCGAAGTAGTTCATGCCGCCGCCTTGCGCTTGCGCGTCTTGATTGATTCGAGGAAGGCCTCGATGCGAGTTGACAGTTGGCCCTGGTCATCCGGGCTGTAGTCCGTCTCGACGTAGAGCATGGGAATGCCCTGGGCGTTGAGTGCCTCGGCGATGCTCTTCTGCTCCATCTCGTACACCTGGCAGCCGGCCAGCGCCTGATAGACCACACCATCGGCCTCGAAGCTGGCGACCAGGTCGAGCAGGCGACGCTTGCGATCGTCGTTGCGCGCGAAGATCGGGCAGGTGCAGGGCTTCAGGTATTTGTCGGCGAGGCTGTCCACCATGTCGTTCACCAACCACTCGTCGACCGCCGTCATGTCGTAGAGCATGCGGTTGGCGGAACAGGTCTCGTCGGCGACGACGACGCCACCGGCTTCCTCGATGAGCACCGGTAGCTTGAGGTTGGGGAAGACGGGCGGCGAGCCGGTGAACAGAATGCGCGGCGCCTTGCGCTGCGCCGCCTTGAAGCCCTCGGCCTGACGCTGCGTCAATTCGGCATTGAGCTTTTCGACGGCGTCGCTCCAGCGATCGATGTCGTCGAAGAAGAAGGCATTGGTGATCAGGAAGACGTCCTTGCCTAGAATCACCGCCGGGCTCGACTTGCGGAAATTGTGCAGCTGTCGGAAGGCCGCCTGGGCGCGGCTGGTCTTGGCGATCGCCTTCTTGAGGTTCTGGCGGGTCAGCTTCTTACCTGTCACCTCGCGCAGCTTGTGGGCGAACTGGCGCACCGAGCGCTGCCAGTAGAGGCGAGCTTCCTCGCTCTCCTTGACGTTGGGCATCTCCAGGTCATACACCGCATAGCCCATGCCCTCGATCATCGCCGACGACTTCTTCTTCTGGTCGCAGGTGGTTGGATTAACGATCAGGTCGGGCCGAGCCGTCTTGGGGATGCGCGTCGCGGAATGCAGCATGCCCAGTGTCGCCTTGACCAGCGCACAAGACTTCGCCGGCATGAAGTCAGCACCGATCTGGTCGTAATGGTAAGAGCCATTGCACAGGCGCACAGGCGTGGCGCCGACGGCATAGATCAGTTCGTCAGGCGCCTGGATGCAGGTTGTACCGATCAGCTTGCCCTCGTGGGGCAGAGCCTCGCCCTGGATGAAGACGCGGCGGAACAAGTCGTAGAAATACTGCATCGCCGCAGGGTTGCCGTCGAAGTCGTCGGTGATGTGGTCGAGGGTAATCTCGGACTCGCGCGCCTGGCGGCTGCGTTGGAAGGCCGGAACCTCGGGGGTTGGGGATGCGTTCAAGGCTGGTGTCCCTTGTTCATGCGCCGGACGAAGCCGGCCTCGGTGGATTCGAAGATGGTGATGCCGGCGAAGGTGGCCTTCAGCGCGCCTTCCTCGGGGCAGGAGGCAACGCACTTGAGGCAGAGCGTGCAGTCGTCGGTCATGATGTCGCGCTTGCCCACCTCGTCGGCGATTTCCTTGATCTCGAGGTCGCAGACGCGGTAGCAGTCGCCGCAGCGCGTGCACTTGTCGCCGTCCTTCTTCAACCGGAACAGCGCCAGTTTCGAGAACAGGTAGTGCAGGGCACTCATCGGGCAAATGAAGCAGAAGAAGCGCTTCTTGACGAACGAGCCGACCACGAACAACGCTGTTACCATCATGCCGAGTGCGGTCATGACGACGGCGGTCTTGCTCGAGAAGTCGATGGTGAATTGCGAGAAGTCGCCAGTGAAGGCCGGCAGGATCATGCGCGCCGGGCAGATCAGGCAGAACGGCGGCGACAGGTCGTGCGACCAGAGACCGCCGCCGATGCCCAGCGGGATCAGCAGGGTCAGGGCGAGCAGGACATACTTCACCTTGGTCATTTGCTTGAACTGGCCGTGGCTGTACTTGGCATAGCGGATGCCCAGTCCGCGCCGCAGAGCGGTCAGCCAGTCCTGCAAGGTACCGAGCGGGCAGACGAAGCCGCACCAGCCCTTGTTGAGAAAGATGAACCAGAGGACGAAGATGCCAAGACCGGTCAGGATCGACAGGCCGGCGGCGGTGAACAGCATCGGCCACGGTCGGCCTAGCTGGTGCTGCAGCGGCAGCAGGTAGCAGACGCCGGCGCGGCCTTCCTGGTTATAGCCGCAGGAGAAGAAGGGTAGGCGCGAGCCCAGGTCGATGGCCAGGTAGCCGCCATAGACGAAGAGTACGAAGGCTGCCAGCTGGAACCAGAAGCGGAAGCGGTTGAAGTGGACCTGGTTGACCGCGTCTCTAATGCTTCTCATCGAAACGCACCTCCTGGAAGGGCTTCACGCGCCGGCGCCTGTAGAGGTAGACGGCCGTGCCGCAGAAGAGCAGGAAGGCGAAGCCTAGCCCCAAGCCCCAGGCATAGGAACGGTAGTCATCCGGCGAGGGATAGTAAGTGCCGCCCAGCGTTGCCTGGTAGCGGACGTTGGTATAGGGCTGGTCCTTGAAGCGGCCGCTCTCGGCCGCGCTGGCCTCGGCAATGACCAGATAGGTGGCCTTGAAGCGCTTCTGAAAGTCGTCCCAGCTCGGGAAGTAGTCGCGCACGATCTGGAAGCTGACGCGGCCCTGTTCGTCGCTCACCGCCTCCTTGGTCCAGCCGTCATGGCTGACGAAGCGTACGCGGGCACCCAGCAAGGGCAGGCCCTTTTGCAGGACGACGAAGGCCTGTTCCTCGCCGGACTTCAACTGGAAGGACAGCTTCTCGCCGGGATTCTTTTCGCGCACGATCTCGATCGGCGCCGCTTCGAGGACGCGGGGCGCCGTCAGGGCCACGGACCGCTCCTCTTCGGTGGCGCCGTGGCTGAAGTTCGTTACCTCGGCCTTGGCGACGGCAATGGCCAGGGTGTCGCCCTGCAGCTTGCGTGTCGTGTGGTAGAGCCGATAGTAGCCTTGAGTCGGCATTTCGAAGGAGAGGTTCTTCTTGCCCTCCTCGGCTGGCGGCAACGGCTCGCCTTCCGGCTTGCCTTGCGGCGTCACCAACGTCATATCCACGGTGGCCTCGGTATCCTCGCGCGCGAAGCCGGACTTCTGCGGGTCGGCGCCGGCGCGCAGCCACAGGCGCTTGACGGGTGGGCCGCTGCGGTCGCCGCCCATGCCTCCCATTCCACCCATACCTCCCATGCCGCTGCGCGGCGGACCGTCGCCGCGGGCCGGCGGCGAATCGGCCAGCCAGAGGACGTTGCCGCGCATGGCCATGCCGGTCGGCCGGCCACCCTCGGCCCGGTGCGTACCACCACTATCCTGACAGTGGACTGTGGTCGACAAGAGCGCCATCAGGGCAGCTGCGTAAAGACCCAGCCTGGACATCACGGCTCTCCTCAGAACTTGTACGAAACGCCGGCCCGCAGGGTCAGCGGCGTGTAGGTGCCGGAATTGCCCTGGCCGGCCGAGGCGGCCAACATGTTCTGGCCGGCGATGGTGGTATTGCTGACGCGCGTGGCGTAATGGCGGTCGGTAATGTTCAGGGCCTGCAGCCAGAACGACCACTTCTTGCCGTGATAGCTGGCGCGCAGGTTGTACAGGTCGGGGCGCTGGTAGGTGGCAGAATTGGCGTTGTCGATGTAGTAACTCGACATGTGGTCGCCTTCGAGCTCGATGCGCCAGCCGGGCGCCGGCATTACCGCTAGGCGCAGGTTCAGGCGCTGGCGCGGCGCCGCCTGGTAGGTGTTACCGCTGTAGTCTGCGGTCGTGGTCTTGTAGCTGTTGAAGAAGACGCGCGAGTTGGTGTAGGTGGCGCCGACGTCGAGCCAGGGGTTGACCGCCCAGGTCCACATCGATTCGAGTCCCTGCGCGGTCAGTTCGCCGGCATTCTCGTTGATCTTGCAGGTGGCGCCGGCATTCAGGGTTGCCTGCTCGGCGGCCGTGCAATCGCGGTTGGTGACGAAGCCCTTATTGTTGGTATGGAACAGGGTGACGTCATAATGCAAGCCCCAGTCCGCGAAGCGGCCGCGGAAACCGATCTCCTGGGTCACCGATTTCTCGGCATCGAGCACGGAACCGATGGTGTTGCCGGCAGTGCCGTTCGCCGACGTGTTCAGCAGCGTCGAGGTGGCGGGCGGATTGAAGGTCTGCGCCCAGTTGGCCCAGACCAGATGCGTGGGGGCGAGGTCGTAGGTGACGCCGGTGCGGGCGACATTGCCGGTGTAGGTCTTGGCTACGTCCTTGTTCGCCGCGGTTCGGTCGTCGACCGTGTAGGCATTCTTGCCGAACCGCTCGCCGACATGGAAGCGCAGCCGGTCGATGGGCGAGAACTCGTAATGCACGAAGGGTGTCGTGTCCTTCTCATTGGTGACCGAACCGGCTGAGGACAGCGATCCCTGCGCCCACATGCCGGTCTGTGCCTGAAGGGCGTTGAAGGTGTTGTTGTAGGTGGCGGAGTCGGAGTCGATCTCGATCATGTCGGAGCCGACATAGAGCGTGGACTTGGCAAAGTCGAACTCCTGCCGATACATTGCCGTCGTCGTTTGCGCGGTATTGGTGCCCTTCTTCAGTGTGTTGGTGACCGCGGCGGAATTGTTGTTCACGGCCCGGCATTTGACGGTCGTACCCGCTGCCAGCACTCCAGCCAGTGCACTGGCGTCGTCGCAGATGACGTTGTTGGCGCCGCCCGAGCCGGCGCCGCCGTAGTTGGTGGAGTCGTCGGTGATGCGACCGTAGCTGAGGGTGAGTTCGCCGCGTTCCCCCACCAGTTGTTGCAAGCGGGCGCCCGTGGTCTCGTAGTCGTCGAGCGACTGGCCGTAGGTGCCGTCCTCGCTCTGGCGCCAGTCCTGGTCGAACTTGGTCATGCGCAGCGTCCCGGCCCAGCGGTAGTCGTAATGAAGGCGGTCATAGCCGAGCGTGAGCTTGGTCGAGTCGGTGAGGCGTAGCAGCGACTTGATCGCCTGACCGTTCTTGTGCTCGGCCGCCGAGTCCTGGTTGGCAGCCGCGTGGTTCCTGCGCCAGCCATCGTTATCCATGGTGCTGCCGGTGACGATGACGCCGAAGCGGCCGTCAGCCATCGAAGTGCCGGCGTTGCCTTGGGTGCGCTGGAAGCCCCAGCTGCCGACTTCCTGCGCCAGCTTGGCCTCGAATTCATGAGGCGGCTGCCGGGTGTAGACGCTGATGGTGCCGCCGAGGGCGCCGCTGCCGTAGAGTGCCGAGGCCGGGCCGGTGATGACGTCGATGCGGTCGATGTTGGTCATGTCGACTTCATCGAAAACCGAGGTGTTGGTATTGATTGCGCGCATGCCGTCGATGCGGTTCTCGGTGTACAGCTTGCCGCCGTCGGGAATGCGCATGTTGCGGATCATGCTGATGCCGGGCACGCGCTTGCCGAGTTCGAGCAAGTTGTTCACGAGCTGAAGGTCATCGAGATCCTGCCGGCTGACGACGGTGCCGGAGACCGGCGTCGCCGCGGTCAGCTTGCCCAGTTCGGTACGTTGCTGGACCGGCTTGTCCTGTTCGGCGGATACGCGCATCGGTGCCAGTTCGCGTTCTGCTTCTTCGGCGATGGCGAGACTGCCGTGCATGAGTCCGGTGGCGATCATGGCGGCGGTGATCCTGGTTCTGGTCGACTGCATGAGCCTCTCCTGAAAGTTAGTGGTCATATTGGAGTTGCGGGATTATCGGGGTCCGGGGATGGCGCACGCTGCGACATAGCGCCGCGCGTGGCAATGTGTCGCAGATGGACTGGTTCGGCGTCGGCCAGAATGCCGGACTCGATCCACTTGCCCGTCGACCGTGAACTACACCTCCGCTTCCTGGAACGATCCGTTTGCCGCGCCGGTCTCGCCGCTGCGGCGAGGCCTGCGTTTTGCCGTGATCCTGGCCGCGCATGTCGGCGTTCTTTGGGCCGGCATGGAGCTGGCGGTGCGGCCCGAGGTGCAGGAGATTGCCAAGGACCTGATGGTGCGTTTGGTGGAAACTCCGCCCGAGGTTGTCAAGGAGTTACCGCCGCCAAAGCCGCAGTCGGCCAAGCCGACGCCACCGCCTCCGATCATGACGGCGGCACCGGAGGTGGCGCCGACGACCGCCGCCTTCGTCGTCGCGCCGCAGCCGCCGCCACCGTCGGTGATTGAACCGACGCCGGCGCCCCCGGCGCCGATGGTCACCGGCGCCCGCTTCGATGCCGACTATCTGTCAAATCCCAAGCCGGACTATCCCTCAGCCTCGCG
>PMIF01000241.1:14352-15008 GCA_003157035.1 Rhodocyclaceae bacterium
GCCCATTTCTGGTCCGACGGCGATCTGGTGACCCACTCCGTCGCGATCCTTCTGCTGCTGCTGTCGGTGTCGTCGTGGATGGTCATCGTCGGCCGTGGCGCCTGGCAATGGAAGACCAATCGTTGCTTCGATCGTGCCCTGAACGCTTTCTGGTCGGCCGAGTCATTGCCGCAGGCGGTCGAGGCGATTGCTGCCGAGGATTCCAGCGGTGTCTTTGCCCAGATGGCGCTAGCCGGTGCTTCGGCCGCGCGCGCCCACGAGCAGCACGGTGCCCGCGGCATCGGCGCCGGGGTTAGCCAGAGCGAGTCCCTCACCCGTGCCCTGCGTAGCCAGATTGTGCGCACCCAGGCTGGCATTGAGCAGGGGCTCACCTTTCTTGCGTCGGTGGGTTCGACGGCCCCGTTCATCGGNNGGCCTCTTCGTCGCCATCCCGGCGGTGCTGGCCTACAACGCGCTGACGCGCGGTAATCGCCTCGTCATGGCCCAGCTCGACGGCTTCGCCCACGACCTGCACGTCTACCTGACGACGGGTGCCCGCGGCGCTGTCGCCCAGTCGGCCCTTGGCGGCCAACTGGCGCGCGCCGCCTGATCATGGCTTTCGGCGCTTTCGACGACAAGCCGGGTGTGACGCCCATGGCCGAGATCAACACCACGCC
>PMIF01000201.1 GCA_003157035.1 Rhodocyclaceae bacterium
CAGCCAGGCATTCTGCGAATCCCAGGAGTGGTACATGGCCATCGGCCGCTGAGTGATCGCTGCCAGCGGATACTTGTGCTTGTCGCTAGCCTGGCCCTCGAGCGTGTCGTGATAGAAGGGCAGCGGATCGAAATAGGTCTCGACGCGCTTCTTCAGGTGCTCAGGCGGCTTGCGCGTCAGGCCCTTGCCCTGTGCCGCCGCGCGAAATTTCTGCAGCACTTCCGAATAGATGTGGATCAGGATCGGCTCGGCGTAGCGCGTGATGCGGTTGCGCTGGCTCCATTCGAGGTAGCCCTTGTTCCAGTTGCGCATGTACTGGTAACCCTTGGGCAGTTCGTAATGAAAGACGCAATCGTTCTTGGCGTACATGTCCCACTGGTTCGGATTCGGCTCGCCGCGCATGAACTTCTCGCCACCCTTGCCGCGCCAGCCNNGAACACCGGCAGCTTGAGCCGTGTGCCAAGCTCGATCAAGACCTCCTGGAAGGGCTTGCATTCGCCGGTCGGCGGCAATACTGGAATGCGTACCGAATCGACCGGACCATCGAACTCCGAGATTGGTCGATCGAGGATCGACATTACGTCGTGGCGCTCGAGGTAAGTCGTATCGGGCAGGATCAGGTCGGCGAAGGCGGTCATCTCGGACTGGAAGGCATCGGCGACGACGATGAACGGGATCTTGTATTCGCCGCTCATTGGCCCGTCTGTTTCCTTGTCGACCAGCATCGTGCGCACCCCGACGGTATTCATCGTCGAGTTCCAGGCCATGTTGGCCATGAAGATCATCAAGGTATCGATCTTGTACGGATCGCCGCGCCAGGCGTTGGTGATGACGTTGTGCATCAGGCCATGCACCGACAGCGGGTACTCCCACGAGAAGCCCTTGTCGATGCGCACCGGCTGGTTGTTCTCGTCGACGAACAAGTCATCGGGATCGGCCGGCCAGCCCAGCGCCATGCCGTCGAGCGGACGGTTCGGCTGCACCGCCTTCGGATGATTAGGCGTGCGGGCGCAGGGCGGAATCGGCCGCGGGAACGGCACCTTGTGGCGGAAGCCACCGGGCCGGTCGATGGTACCGAGCAGTGACATCAGGATGGCGAGCGCACGAATGCTCTGAAAGCCGTTGGAGTGCGCCGCCAGCCCGCGCATGGCGTGAAAGGCGACCGGATTGCCGGTGATGGTGTCGTGCTCGACGCCCCAGGAATCGGTCCAGGCGATCGGCAGCTCGATGCGCTGATCGCGCGCGGTGACGCCCATCTCGTAGGCGAGGCGGCGAATGGTTTCTGCCGGGATGCCGGTGATCTGCGCCGCCCATTCCGGCGTGTAGTCCTTGACGCGCTCTTGCAGCAGCTGGAACGACGGCTTGACCGGCGTACCATCGTGCAGCTTGAACTCGCCGAACAGAAAAGGATCGGCGCCGGGGGTATGGGTCACTACCGGCCGGTTGGTATTGCGGTCCCACCAGAGCTTGTCTTGCGGGTCGTAGCAGGCCTCTTCCTCCGGCACCTCGGTGCGGCAGAACATGCCGAACTCGTCGCTGGCCTCATCGGCATTGACCAGCTGGCCGGCATTTGAATAGCGGACAAGGAACTCGCGGTCGTAGAGACCCTTGGCGAGGATCTCGTGGATGAAGGCCAGCATCAGCGCGCCGTCGGTGCCCGGCCGGATCGGCACCCACTCGTCGGCAATCGCCGAGTAGCCGGTGCGCACCGGATTGATGGAAACGAAACGGCCGCCATCGCGCTTGAACTTCGCCAGCGCGATCTTCAGCGGATTCGAGTGGTGGTCTTCGGCGGTACCGATCATCACGAACAGTTTCGCCCGATCAAGGTCGGGGCCACCGAACTCCCAGAACGATCCACCGATGGTGTAGATCATGCCGGCGGCCATATTCACTGAACAGAAGCCGCCATGCGCCGCGTAGTTGGGTGTGCCAAATTGCCGGGCAAAAAGCCCGGTCAGCGCCTGCATCTGGTCGCGGCCGGTGAACAGCGCAAATTTCTTCGGGTCGGTGGCGCGGATCTTGCCAAGGCGTTCGGTGAGCGTCGTAAAGGCTTCTTCCCAGGAGATCGCCTCGAACTCGCCGGTGCCCCGCTCGGCTCCTTGCTTGCGCCGCAGCGGCTTGGTCAGCCGTGCCGGCGAATACTGCTTCATGATGCCGGCACTGCCTTTTGCGCAGATAACGCCCTTGTTCAACGGATGATCAGGATTGCCGTCGATATAGCGCACCTCGCCAGCGCGCAAATGCACGCGGATGCCGCATCGGCATGCGCACATGTAGCAAGTGGTCTTCTTGATCTCCTCGACGACAGCCATGTTCTCTTTGGGGTAAATTAGGAATTTGCGATATTCTGGCAGGGATAGGCTGGAATCAACAACCGAAAGTTCTTATTTGCGGATAAACCATGGCACAGAAACCTGCCGATTTCACCGACTCCGAGATCAAGCTCGTGAACCAGTCACTGCTGGAGCGCTACGGTCGTGCCGTTGCGGTCGAAGCGGTCGAAAGCGAAGTCCAGCTCGATGCCGAAGGCGAAGCGCTTACCGACTGCCCGACGCTCTACTGGCAGGAACGCGGCGCCCACTTTGTCGTCATCAAGATCGCCCAGAGTCGCTACACGGCCCAGTTCTTCTATAGCGAGACAACCCAATTCGGTACCGGTAAACCGAGCTTCGACAACCTCGGCGATTGCGTCATCACGCTGCTGCAAGTCCAGTCCGACCACGAGCGGCAGATGCAGGGGGTACGCTCGGGGATGACCGCTACCGATTTCGATGATTACGACGGCCCGCTGGTAATCTGATGAAGGTCTGTATCGTCTCCGACAGTCACGACCGCGGGCCGATGCTGGCCGCCGCAGTGGCGGCCGCCAAGGCCGAGGGCGCGCAGGCGGTGGTCCACTGCGGCGACCTGATCGGCGTCAATACCGTCAAGGCCTCGCTGAAGCTCGGCCTGCCGCTGCATGTCATCCACGGCAACAACCTGGGTGATCTCGTCGCGCTTGCGCGCATGGCCTGCGATTCCGAGGGCCAACTGCGCTACCACGGGCGCGACGCGACACTGGCGCTGGCGGGCCGGCGCATCTTCGTCACCCACTACCCGCACTACGGCCACGCCATGGCCTGCACCGGCGATTACGATCTGGTCTGTTGCGGCCACAGCCACGCACCGGAAGTGCGCCAGCAGGCGCACGTCAAGGGTGGCAGCACTTGGCTGGTCAATCCAGGGACCGTCGCCGGCCTGGGCGCACCGGCCGCGACCTGGATCATGGGCGACCTCGCGACCATGACTTTCGAAGTCCGCGAAACGCCGACTTGAATCACCAACTTGAATCATATTCTGCGCCTCTATCCACGGATAAAAATAATCTTCCAGCAATACTCCTTCTGGGCGACGCTCAGCTCCCGAGCGCCACGATAGAATCGCCGCGGTTCTTCCGAACACCACTTCCCGGAGGCTAGCTGTGACAGCTCCAATCGCAACCAACCAGACGATCCTGGTCGTCGGCGGCGGCATCAGCGGCATGACAGCCGCGCTCGAAGCAGCCGAATGCGGCAAACAGGTCATCCTGGTCGAAAAGACCCCATCGCTTGGCGGTCGCACCGCACAGCTTTATCGCTATTTCCCGAAGATGTGCTACCCGACTTGCGGGTTGGAAATCAACCTGCGGCGCCTCAAGGGCAACCCGAATGTGAAGGTGATGGCGATGACTCAGGTCACCGCTGTCGCCGGTTCGCGCGGCAACTACGACGTCACGCTCAAGGTGGCACCGCGCTTCGTCACCGAGAACTGCACTGCTTGCGGCGAATGCGGCAAGGCGGTGACGACGGAAGTTGCCGATGCCTTCAACTACGGCGATGGCAAGACCGGCGCCCGCGTCAAGGCCGCCTACCTGCCGCACGCCATGGCTTATCCGCAGCGCTATGTCATCGATCCTGCCATCGTCGGCAGCGCGGAAGGTGAAGCCGCCAAGAATGCGTGCAAGTACGGCGCAGTCGACCTCGGCATGCACGAAGAGACAATCCAGATCAACGTCGGCGCCGTCGTCTGGGCCACCGGCTGGCGTCCCTTCGACGCCAACAAGATCCAGCCCTACGGCTACGACCGCTACGCCAACGTAATCACCAGCGTCGAATTCGAACGCCTGGCCGATCCGCATGGCCCCACCTCAGGCCGCCTCCTGCGTCCCTCGGATGGTAAGGAGGCGAAGAGCATCGCCTTCATCCAGTGTGCCGGCTCGCGCGACGAGAACTACCTGCGCCACTGTTCGCGCATCTGCTGCATGGCAACGCTGAAGCAGACCCAGTATGTTCGCGAAGCCTATGGCGAGGAAGGCAGGTCCACGGTTTACTACATCGACATCCGCGCCATCGACCGTCTCGAGGATTTCTACGCCAACGTCTGGAAGGACCCGACGGTCAGCTTCGTCAAGTCCAAGGTCGCCCGCATCGCCGAGAACAAGGCCAACGGCAACCCGGTCCTGCACGGCGTCGATACTGAGGGTTACCACCGCTACGCCACGGAGCACGATCTGGTCGTACTGGCGGTCGGCATGGAGCCGGAAG
>PMIF01000083.1 GCA_003157035.1 Rhodocyclaceae bacterium
TGGCCAGGAACTGGAATTGGCTCAATTCGATTTCCTACAACGACTCCCAGTACAAGGATAACTTCACCAGCAATGGCGTTCTCGTCACGGTTTCAGGCAAGCAGGTAGTGGATTCGCCCAAGGTCATGTTCAAGTCCGAGCTGGCCTTCGACAATCACGTCTATTTCGCCCGCATTGGTGCCAACTACATCGACAAGCGCTACTACACTTATCTGAATGACAATTCTGTGGATGCCTATACGCTGTTCAACTTAAGCGCCGGTTATCGCAACCTGGCTGGAATCAAGGACCTCAACCTGCAATTGAACGTCAACAACCTGTTCGACAAGAAGTACATTTCCACGGTGGGCTCGGCTGGCTTCTCGCTCAGCGATCCGACGGGCACCGGACAGACCTTGTTGCCCGGCGCGCCACGTCAAGTCTTCCTCACCCTCAGCGCGAAGATCTGATAACTTCGGCTTGGCGATACCCGGACGCCTCCGGGTGTCGCCCATCTTCCTGGAAGGAGAAGTCATGCCACGTGGGGCCATGATGCACCATCGTCGCAATGCCGCGGTTGCCGTGCTCGCGGCCTGGCCGCTATTGCCGGTGCTGGCGGCGCCGGCGACGCCCATCGAACACGTTATCGTCGTGGTCGGCGAGAACCGGACCTTCGACAACCTGTTCGGCACTTATCGGCCGCAGCCGGGGCAGAGCGTGTGGAATCTGCTCTCGCGCGGCATCGTCAACGAAGACGGCACGCCGGGACCAAACTTTGCCGCCGCCAGCCAGAAGACGGCGCGCAATACCGGCAGCTATCAGGCAATGCCGGAAGTCGTCGGCCGCTACGATTCGCTGCCGCAGCCTTATGCAACGGGAGCGTTCGGTCAGCGCCGCGACGTGCCTGATGCGCGTTTTCCCGCGCCGCTGGCCAACGGGCCCTTCCAGATCAGCCGCTATGTCGGTTACGGCGCCCATACCGGCGATCCGGTGCATCGCTTCTTCCAGATGTGGCAGCAGATCAACGGCGGCGCCAAGGACTTGTTCGTGTGGACGGCCGAGACCGTCGGTGCCGGGCCAGATAACGCACCGGTGGCACCGGCACCTGGCCGCACCGGCCAGGGTGGCGTCGCCATGGGCTTCTACAACATGGCGCGCGGCGATGCGCCCTACATGAAGGAACTCGCCGACAACTACGCCCTGGCCGACAACTACCACCAGCCGATCATGGGTGGTACCACGGTCAACTACTTTGCTCTGGCGACAGCCGACGTCGGCGTCTATCGAGCGGACGGAAAGTTGGCCGTGCCCCCAGTCCGGCAGATCGAGAATCCCGACGCCCAGCGCGGCAGCAACAACTTCTACACCGCCGACGGCTATGCCGGCGGCACCTATGTGCAGTGCGCCGACGCCACGGCTCCGGGTGTTGCCGGCATCCGCGCCGCGCTGGCGAAGCTGCCGTACCAGCCGTTCAACGATGGCAATTGCCAGCCCGGCGTCTACTACATGGTGAACAATCTCGACCCGGGTTACCAGGCGGACGGCAAGCCGCTGCCATTGGGCGTCGACAAGTTTGTCTTGCCGCCGCAGAGCATGGCGCATATCGGCGATGCCTTGAGCCGCGCCGGCGTCTCCTGGAAGTGGTATAGCGGCGGCCGCAACGACGGCAAGACGCCGGACAAGGAATACTGCGGCATGTGCGATACGCCGACTTTCTTCGCCTCGACCATGACGGGACCCGATCAAACCAAGTTGCAGGACTTGCAGCAGTTCTACGTCGACGCCGACCATGCGGAGAACTTTCCCGCGGTGGCTTTCGTTGCACCCTACGACAGCGTCTCCGGCCACCCCGGCTATGCCATCGAACCCAGCTTCGACGAATTGGTGCACGGTCTGATCGAGCGTGTTCGTGCCGACCCGGAGCTCTGGCGCAAGACGGCGATCTTCATCACCTTCGACGAAGGTGGCGGCTACTATGATTCTGGCTACGTGCAGTTGATCGATTTCTTTGGCGACGGCACGCGCATTCCCCTGATCGCGGTGTCACCCTATGCGCGTCGGGGGAGCGTCGATCACACCTATTACGATCACGTCTCGATTCTCAAGTTCATCGAACGCAACTGGCACTTGCCGCCGTTGTCGGCGCGCAGCCGGGACAACTTGCCCAACCCCCGGCACGACAGCCAGGATCCGTATGTGCCGCGCAACCGGCCGGCAATCGGCGACTTGTTCAACCTGTTCGATTTCGGCGAACGGAAGTAGGGAAGCGGATCCGTGGACGGCATTCGACCTGTAGCTGCTGCACTGCGCCCATCACTTGCCAAGGACATCAATGACAAGACTCTTTTGTAACCCATGACCTTGCACAACTACTCGGTAGCCTGAGCTGTCTCGTAGCACATCCACTAGTGCATACTGGTTGTGGTAGGCAGTGTCGTTGCCGTAGGCGACGTTAGCTTGCAGACCCACATACGGCACGCCATTGACGGTCTGGAAATCGCCATCGTGGTAATGGCCGGCAAACACTGCCAACACCCTGCCGCTTTGTTCTAACATTTTACGGATGGTCGGAGCGTTGCGTACCGTATGGACAGGATCGAACTGCGCATCGATCTCCTCGGCAGGATTCAGATATTGGTGGCCGAAGACAATGACCGGGCCCTTGCTGCTGGCCAAGTCTGTTTTGAGCCAGTCGAGTTCCGTTTGCGGTACGTTGGCGTCGCTCCACTTGTAACCGGCGCCGGGCGTATCCGGCACGCCAGAGTAGGTATTGCCGTCCGATTTGAAGCTGGCATCCAGCACCACGAAATGTACACCGCCGCGATCAAAGCTGTAATAGCTGGCGCCTGCCGATATGCCCGTGTTGTTGAGATAGTCCAGATATTGTTCCTTGCTCATCTGGTCTGTGTCGTGGTTGCCGAACACGTGATAGCGTGGCCCTTTGAAGCGGCTCAGCAACTGTTCGGCATCGCGCACGAATCCGGTAGCAGCAGCTTTGCGCTGCTCGTACGAGAGATTTTGGGTAACTGGATTGTCGGTAAAGTCTCCCAGCTCCGCGACGAACTCGGCGCCGGCCTTGTTCATATCTTCGCCAAATGCGCCGATCTTGCCGCGCGCGCCGGTAAAGTAGCGCGCCGTAGCGTTAAGGGTGGGTGTGGGTGCCTGATCTGGTTTGTCGCATACGTGAGTGTCCGTGATCAGTCCAAAACGAATCAGTCTATCGACGGTAGCGGCCTGTGCTTGGCTCAAGCCCAGGATCAGGGTCGCGCCCAGTAGCGCCGTGGATAGATGCTTGCTTAGGTTCAGGTACATGAGGTGTCCTTTTGTTCTGCGCAAACGCCCGTGTGGCAGGCGGCTACGGATATCGAATGAGCGCCACGGCGCCATAGGCAATGGCGTTCGTGAAAGCTAACAGGCGAATGTGTGACGGGTATGACAGAAACGCTGCCAGTCATATGACACCGAGAGAATCGGTTCAATGGGTCCTGCCGAAGTTGCTGTGACCCGCCTCGCCGTTGGCATAACAGCCACTATTCGTGTGCAAACAAACTTCCTGGGTGGTCTACCATCTCCAGAGCAATGCCCGTCCCGCGCACCACGCAGGTCAACGGATTCTCGGCGACGATAACCGGCAGGCCGGTCTCTTCCATTAGCAAGCGGTCCAGGTCGCGCAGGAGTGCCCCGCCGCCGGTGAGGACGATGCCACGCTCGAAGATGTCGGCACCGAGCTCAGGCGGCGCATGCTCGAGTGCAACTTTGACGGCAGTTACAATTTGATTCAGAGGTTCGGTGAGGGCCTCGAGGACTTCATTGCTGGAAATTGTGAAGCTGCGTGGGATTCCTTCGGACTTGTTGATGCCGAACGCTTGCATCTGTCGCACCTCAGCGCCGGGGAAAGCTGCGCCAATGCTCTTCTTGATATTCTCGGCAGTATTCTCACCGATCAGCATGCCGTAATTCCGGTTAATGTAGCTGATGATGGCCTCGTCGAACTTGTCGCCACCGACCCGTACCGATCCAGCGTAGACCATCCCCCCCAGAGCGATCACGGCTACGTCGCAAGTGCCGCCCCCGATATCCAGAACCATCGACCCAACTGCCTCGGACACCGGCATACCGGCGCCGATCGCTGCGGCGAGTGGTTCGTCAATGAGATAAACCCTGCTCGCACCTGTGCCCAGCGCCGATTCGCGGATAGCACGGCGTTCAACTTGGGTTGCGCCTCCCGGCACACCAATGATGATGCGGGGATTCAAGGAAAACCGGTGTGAAGCGAGCACCTTCTTGATGAAATGCTTCAGCATCTGCTCGGCAACAGTGAAGTTGGCAATGACTCCGTCTTTCATCGGCCGGATGGCGGTGATGTCGCGCGGCGTTCGACCGAGCATCTGTTTCGCCTCAGTACCCACCGCCAGCACCGATTTCCGGGTGCTATTCCCGCCCCGAGTGCGAACCGCAACTACCGAAGGTTCGTTCAGAACAACGCCCTGCCCACGGACATGAATCAACGTGTTCGCTGTTCCCAGGTCGATCGCCAGATCGGTCGAAAAACGACTGCGGAGGAAACCCATCATCGCGGACAATCCTTTGTTCAACGGTGCGAAACGGACATCTACATCGCCTCACGCTGCACGACGCGCCGGATATGGCGGACGCCAAGCGCGGCGACGATGGCGACAATCGGAATGGCAACCCCGGTCACAACATCCGGATTGATCGCTGCGCCCGTCGCTTTGAACCCTTTGGCGACGTAGCCAATCAAGCCGACGACGTAATAGCTGATTGCTGCTACCGACAGTCCCTCCACCGTCTGCTGCAGGTGCAGTTGCAACTTGGCCCGCCTCGCCGTGGTGTTCATGATCGCTTGGTTCTGTTGTTGCAGCGTGATGTCGACTCGCGTGCGCAACAATTCGCTGGCGCGACTGATTCGTCCCGAAAGGCTCTCCTGTAGCCTGGCCACCGTTTCGCAGTTATTCATCGCCGGGAGGAGTCGCCGTTCGACAAACTCGCGCAACGTCGGCAGGCCTTCCAGGCGCACTTCTCGCAGTTCCGCCAGTCGACGCTCCAACAGCTCCTTATAGGCGCGCGCAGCGCAAATTCGGTAAAGGGTGGAGGAAATCGTGCTCTCGACAATGGCGGCGAGCCTGGTAAGACGGTCGAGCAGGGCCGGTTCGTCTTCCCTCTTGACTTCAGCCATTTCGTTGATGAGTGCGGCGAGCCGCTGGTCGGCATCGACCAGTGTCGGCATCGACGCTCGCGCCAACGGAAGCGTGAGCAGGGCTCTCATCAAGTAGGTTTCGATATCCAGCAACCGTTGCACCAGTCGCCCCGTTTGGCGTGGGGTAAGGCTCACGTCGTCGATCAGAAAGCGACTGAAGCCGTCGGCATGGATGCGGAAGTCTGCCACAACGTTGGCGACGCCGTCGCCAACACGCGATCCATTGAGCGGGTTGCCTTCGAACGATGTGGTCAGTTCCTCAATGTTTGGCGCTCTTCTAGTGGCACCCCGAAGCGCGACGTGCGCCGCCACTAGTACCTGCCCCGGCAGGCTCTCAAGCCAGTCCGGAGGAACGCTGGCAATCGCTGTCTCGGCAAACGGATCGTCGAACTCGCCTTGGCGGAAGAAGGTGTAGGTATTGCATTCGGTGTGCCGTTCCCATTTAAGGCGGAAGGCGCCCAGATCCACCTGAAAGTGGTTGAGGTCCGGCGCCGGCGAAGCCACGCCATAGCGCGTGCAAAGCTCGACAATGCACTCGTACTCGGCCTGCCGATTGGCAGGATCAGTGGCGAGGGCCAGATAGGACGCGCGCTCCGGAATGTTGATCGCGTCCGGTGGGCGGGCGTGAAGCTCGTAGTTGAGCGCAAAGCGCTGCGGGTGATTGAGCGGGCTTGCCATTTCGTTATTCCTTGATTGGGTTCGCTGCGGAATTGCTAATGGGCGCCAGACGCGTTCAGAGCCGCGCGCGGTAAGGGGACCACGTGCTATCAGCGCCGAGAAAGTAGCTGAGACATGACATCCCGACGCTCGCCGGGATTGAGATTGGTTCCTGGCGGAACCCAATGGGGGAGAACAGCGGATCGGTGTTTCGGGTAACTAGCTCGCCCGGCTTGTTAGCGTCTGCCGGACAGGCTGCGTTGGCACCAAATGCGCGCTACGATTCCTTCTGGCTCGGGAAGAAAAGGAATGCTGCACCGCAATATATGGTCATTGTATGATTGAAGAAGGAAATGTCAACGGCGGATGCGGCGATGCCGCATTTTCGCTGTAATGCTCTCGCAACAATCGCTGGCGATCATAGGTCCATCGATCGGCGCCCCCAGCAACTTTTGCCAATCAAAAGCAAGAGAAACGGTGTTCCGCCCTTAATGCCAATCGACGCAGCCCGCCTTTCGGCGGGCATTCTTTTCTAAATTGGCTATAGGGCGTTTCTTGGCAAGTCGAGAAGCGGCTCGGCCGGCCTTTGCAGCGGAGACTCGTCCCCGGCAGCGGCGGTTGCCAACTAGCTGCCACTCCCGCCGTTTGGGTCGTACCGGCCTACGCCGTGCGGCGCCCGACGGCAAGCGCGAACATGGCGATGAGGAAGCCAAGCACGATGCGCCCCCATTCGCCAAGCGTCGGAACTGCCGTTGCGGTTGCCGGGACCCCCGGCCCACCCTGATCGACGATTACGCCGTCGGCGGCCAGATCGTCGTCGCCGAGACCACCGTCGGCAAGCGTTAGGGTAATGGCCTTGCGATCTGCCGAAATACTGATGGTGCCCGGGCCGCTGCCCTCGGGCAGGCTATACCAGTGGCTGTTGGCATTGCTCTGCGTCGGCCCGTACTTCCAATAGACCACACCCGCAGGCAGTGCCGCCGGATAGTTGATGGCGACCGTTGCCTGCGAACCCGGCGTACCGTCGAGGAGCACGAAGTCGAACAAGCCGTAAGGGAAAGAATAGCCGGCAGGCAAGCTGGGCGGCGACTTCACCGCTCCCGTGGTGCCGATGAAACCGCCGCTTTGCAGAGCATTCGTACCCATTGGCGCGAACACCCAGCTGCCGCTGCTGACACCACCTGTCTCGCTCCCGGAACCGATGGAGGTACCGGTTCCCGAGGGCAAAGTGACATTGAAACTGCGGTCGACCGGAGAGGCGGCAACATAGCCGGAGTCTCCGGCCTGACTGGCCCGGATGGTGCACGTGCCGGTCGTTGCCAAGCTGACGGCGCTGCCATTGCCACCGGCGGTCTGGCAGACAGTCGGCGTCAAGGACGTGAACACCACCGGGCTCGTCGAGGCGCCGCCGGAGGCGCCGAGCGTGAAGCTGCCGGAGCCCAAGGTGCGATCGCTCAAGGTGTTGAAGGTGATCGTCTGCGCGATGGATGAAAGAACCACGGTGTCGGCGCGGAACTTCTTCCACTCGTTGTAGGGAAGATCCTTGGCCGCGCTGCCGTCGCCATAGAAGTCGGCATCGCCGCAATCGCTGATGAGGTCGGCGCTGCCACCCGCATTTACGTCCGCGGGCGGCGCCATGATGCCTTCGGTCGCGCATTCGGTGTAGGGCGCCGTGATCGCCGCCAGGCGGCTGGCGCTGCGCAGATATAGGTTGGTCGCCAAGCCATTGCTGTCGACGCTGCCGTCCCAGGAATAAAGGCGGAAGTCATGGGGCGCGCTGCCGGTAGCGCTGTCGGGTGGGCCGGCGATGATCAGATATTGGTTGGCGGCATTCTTGCGGATTTCACGGATGCCGCGACCGCCCAGGTCTAGCCGAATGGGCGCGCCAAGAGTGCTGCTGCCCTTGTTGCCCCCGTCCGCCGCCAGCAAACCAGCGAAGTTGGTGACCGGCACGATCAGCGCATCGACCCGGCCGTCGGCAACGCCGAAGTTGACGGGCGGTTGGTTGGGGGCGGCGACAAGCGGCGCGCGGAAGGCGATCCAGACCGCCGTATCGCCGGGATTGGTGGTCATGCCTTCGATCGAAAAGCCGTCAAGGGTGGCCCTCTCCGGTTGTTGGCCGCTGCCGCCGTTCGAGCTGGCAACCAGGCCGAAGTAGTCGGCGCCGAGGCCGTGACTGTTGCCGCTGTCCCAAGTGCGCAGATCCTCGCGCAGCCACTTGTAGTAACCGACCAGGTTCAGACTCGTCGATGCGCCCGAGCCGCTGACGTCGAGGGCGAAGAAGCGCCAGCGGTCGGGCCGGCTGTGGCCGTTCTTGTTGTTCGAATGCGAGCCGGCGACGTAGATACGGTTGCCGATAGCAAAACTCGTTTCGATGTCGACTTCGCCGTCGGCCTTGCAATTGTTGTTCTCCACGCCCGTGTAGCCAGCAGCCGTGCATCCCGCGTAGCTCTGCATGCTGGGGTCGCTGAGTCCCAGGCCCGAACCCATGCCATCCGGAATCAGCGTTGCCAGCGGGGCGCCGGAGGCGCTACGCGAATAGGCCGACAGCGAATTGCCGCCGGCCAGGGCGTTGCCCGAGGCATCCTGGACCGGCGCTTCGTCGTCGCCGATCAGCATGGTCGTGCCGTCGCTTAGCGGTATCGCCGTCGAGCCGTCCGAGCGGCCGGTATACCAGCGGGTATTGGCGTCGCCGGCGGTATTGGCCGAGGCGGCGTAATGAATGGTCCGCGTCGTCGCCAGCCCGCCGGCGTCCTGGACGCCGACCGTGATGTCGGCCTTGCCGACGGCGGCCGGCACGATCTTCAGAACGACGCTGCCGATATTGTTGACGATGCTGATGTTGGCGTTGGGCACGACGGCAGTGTTGTTCGACACCGCCGAGACGGCGAGCTGTCCGGCGCTGTCCTCGTGGTCGCTCACCGCGAAGCTTAAACCGCTCGTCGCCAGCGGATCGCCGGCATCGTCCTTGACGCCGGACAGCGCCGTATTGTTGGCAAGGCCGTTGATCGTCGGCAAGGTATTGCTGGTATCGATGGTGATGGCCGGCGAACCCGAGTAGGTCAGATCGGTGCTGGCGCCGGCGCTATTGACGGCGCGGACGCGGAACGAGTAGGTGCCGTTGGTCGTGAGATTTGTGACTTGCTTGCTGGTGACGCCATAGACGAACAGGGTCTGGTCGATGCTGCTGAAGCTATCGTGGGAAACCTCGAGCACGTAGAAGGCAGCGCCGCCCGCAGGGGCTGTCCAGTTGGCGGTGAAGCCGTTGCTGGCCAGGTTGCTGTAGCTGGCGCCGGTCGGCGCATTCGGCGCCGCGCTGGCCGGCGAGGATTCCGGCGCCCAGGCAATGCCACGACGCAGCGTACCGTCGGTGGGCGCGCTCAGCAGATCCGTCGGCGTGCCCGCGAGCGAGCCGGTACGGCCGGCGCGGTCGACTACGACCTGCAGCTTGTTGTCGTTGGTGTTGGTGAAGAACAGGGCGATCGCGCCGTGGCCGATGTCGACGGCCATCAGGCCGGTGATCTTCGCTACGCTCACCGAGCCGGCGGCGGTCCAACTGGTTGCTGAACCGTAGTACTTGACCAGCTTGCCATCACTGTTGTTGGCCGCATACAAGGTATCGACACCCGGAACCGAACCGTCGAGATCCAGGAAGGCGATGCTGCGATAGTTCTTGTTCGTCGTCATGCCCAAACTCGTCGGCGTTTGGGCTCCGGATGTCGGCAGGCCGCTGCCGACCTTGCTGACCGTCCCCGAGCCACCACCGATCGAGCCGTAGAGCTGGGTGCCGGCAATACTCAGCCCTTGCACGGCGTTGCTGCCGAAGAGCTGCGCAAGGCCGCTGCCGTCCTTGGCGATGTAGTAGATGCCACGCGTGTAGGAACTGCTGGTGTAGTTGCCGCTAATCCAAACTTGGCTGCAATCGCTGCTGACGGATGAGCGCACGGAGTCGTCGAGATAGGCGAAGGTTCCCAACTTGACCACGGTGGTGGAAGCGTCTGTCGTCGTGTCCGGCGCACCGCTGGGCAGCATGAATGAAGCGGCACGCTGCTGGCCCGTTGTGCCCGAGCCGGAATCCACCGAGACTCCAGTCAGCGTCAGGCATAGGCCGTTCGCCGAACGATTGATCAGGCCGACGTCGGCGGCGTTGGTCGACGTCAGCGCGTTCGCTCCGCTGGCGGGTAGCGCAATGGACTGGACGAAGGTCCCGTCCAGGCGATACTCGTCCAGAAACACTGGATAGGCGGTGTTGCTGGCACTGGGGCTGGTAAGGCCGTCGCCGACCCGATAGATGAGCAGATCGCCGGGGGCGAAGGAAGCCGGCGACGCCGCCGAAGAGAAGAGTGCCGGCAGCATGCCGGCGAAGATCATCTGCAAGGGGCGTTGGCGCTTCATGACATGTCCCGATCGTGAGAGCGGGCGAGGATACTGGCCGTATATGACCGTTCCGTGACGGCGGGCGCCGGGCCGGCGCTTGGTGTTAACGGCCGGCGATCGGCGACTTATTCAACCTGTTTCACTTCGGCGAACGGAAGTAGGACAGCCTGGTCGCGGTTGGCGATTGCTCTGCCCGCTCGCCGGCCAACTCCGCGCTACTGACCGCTGCTCGACGACGCTTGCCGACGGCCGGCGGCCAGCGTGCTGGCGATGTCGTTGATGACCAGCCTATCGCCGGCGGTCTTGCTGAGGTTGACCCAGCAGAACGGACACATGGTGACCACGTTCTTGCCCTCGGCTTCGAGCTGATCCACGCGATTGCCGGCTATTCGATGCGCCTCGGCCGGGAAGAGCGACTCCAGCGGTCCGCCGCAGCAATGCGTTGACTTGCCGGACAGTTCCGGTTCGCGCACGGTGATGCCTGCCGCCCGCAGCAGTTCGCGCGGCTGCTCGCAGATGTTCTCGTAGCGCGCATAGACGCAGGAGTCGTGCACCACGACTTCGCCATTCATCTTCTTCGCGGCCTCGGGATGCTTCTGCGCCAGCACTTCGAGATAGTTCACCACCTCGATGTCGAAATCTTTGACGAAGTGCGGGTAGGCTTGGCGAAGCATCTTGGTGGTGTGCGGGTCGACGGTGATCAGGCGCTTGACGCCCAGCTTCTTCAGATGCGCGGCGACGCGGCGGGCATGGTTGCCGAAGGATTCGTCCAGCCCATCGTCGTAGAGCAGCGCGCCGGCGTAGAACTCGTCTTCATAGAGATAGCCGAACTTGACGTCCGCCTCGCGCAGCAGGCCAACGATGTCGCGCAGCACCTGGTTGGAATGCTCCATCTTCTTCGCCGACGCGGTGAGGCCCATGAAGAACGACAGGCTGATGAACTTGTTCATCACCCGGCCGATGCCGAAGAACCTGGTCAGGAACGAGTTTTCGAGCAGGGCCATTTGGGAAGCCATGGCGTCGATGGCCGGGATCATCTGGTACATGTGGCCGGTGTAAAGCACGGTCTCGCCGCCGCGCGGCAGGTCGAGCCCCTTGGCCCAGCCCGTGGCTGTGCGCTTGGACAGCGGCAGCACGCTGCCACGCTTCTTCACGTTGTCGACGAAGATTCCCAGGATGTGTTGAATCGGTAATGGCATA
>PMIF01000274.1:0-19449 GCA_003157035.1 Rhodocyclaceae bacterium
CCGAGAGCCGTCGGGTTGTTGATGTTGTATTGTTCAGTAAACGATGGAGCGCGGAAGGCGCGGCCGAACATCAGCTTGCTGGTGAGGTTGTAGGCAGTGTCCCAGACTACGGCGACGCGTGGATTGGTAGTGGCGCCGAAATCCGAGTAGTGGTCTTGGCGTACGCCGGCGGTCAGGTACCAATCGGGCGCCAGGAACCATTCGTCCTGAACAAAGGTGTAGAGCGAGCGCCGCGAATGTGGGGTCAGGAAGTAGAGGCCATTTGACGCAGTCGCCGTCACGATTGAGCAGCTCAGGTCTACACAGAATGGCGTGCTGCCGATGAAAGTGAAGTTCTTGGTCTCGGTGACCTTGTACAGGTCGTCGCGGTTGTAGCCGGCCCCCAGCCGCAGTTTGTGCCTTGCGAAGCCGCCATAGAGCGCCGACAGGTTCAGGCGCTCCTGCCGTTCCCAGTGTTGGGGCCGTCCCACCATGCCGATGGTCGAGGCTGCACCACCCGGCAGCGGCAACGGCAACGCGGATCCGGCTGGAAACAGGGTGACATCGGTATTGGTCTCGGCGATATCGTAATAGCTTGCCTGGGCGGTGACATCCCAGTTCTGGCTGAACTGGGCGTCGTGCCAGGTCAGGTCTGCATTGGCGTAATGGGCGTTACCTTTGGTCGTCGGGTCGAGCGCATCTGCGATACCAGAGCCAACGGCATGGTTGTTTGGACGGCCGATAAAGCCGGCGCGAAGGCGCCACTTTTCGCGCGCCAGATCCAATCGGGCATCGATGGAATCGTAGCCGGTACCCATGGGTCCGGGAGCGCGCGAGGCCCGCGTGCCGAAGGTTCTGTCCAGCGCCGTTTGGGCGTCGGCCTGGATGGTGCCATCGAAGCCGTCGGTGCGTCCCAGGCGCAGGTAGGCGGCGATATCGACGTCGCCCCACTTGCCGCCATGCTGGATCCAGGCATCGTAGGTCTGGAAAGAACCGGCGCGCAGACCGGCTTCGGTGCCGTCGATCTCGTTCGCTGTCTTGGTGACGATGTTGATTGCACCTGAAACGGCCTCGGCGCCGTAGAGCGCGGAGCCGGGTCCGCGGATCACTTCGATGCGGGAAATATTCTCAAGTGGGAAACCTGCCATCAGACGACCGCGATCGCCATAAAAGCCGTTGGTGATCGGGACGCCATTGACCATCACCAATACTTCCGGGTTACTTTGCGTCAAGATGCCGCGAATCGAATAGAGCGGTTGCCACATGCCGCCGCTGCGCGAGACATGCAGGCCGGGCACCGTCTCCAGCACCTCGCTCAAGTCCGTGCTACCCGTGGCCTTGATGTCTTCGGCAGTAATGACCGTTGCTACTGACGGTGCCTTGGATACCGGCTGCGGCGCACCGGTGGCGATGCTGACGAGTTGCTCGTCACCGGAGAGCATCAAAAGCAGGGAGTCCTCGGCCGTTGCCGGCAGCGGCAAGGCAGCCAGGGTAAGCCACAGCTGGCAGAGCATCAGGGCGACAAGCTTGGTGAAGTTCCAAGGGGAACGCATGGTCTCAGAGGCGGTACCGCAATTCCACATACAGGCTGCGTCCCGGCAGGGGCAGGTCGTTGGGGATGTTGATGGCCGAGGAACCGGAGGTCGGCTCGCGGGCATTGGCGTTGAAGAGGTTGCGCACGGAGAGGGCCAGCTCCCAATCCTTGCGCAGTTGGGTGGTGCGTAATGTGAGGTCCGCGGTCATGTAATCGGCGATCTTCGGCCGGGTATCGCCGGCCTGGCGCGAGCGATCGGCCACCCAATTGACCTGACCGGAAAGCGACCACCCCATACCGAAGCGCCAATCGGTGCGCAGATAGGCATGATGGTGGGGCGCCAGTCCGGCATCCTGGTTCGTATTCTCGTCGATGGAGTGCTGATAGGCGTAGTTGCCGGAGAGGCGCACGTCCGCAGCGGCATCCCAGGCGAATTCCAGTTCCAGACCATTGCCGTGTTGGTTGCCGGCGTTCTGAGCAGTGTTGCCGGAGGTCGGATTGGCATTCGCGATCCAGCGGATTACGTTCTTCATCTGGTAGCGGAACAGGCTAAGCCCCGTCTTCAGGTTGGGCTTCGCTTGCCATGAGAAGGCCAGTTCCGTGGTGTTGATAGTCTCGGGCCTGAGATTTGGATTGCCAAGTGACGTCGGATTGTTGAGGGTGTACAACTCGACGAAAGTCGGTGCCCGAAAGGCCCGACCGAACATTAGCTTGCTGGTCAGGTTGTAGGCCGTGTCCCAGACGACGGCAAGGCGCGGATTGGTCGTGCCGCCGAAGTCGGAATAGCGATCGTGGCGCACCCCGGCGGTCAGGGTCCAGTCGGGCGCGAAAGGCCATTCATCCTGGGCGTATGCATAGTAGGAGTGACGCAGATGCGGCGACAGGAAGAGCAGCCCGTTGGCCTGAGTGGACGTGACCATCGAGCAGTCGAGGTTGATGCACACCGGCAGATTGCCTGCGAATGTGAAGTTCTTGCTTTCCGTGGTCTTGTACACGTCGTCCACGTTGTACCCACTACCGAGCCGCAACTTGTGCCTTTCGAGGCCGGTGTACAGGCCAGACAGGCCGAAGCGTTCCTGCTGCTCCCAATCGTGGGGGCGACCGACCATGCCAATGGTGGAACCCTTGCCACCGGGCAGCGGCAATGGCAGGGCAGATCCGGCCGGGAAGAGGGTGACATCGGTATTGGTGTCGGCGATGTCGTAATAGCTTGCCTGGAAGGATACATCCCAATCCTGGGCAAACTTGGCGTCGTGCCAGGTCAGATCGGCGTTCGTGTAGTGCGCGTCACCTTTGGTTAGCGGGTCAAGCGCGTCCGCGACGCCCGCGCCCACCCCCAGATTGGGTCGGCCGATGTAACCGGCGCGAAAGCGCCACTTTTCGTGCGATAGGTCCAGCCGTGCGTCGATTGAATCGTAGCCGACATTGACAGGACCAGGCGCATTGGACGCGTGAGTGCCGAAGGCGCCGTCGAGCGCGGTCTGGGCGTCGGCTGCCACCGTGCCGTGAAAGCCGTCGGTGTGTCCCAGGCGCAGGTAGGCGGCAACGGCGACCTCGCCGCCGTTGTTACCATATTGGATCCAGCCGTCGTAGGTGTCGAAGGAGCCCGCGCGCAATCCTGCTTCGGTGCCGTCAATTTCTTCGGCGGTCTTGGTGACGATATTGATCACACCCGACACCGCCTCGGCGCCATAGAGGGCAGAACCCGGGCCGCGAATCACTTCGATGCGGGAAATATGCTCGAGCGGGAAGCCGCCCATCAGGCGACCCCGGTCGCCGTAGTAGCCATTGGTCATGGGGATGCCGTTGAGCATCACCAGCACTTCCGGATTGACTTCCGTGAGGATGCCGCGAATCGAGTAGAGCGGTTTCCAAAGGAAACCGCTACGCGAGACATGCAGGCCGGGTACCGTCTCCAGCACTTCGCTCAAGTCCGTGGCGCCGGTAGCTTTGATGTCCTCGGCGGTAATGACCGTGGCCACCGACGGTGCTTTGGATACGGGCTGCGGCGATCCGGTAGCGATGCTGACGAGTTGCTCGTCACCGGAGAGCATCAGAAGCAGGGAGTCCTCGGCCGTTGCCGGCAGCGGCAGGCCGGCCAGGGCAAGCCACAGCAGTGGCAAACGGGGATGCAGGAGTTTCATGACCACAATCGCTGGCTCCCCGACCAATCGGTACCTACGGCGCGCCGTTTGCCACCTGCCGCCAGCCATATGCCGCCACGGGTTCGGGCTTGCCGACGCCGTAGCCTTGAGCGAAGTCCACGCCGATGGCGCGCAGGATCTCGATCAATTCGGCATCCTCGACGAACTCGGCCACCGTTAGCAAGTCGGCGACGTGGGCGACGCGGTGAATGGCCTCGACGATGGCGCGATCCATCGGGTCGTGGCGCAGGTTGCGGATGAACTTGCCGTCAATCTTGATCAAGTCCACCGGCAAAGACTTGAGATAGGCGAACGAACTCAGGCCGCTGCCGAAGTCGTCGAGGGCGAAACGACAACCGATCTGCCGCAGGTTGTCCATGAATTCGACCGCCGCCTTGAAGTTGGCGATGGCGACCGTTTCGGTGATCTCGAAACAGACGCTGCGCGGGGCGACACCGTGGACGGCCATTCGGCTGCTGACGAATTCGCGCAGGCTGGCGTCGCCCATTGACGCGCCGGACAAGTTGATGGCGTGGAACTGCTCGCCGGATTCGCCGAACTGGCCGATATATTCCAGGGCCTTGTTCACAACCCAGCGGTCGATATCGCGCATGCGGTCGTAGCGTTCGGCGGCAGGCAGGAAGGACCCGGGCAGCAAGATGCTGCCATCCTTGTCCACCATGCGCAGCAGCAGCTCGTAATGATGGATGCAGCCATTATCCTCGCCCGCCAGTGACAGGATGGGCTGGCGCCACAGCTGGAAATGGCCACCATGCAGGGCGTCGTCGATGCGGCTGACCCAGTGCATTTCGCCGCGCCGCCGGGTCAGATCCAGATCGTCCCGTTCGTAGACCTGGATTGCGTCGCGGCCGTGGTCCTTGGCCGCGTAGCAGGCGATATCGGCGGCGCTGAGAATATCGTTGGCACTGCCGCTGTCGCCGTCGATGCCGACGATGCCGATGCTGACGCCAACCGAAAACAGCTTGCCATTCCAGACGAAGCGGAATTCGTGCACGGCGATGCGCAGCGCCTCGGCAATCTCCCGGGCGCGCTCCAGCGAGCAGGTTTCGAGCAGGATGCAGAATTCGTCGCCACCCAGGCGGGCGAGGTGGTCATTGGCACGAACCGGGCGCTGCAGAACACCGGCCAGCTGCTTGAGCATTTCGTCACCGGCGAGGTGGCCGCAGGTGTCGTTGACAACCTTGAACTGGTCCAGATCGAGAAACAGCAAACTGTGATGGGTATTTTGGCCACGCGCCCGGTCGAGCAATTCGTCGAGCGCGCGCAGGAAGCTCGCCCGGTTGCTGAGGCCGGTAAGGGCGTCATGCAGTGCCAGGTGCTGCATCGTCTCTTCAGCGTGGCGGCGTGCCTGGCGGGCCCCGGCGTCGTCCAGTTCCCGGCGGATCGCGGGCACCAGGCGGCGCAGGTTGTCCTTCATGATGTAGTCCTTGGCGCCCCGGCGCATCGCTTCCACGGCAGCTTCCTCGCCGATGCTGCCCGAGACGATGATCACCGGCAAGTCCGGATCGTGGTGGTGTGCGATCTCGAGCGCCGCCGCAGAGTCGAAGCCAGGCATGTTGTGGTCCGTGACCACGATGTCCCAGCTTTGCTCGGCCAGAGCTACTTCCAGCGTCTGTCTTGAATCGACGCGCTGGTGCTGGACCCGCAGACCCCCCTGGCGCAATTCACGCAGAATAAGCAGCGCGTCGTCCTCGACGTCTTCGACGAACAGGAGGTTGACGGGCGTGGTTGTCGGGGGCATCAGGAGGCGAGCGTATTCGCCCTGGCGGTCCTGTTCAGCACCAACCAGTAGAGACCGAGTTGGCGCACGGCATCAATGAATTGCTCGAAGTCGACCGGCTTGCGGATGTAGCTGTTGCAGCCGTTGTCGTAACTGGTCTCGATGTCCAGCGTTTCGTTCGAGGTGGTGAGAATCACTGTTGGAATGCGTCGCGTGCGTTCGTCGGCACGGATGCGGCGCAGAACCTCGAGGCCGTCGATCTTGGGCAATTTCAGGTCAAGCAAAATCACCTCCGGGACGAGCGGCGCCTGTCCTGCCCGCGAGCCCTCGCCGAACAAGTAGTCCAGCGCTTCGAGGCCGTCCCGGGCGACGACAACCTCGTTGGCGACGTTGTTCTTCTCTAGTGCCCGCAGAGCGAGAAACTCGTCATCGGGATTGTCTTCGACCAACAGAATTTTTCCAGTCACTGCGTTTCCCTGTCGCCGGGACTAGCCGGCCAAATGTACAAGTCTAGCAAGAGTCTGACTTTAGCAATAGGTAAACCTTGCCCCCGTCCTAGCTCGGATAAGGACGGTGTCAGATTGGTCGCACCAGGCGGAGCTGGCTCGGGTTGATCAGCCAGGCAGCTGAGTTCCTGGCTGGGAAAGCTGTGGCCAGATCAGCATTGGCGGAAGAGGTGAGATTCGAACTCACGGATGGTTGCCCATCGCCGGTTTTCAAGACCGGTGCAATCGACCACTCTGCCACTCTTCCCCCGTTGGTCGGCGCTGGATTCTACTACGGCGCGCCGGCCGCGCAGTCTGGGGCGGTTGCGTCCGCCCAGCAGTTCGGCGTTTCGTAAATGCGGATGCGTTCGAGGCCCAGGCGAGTGCCGTAGTGCTGGCGAAAAATGGGTGCCAGGGTCGCAAATGCGATCGCCGCGAGGTTCTCCGCCGTTGGCACGGCATCGAGGATGACGGTGTTGTGTTCGGGCAGGGCAGCTAGGAGGCGGACCACTGCTTCGTCGCCGCGATAGACCAGGAAGGCATGGTCCCAGCGGTCGACAACGTACTTGGCAGCGAGTCTCTTGATCAGCGAAAAATCCATCACCATGCCGTTGTCGCTGCGCCCATCGGCCTTGACCACCGGACCGGAAAGCGTGATCTCGATCGCATAGCGGTGGCCATGCAAATGGCGACATTGGCTGTCATGATCGGGAATGCGGTGGCCGGCGTCGAACTCCAGGCGGCGAGTTATCTGCATGACTTCGATGGTAAGCTCAGAATTGATGATTATATCGGCACTGCGTGCGATGACCTCGAGCAAGCTCGAACTGACGATCGGTGACCACACTCGCGACAGTGAGGGGATGACCTACGTCTACCCGGTCGTTTCGCGCCGGGCGGGCGGTGTTTCCGTCGGCATCAACCTGAATCCGAACAGTGCCTGCAACTGGCACTGCATCTACTGCCAGGTGCCCAATCTGCAGCGTGGCGGACCTCCACCGATCGACCTCGACCGGCTGTCAGAGGAGCTTGATCGGCTGCTTGACGACATTATCACAGGCGATTTTCTGCTGCGGCGAGTGGCCGCCGAACACCGTCGGCTGGTCGACATCGCATTTTCGGGCAATGGTGAGCCGACCAGTGCCGCGGAATTTCCGCAAGCGGTCGATATTGCTATTGCTGCACTGCGGCAGCGCGGCTTGCTCGGTTCGGTGAAGTTGCGCCTGATCACCAATGGCAGCCTGGTCAATCGCGCCGCTGTAAAGCGCGGCCTGATGCGGCTCGGTACCGTCGACGGTGAAGTCTGGTTCAAGGTCGATGCCGGGGATGCCGCCACGATGGAACGCATCAATGGTGTTCGTCAGCGTCCCGACCTGGTGGCGAAGCGTTTGCTGCTGGCGGCCCGGTTGTGCCCAACCTGGGTGCAAACCTGCCTGTTTTCGCTCGACGGCAAGTTGCCGTCGGAGCAGCACCTGTCGGCGCTGATCGGGCTGATAGCGTCATGCCGCGATCATCTGCGTGGGGTACACCTGTACGGCCTGGCACGGCCATCGGCGCAAGCGGGAGCGGAACGGCTGGCAGCGGCCCCAGTCGAGTTGCTGGCCGATGTTGCTGGGCGAATTACAAGGGAAACGGGGCTGACTGTCGAAGTCAGCCCCTAACTGACACGGGAACTCAGGCGGCCTTGCGAATGGAGGAGCGGGCCTGTTTCTTCAGGCTCTTGAACAAATCGGGGTCATTCGACTTCAGATACTCGACGACCTCGAAGTCTTCACGCCTGACCTTGGCAACGTCGATCTGCTCGACATGGACGAGTCTGAGCAATTGCTGGACGGGTCTCGGGATGTTGCGGCCGCTCTCGTAACGGGAGCCACCGCTTTGGGTGACGCCCAGCTTGGACCAGAACTGCTGCTGATTGAGGCCAAGCTTGCGGCGGACCTCGCGTACATCTAGTTTCTCTGCTGCCTTCATGGGATTTATCCTCTCAGAATAACGAAAAATATATGACGGCGGTAGGTGGGCGTATAACCGAAGTCATATGTGCGTAGCTTAGACAATATTGCAATGCCATACAAGAAGTTTTTTAGCATTTTTACATTTTTTTGCAAAAAAAATTAGCACCTAGTCATGGTCGAGACAAGTTTCTATAATCAAAGGCTTTTGCGGAATACTGACTGACCTATGGCATTGATTGTCCAAAAATACGGCGGAACCTCCATGGGATCGCCGGAACGCATCCGCAATGTCGCCCGCCGCGTGGCGCGCTGGAAGGCGCTGGGGCACCGTCTGGTGGTGGTCGTCTCGGCCATGAGCGGCGAGACCAACCGGCTGATCGGCCTGGCCAAAGACGTTTCGCCGCAGCCTGACCCGCGCGAGCTAGACGTCATGGTATCGACCGGCGAGCAAGTGACCATCGCCTTGCTGGCCATGGCACTGCAAGACATCGGCATCAAGGCGAAAAGCTACACTGGCAGCCAGGTCAAGGTGCTGACCGACAGCACCTTCACCAAGGCGCGTATTCTCGACATCGAGGATGCCAATATGCGCCGGGACCTCGACAGCGACACGGTCGTCGTCGTCGCCGGCTTCCAGGGGGTCGATGAGCACGGTAACATCACGACGCTGGGTCGCGGCGGCTCAGATACCTCCGGCGTTGCCCTGGCGGCGGCGCTGAAGGCCGACGAGTGCCAGATTTACACCGACGTCGACGGGGTCTATACGACCGATCCGCGCATCGTGCCCGAGGCGCGCAAATTGGATCGCATCACTTTCGAGGAAATGCTGGAAATGGCCAGCCTGGGTTCGAAGGTGCTGCAGATCCGCTCCGTCGAGTTCGCCGGCAAGTACAAAGTCACATTACGCGTGCTCTCCAGCTTCGAGGAAGAAGGCCAGGAGACCAACGGCACGCTCATCACCTTCGAGGAAGACAGCAATATGGAACAACCGATAATTTCCGGCATCGCCTTTAACCGCGATGAGGCCAAGTTGACCGTGCAGGGCGTCCCGGACCGCCCCGGCGTCGCCTATCAGATTCTCGGACCGATCGCCGAGGCGAATATCGACGTCGATATGATCATTCAGAACGTTGGCCATGATGGCACAACGGACTTTTCATTCACCGTCCCGCGCGGCGAGTACGCGCGCACCAAGAAGATCCTCGACGAGCAGATCAAGCCGCACGTCGGCGCTCGCGCAATCGAGGGCGACAACCACATCTGCAAGGTGTCGGCGGTCGGGGTCGGCATGCGCTCGCATCCGGGGGTCGCCAGCAAGATGTTTCGCGCCCTGGCCGAGGAGGGCATCAACATCCAGATGATTTCGACTTCCGAGATCAAGATTTCGGTGGTTGTGGACGAGAAGTACGTCGAGCTTGCCGTGCGCGTGCTGCATCGTGCGTTTGGCCTGGAGCGTGACGGCAATTGAGTTTGACCGTCGGGGCGCGTAACGGTATCATCGCGCTCCGTTTTCGGAGAAGTGGCCGAGTGGTCGAAGGCACTCCCCTGCTAAGGGAGCATGCGGTCAAAAACTGCATCGAGGGTTCGAATCCCTCCTTCTCCGCCAGAAAGACTGTATAATCGCATTCCTTTCAGCGCCCGTAGCTCAGTTGGATAGAGTACCTGGCTACGAACCAGGGGGTCGTGGGTTCGAATCCTGCCGGGCGCGCCACTGAACTGGGGGGCATTGGGTTGAATGATCCTTCGTGCGAGCTGGAAAGCAGGTCCAGTTGGCTATACGATAAGGAATTCGAAAAAACCAGTACGAAACCTAGCCATCCCGACGTCAACCAATAATAGTTATTACCCCAACTATGGCCGACAATCTCCTGTATTGCTATCACTGCCGTTCCTACCACCCCAGGGAAGAAATGCGCCAGATCGATACCAAGGGTGGCAAGCGCTGGCGCTGCATAAAGAGCATCGAAGCGACCAAGCGGAGCGCCGCTGAGCGCGAGGCCTTTGGTCGGCAGATGACCGCCATGAACAAGGCGGAAGCACAGAGCAAGGCGCGTATTCTCAACGGCCAGACCTGATCGGCAACGGCCCGGGCCGTGCCTACGCTAGAAATTCTCAGTCTGGCCGTGCTGGCCGCGGTTGGCTGGCTGTGGCTTGACAGCCTGAAGGCGCGCGATGCCGCCGTTGCGGCGGCGCGCCGTGCCTGCAGCAGCGAAGATCTGCAATTCCTCGACGATACCGTGGCCATCGCCGGCTTCGCGCTGGCACGCGATGGCGAAGGCGCGCTGGCCCTGCGCCGTACTTACGCTTTCGAGTTCAGCGATACCGGCAACAATCGGCGCCGTGGCAGTGTCGTCATGCTTGGTCATCGCGTCCTGTTGCTCAATGTCGGCTTGCGCGCAGGGCCCGACGAACCGACCCTTCACTGACCGAGCAAACCGGCGGGCCGTATCTTCGCCGGAATGGCATGGCCCTTGCGGGCTCTGCTGCCACGATAAATGGCGATGTCCTTGCTCGAAACCTGCCACGTCGTCGCCTTGCCGCCGCGCCCTGCACCCGTGACGGTGAATGACTTGCCACTGCCGACGGCGATGCCGACCAACTCATCCTTCGGCGCCAGATCCAGAATCATCAGGCCGCGCCCCTTGGCCATCACTTTCAGCTCGTCAAGCGGGAAGATCAGCAGCCGGCCGGTCTGCGAAATTGCCGCCAGCGTATTGCCAGAAACTCTTGCCGGCTGCAGCGGTTTCTCATTCTTGTCCAGCGACAGGAAGGCCTTGCCGGCGCGCTGGCGCGAAATCAGGTCGGCCACCTGGGCGACAAAGCCGTAGCCGCCGGTGCCGGCAAACAGGTATTGCGCCTCGGGCGAATCGCTGAGCGCCTGGGCNNAGGATGACCAGCGGCCAGACCGTACGCGACTCCGCAAGCAGAAAGGGGAAGTCCCCGGCCTTGTACGAAATCGTGCTTGGGTCGATGCCGTGGCCCTGGCGGGTTCGTACCCAGCCGTTCTGGGAAACGATCAGCGTCACGGGTTCGTCAGGAGGCGCCACTTCGGCCGCTGCCGTGGCCAAGTCGGCCTCGATCAAGGTCCGGCGCTCATCACCGAACTTCTTGGCATCTTCGGTGATCTCCTTTGTCACCAGTTTGGTCAGTTCCTTGCGATCACCGAGGATCTTCTGCAAGCCGATTTCCTCCTCGCGCAGATCCTGGCGCTCTTTCTCGATCCTGATGCCTTCGAGTCGAGCCAACTGACGCAAACGAATTTCGAGGATATCCTCGGCCTGGACTTCGCTCAGGCTGAACCTGGCCATCAGATCGGCCTTCGGCGCGTCGGATTCACGGATGCAGTGGATCACCTGCTCGATCTTCAGCAACACCGCCAGGCGGCCGTCGAGAATGTGCAGCCGGCGCTGGACCTCGTCGAGGCGATGGCGGCTGCGCCGCTCGACCGTGACATGGCGGAATTCGATCCACTCGCGCAGTATCGCCAGGAGCGGCTTTTGCTGCGGTCGGCCATCGCGGCCGATCATGGTCAAATTGATCGACACTCCGGCCTCGAGACTGGTGTGGGCGAGCAGCACGGCCATGAATTCGCTCTGTGGAATCTTCGCCGTTCGCGGCTCAAGCACCAGCCGTATCGGTGCCTTGTCGTTCGATTCATCGCGCACTGAATCGAGGACGCCGAGTACCACCTGCTTGAGGTTCTTCTGTTCCTGGGAAATGTCCNNTGGTCGACGATGACGCGCCACTGGCCGCGGGCGAGGTCCTCGATGTGCCAGCGGGCGCGCATGCGCAAACCGCCGCGGCCGGCCGCATAGGCGTCGCGAATGTCCGCGGCCGAGGAAATGATCTGGCCGCCACCTGGAAAATCTGGTCCGGGCAATAGGGGCAGTACTTCTTCGAGTGCGGCTTCCGGCTTCTTGATCAGTAGCTTCAGTGCCTCCGCGACTTCGCGCAGGTTGTGCGGCGGAACCTCGGTGGCCATGCCCACCGCGATGCCCGAGGCGCCATTGAGCAGGACGAAGGGCAGACGGGCCGGCAGCAATTGCGGCTCGGTCCGTGTGCCGTCGTAGTTGGCGACGAAGTCCACCGTGCCCTGGTCGATCTCGGAAAGCAGCAGTTCGGCGATCGGCGTCAGGCGGCATTCGGTGTAGCGCATCGCTGCGGCACCATCGCCGTCGCGCGAGCCGAAGTTGCCCTGGCCGTCCACCAGCGGATAGCGCAGCGAGAAATCCTGCGCCACCCGCACCATGGTGTCGTAGATGCTGGCGTCGCCGTGGGGATGGTAGTTGCCCATGACGTCGCCGACCACGCGCGCCGACTTCACGTGCTTGGATGAGGCGCCCAGACGCATCTCGTTCATTGCGTAGAGGATGCGCCGCTGCACGGGTTTGAGGCCATCTTCGACCTGCGGCAGGGCACGTCCGCGTACCACGCTCATGGCATACGAGAGGTACGCAAGCTCGGCGTAGCGGTCAAGCGGCAGCGAGTCGCCGTCGTCGCCAGCGGGTGGTGCCGCAGGCGGTGGCGTGGGTGGCTCGCCCGGCAGCGCGTCGAACAGATCGGGCGTATCGTGATCGATGTTCATAGATCCGCTTCCACCAGGTGGCCCTTGCTCTCCATCCAGGCGCGGCGGCCGGCGGCCTCGCCTTTGCCCATCAGCAGGTTGAAGAGTTTCAGCGTCTCGCCTCCTGCGCCTTCGTCGAGGCGTTCGGCGACGGGCAGCACGCGCCGCGTTGCCGGCGCCATGGCCGTCTCGCGCAGTTGCTCGGGATTCATTTCGCCCAGGCCCTTGAAGCGGCCGACCTCGATCTTGTCGGGGGCGACACCCTCCTTGGCTACCCGGTCCCTGATCGCAGTGAGTTCGCCCTCATCGAGCGCGTAGAGACGTTTCGCCGGGCGCTTCTTGCCTTGCGCCGGGACATCGACGCGATACAGCGGCGGTTGGGCGATGTACACATGGCCGCGGCGGATCAGCGCCGGAAAGTGGCGGTAGAAAAGGGTGAGCAGAAGCGTCTGGATGTGGGCGCCATCGACGTCGGCATCCGACATGATGACCACCTTGCCGTAGCGCAGGCCGGCCAGCTCCGGCGCGTCGGTTGGTCCGTGAGGATCGATGCCCAGGGCAACGGCGATGTCGTGGATCTCGGCGTTGGCGAACAGCCGGTTGGCTTCGATTTCCCACGAGTTTTGCACCTTGCCCCGGAGCGGCAATATGGCCTGGGTTTCCTTGTCGCGGGCCATCTTTGCCGAGCCACCGGCCGAGTCGCCTTCGACCAGGAACAGTTCGTTCTCGGCGATGTTGGTGGACTCGCAGTCGGTGAGCTTGCCTGGCAGCACCGCAACGCCCGACTGCTTGCGCTTTTCCACCTTCTGCGCGCTCTTCTGGCGCGCCAGGGCCTGCTTGATCGATAGTTCGGCAATGGCCTTACCGGCTTCGACGTGCGAGTTGAGCCAGATCTCCAGCGGATCGCGTACTTGACTGGCGACCAGCTTCACGGCCTCGCGTGAATTGAGCTTCTCCTTCACCTGGCCCTGGAACTGCGGGTCGAGGATGCGCGCCGAGAGCACGAAGGCCATTTTGCCGCAGACATCATCCTGCTGGAGCTTGACGCCCCGGGGCAGCAGTGCATGGTGCTCGATAAAGCTCTTCACCGCATCGAAGACGCCGCCACGCAGGCCGGATTCGTGCATGCCGCCAGCGACGGTCGGGATCAGGTTGACATAGGATTCCGAGGCCACTGCCTCCGCGAACCAAGCCAGCGCCCAGGCTGCGCCTTCACCCTCGGCGAACGACGCGTCGTCACCACTGGCGTACTGCTCGGCGGCGTAGATCGGTGCCACGGCCTCCAGTCCGCCGGCGAGTTCGGCGAGATAGCCGGCCAGCCCGTCGGGATAGCGCCACGTCTTGGTCAGCATGCTGCCGTCGGCTTGTTCGACTTCGAGCACCACGGCGACACCGGGCAGCAGTACGGCCTTGGAGCGCAGCAGCCGCTCCATCTCGGTCTGCGGCACCTTGGCGGTGTCGAAATATTTCGCGTCCGGCCAGGCCCGTACGCGGGTGCCGGACTGCCGGCCGCAACTGCCGACGACTTCCAATTTCGAGACCTTCTCGCCACCTTCGGAGAAAGTGACCGAATGGACCTTGCCTTCGCGGCGAACCTCGACCTCGACGCGCGTCGACAGCGCATTGGTCACTGCCACGCCGACGCCGTGCAGGCCGCCGGAGAAAGCGTAAGCCGAGTTGCCGGAGCGCTTGTCGAACTTGCCGCCCGCGTGCAGGCGGGTGAAGGCGAGCACGACTACCGGAACCTTTTCTTCGGCATGCAGGCCAACCGGAATGCCGCGGCCGTCGTCGGTGACCGAGACCGAACCGTCGCGATGCATGCAGACGTGGATGTGCAAGGCCTTGCCGGCCAGGGCCTCGTCGGCAGAGTTGTCGATGACCTCCTGGATGATGTGGGCCGGCGAGTCGGTGCGGGTGTACATGCCCGGCCTTTCGCGCACAGGCTCGAGACCTTTGAGTACACGGAAGGAGGCTTCGTCGTAGTTCTGCTTCATCTGGGCTGACGGAAGGGGACTTGCTGGTGCTTGGGAGCGCGATTGTATTCGCTTGCCCGGCGGATGCTAGTCGACCGCGGCCGAGCTCAATTCGTCGTTCTCGTGCCGCTGTTGCTCGGCCATCACCAAAGTACCCAGTTCGCGTTTGAGATCGTTGAACTCTGGCGCCGCAGGGTCGCGCGGCCGCGGCAGGGCGACCCGCTGGTCGCGCTTGATCGAGCCGGGACGGTAGGTCATGACGACGATGCGGTCGNNAGGGCGTCGAGGGCGCCGAAGGGCTCGTCCATGAGCAGAATCGGCGAATCCATGGCCAGCACCCGGGCGATGGCGACGCGCTGGCGCATGCCGCCGGAAAGATCCTTGGGGAAACGGTCGCGAAAGTCGCCGAGCTTGAGCACAGCGAGCAATTCGTCGACGCGGGTGTCGATCTCGCGCCGACGGCGTCCTTGCACCTGCAAGGGGAAGGCGACGTTGGCCGCCACGGTCATCCAAGGGAACAGCGCGTATTCCTGAAAGACCATGCCCCGATCAGGTCCGGGGGCGGTGACCGGCCGCCCGTCGACGCGGATCGCACCGGTACTCGGCAGGGAGAAGCCGGCGATGGCGTTGAGCAAGGTCGACTTGCCGCAGCCCGACGGGCCGAGCAGGCAGACGAACTCGCCGCGGGCGATCTCCAGCTCGATGTTGCGCAGGGCGACGACGTCGTGGTCCTTGGCCTGAAAGACCTTGCCAACCTGCTCGATGCGGATCTGGGCCTCGCTCATCAGATCAGTGCTCCAGGCCGCGATGCCAGCGCAGCAGGTGGCTATTGAGGCGGCTGACGCCGCTGTCGATGGCCAGGCCGATGAGGCCGATCATGAACATGCCGGCGATGATCTTGTCCGACCACATGAACTCGCGCGCCTCGAGAATGCGGAAACCGAGGCCGTCGTTCACCGCGATCATCTCCGAGACGATCACCACGATGAAGGCGGTGCCGATGCCGATGCGCACGCCGGTGAGGATGTACGGTGTCGCTGCCGGCAGCATGATTCGTGTGAACATCGTCATGCGGCCGACGCCGAGATTCTTCGCCGCGCGCAAGTAAATGCCGTCGACGTTGCGGACACCGGCGATGGTGTTCACGAGCACAGGAAAGAAGGCGCCGATGGCGATGAGGAACACTGCCGGCGGATTGCCCAGGCCGAACCAGAGAATGGCCAGTGGGATGTAGGCGATCGGCGGAATCGGCCGCAGCACTTGCAGCAGCGGATTGAACAGGTCGTGCACCCGGGGCGTCGCCCCCATCGCCAGGCCCAGCGGCAGCGCCAGGCCGGCGCCGACGAGAAAGCCGACGACCACGCGGTAGAGCGTGGACACCGCGTCCTGCACCATCTCGCCTGAGACCAGCCAGGCCAGGTAGCCCTGGGTCGCGGCATCATAGGGTTGATTTGGCAGCAGCGAAGCCCACCACTTGGCAGCGACCGCCGTCGGTGCCGGCAGGACGATGGCCGAAACGAGGCCGCCGCGGGCGGCCGCCTCCCACAGCGCCAACACGATCGCGGGCACGATCAGCCCGCGCAACAGCGCCTTCAAGCGGCCACCTGTCGCACTCACGCTCACTGTACCTTCTGGTCGGCCATCGCCTTGTGCACCAGGTCGAGCTTGACCCACTCCTCGGGCTTGGGCGGCTTGGTCATGCGGCCGACGCCATACTTCTGCATGAAGTCCGTGGTGGTGCCGATGTGCTGCAGGCTGACGTCGTAGGTGTAGGTGGCGTTGTCCAGGGCGTCGCGGAAATCGTCGCCGCTGATCTGGCCCTTGAACATCTGCTGTGTCACGTACTTCTCGGCCAGCGCCATGTCGCGCTTGAAGCGTGAAGTCGAATCGACGAAGCATTGCATCACTCGCTGCGCCACGTCCTTGTTGTCGTTGTACATCTTCTCCGTCATCACCAGCAGGCGGTAAGGTTCGCCCATGGCCGTGTCGTAGGGCTTCATCACCTCGAAGCCGAACTTCTTGTTGATGGCCTGNNGGCGTCGATCTGCTTGCCGGCGAGCGCCTGGTTGAGGTCGGCGAAAGCGAGGTAGACGATCTGCACGTCCTTGCCCGGCTTGTCGGCCCAGGTCAGGCCCGTCTTGTCGAGTTCGGCCAGCAGCAGCAGTTCCTGGGCGCCGCCGCGGGTGACGCCGACCTTGCGGCCCTTGAGGTCCTTCAAGGTCTTGATGCCGCTGTCCACGCCGGCGACGACACGTGCACCGCCCCTGGCGAAACCGGCAACGGTGTAGATCGGCACGCCGTTGGCGCGACCGGAGATGGCGCCGTCCGAGGCCAGCGCAGCGATGTCGATGTCGCCAGAGACGATGGCCGGCATTATGTCCGGGCCCTTGGCGAACATGCGCTCCTCGAGCTTGATGCCGTATTTCGGACAGACCTCCTTCATGTAGGAGACGGCACCATAGTGGGCGAACTTGAGGTTACCCAGGCGCACCAGATCTTCGGCGGCGGCGCCATGGGCGATGGTGGCGGCCAGGACGGTCAGTACAACGCGTAGCTTCATGTCGGTTCTCCCCCTATTTGCCTTTTGATTCTAGCGCGCCGGGCAGGCCCCGAGCCGCGTCGCTGTGCGCCAATTGCAGCGCCAGTTGGACGCTGGCCGAGAAGTCGGCAGTGACATCCTCGATCGCGATCGAGCGGCGGAAGAAATCAGCCCAGACAAACTCGGCGAAGGCCGTGGGCGTCTTGTCGTAGCCGCCGGCATTGCGGACGTAGGCCGCCAGCGAGCGATAGATGTCGTCGCGCAATTTGTCGAGATGCAGCGGGATCAGATCGTAGGTATGCCGCACACCACATTCGTCAAGTGGATGTACCCACTTGTTGGCGTCCATCTGGCGCCAGAATTCGCTGATCATGCTGGCTGAGAAATCCGCTACCTGTTCGATAAAGGCGATTTTGACCTCGGCATCGTGGGCGGCGCGGCCGAGGTGATGGTGATCGGTGATATAAAACGCCGCGGCCGGTCCCTTGACCGCCGGAATGGGGTGCGCTTGCATGAACTCACGCTGCGCCGCGGGCGTGAGCGATGCCAGATGCTTCTTCTTGTCGCGAACCTCGATCATGCCGACGGTCAATTGTGTCGGGCGCAAGTCGGTTATCGAAGCCTCGATGATGTCGGCCATGGCATGCTTTCCAAAAAGTTGGGGTGTCTGTCGGACGCCAGTATGAGCATGTCGGGCGGCAAGGCCAAGCCCCGGTCGCTACATTGTGCCGTTGCGCAAGTAGCGCAAATGCCCGCCGAAGGCCTCCTCGAGCGGAGAAGCCGGGCCAAGAAAAAGCCCGCGCGAGGCGGGCTCTGAAACCAAACTCACAGTACAAGGAGTTCGGTGGAGGAGATCTCTAATCTAGCAAGTCAAACGCGGGCCGACGAACGACGAATTCTTGTTCGTCGAATAAGCGGAGCTTAAGCGTCGGTGGCGTGCTGTCAGTCGACGCATTCCAGGCTCACTTGGGTTGCAGCTTGGGCTCTCCGGTTGCCGGCTGGGATAATTCAGCGGGCTTGGCTGCGGCGGGCGTTGCCGGGGACGATGCTTCGCTGGCCGGGGCAACCGGCGCCGGTGCCGCTACGGCCGCGGGCGCTGGCAGGGCCGGCGGTGTGGCTTCCTGCTTCGGGCTGCAGGCGGCAAGCGCTAGGGTCGACAAGGCGACGACGAGCAAAGGGCGATTCATGTTTCGTTTCCTTCCAGTGGACGATGAGAGAGTGACTCGGCCAATATAGTGGCCGCGTTGTCGGGCGGCAAACGACCAATTATCATGCGATGCATTAGCAACGCTTAAGCAACCACCGTGGCCTATCGCCTTCCGCCGCTTGCCGTATTGCGCGCCTTCGAGGCCGCCGCCCGCCATCTCAGTTTCAAGAAGGCCGCCGAGGAACTGCATGTGACGCCGGCCGCTGTCAGCCAGCAGATCAAGGGGCTCGAAAGCTATCTTGGCGTGCCGTTGTTCCGTCGCCTGACCCGCGCGCTCGAACTGACCGATCATGCGTTGGCCATGTTGCCGAAAGTGCGCGAAGGCTTCGATTGTCTGGCGGCGGCAGTGGATACAACCAGGCAGCAGCAAAGCAGCAACCTGACGGTCACCGCGCCGCCTTCATTTGCCACGCAGTGGCTGATCTCGCGGCTGTCGCGATTCACCTCGGTGCATCCGGAGGTCGAGCTGCGGCTATCCAGCGGTCCGGACAGCGTCGATCGGCGCGGTGAAACGGCGTTGTTCGACGAAGCACTGATCGATCCCCGGCACGACGCCAGCGTCGTGGCCATACGCTACGGTACCGGCAGCTATCCGGGCTACAGCGTCGAGCGGATTTTTGCCCCCGAGTACGTGGCCGTCTGCAGCCCGGCGCTGCTCGCGGGCGACTCGCCGCTGCGTGCGCCTGCCGACCTGCGTGATCACGTGCTGATCCACGATGAGACCATCGGTGACGAAACGCGCCAGTCGCTGTGGTCGGCATGGCTACAGGCAGCGGGCTTGCCGGATATCGATGCGGATCGGGGGCCACGCTTCTCGAACTCGGTGCTGGCGCTTGAGGCGGCCCTGGCCGGCCAGGGTGTCGCTCTAGTGCTGAAACTGCTGGTGGCGGCGGATGTCGCCGCCGGTCGACTGGCGATTCCGTTCGACCTTGCTCTGCCGTCGCCTTACGCCTATTTCCTGGTCACTGCCGAAGCCGTGGCCCGCCGCGCGCCTGTGGCGGCGTTCCGCCGCTGGCTGCTGGCCGAGGCGGCTTCGGTCTAAAGCAAGTCAGCCCCCAGACCCTGCTCGGCAAGTCATAATCGCAAGTTCTGATCTGCCGGGAACAAAGCGCCATGTCTTTACGTCTTGCCATCAACGGCTTCGGCCGCATCGGCCGCTGCCTGTTGCGGGCGCTGCATGAATCGCCGCTGCGCGAGCGCATGCAGGTGGTAGCGATCAACGAGCCGGCCGATCTCGAGAGCATGGCCTATCTGACGCGCTTCGATTCCAATCATGGTCGCTTCCCCGGCCAGGTCGAGATCGAAGGCGACGGCCTGCGCATCGACGG
>PMIF01000274.1:19531-26906 GCA_003157035.1 Rhodocyclaceae bacterium
CTGCTCGAGCGTGCCTTCGGCCTGGAACAAGTGTCGCTGACGACGCTACATTCGGTGATGAACGACCAGCCGCTGATCGACGGCTATCATCACACCGAGTTGCGGCGCACGCGCTCGGCCATGCAGTCGATGATTCCGGTGACCACGGGGCTTGCTCGCGGTGTCGAGCGCTTGCTGCCGGCGCTGGCCGGCCGTGTCCAGGCCAAGGCGATTCGCGTGCCGGTGACCAATGTCTCGGCCATCGACGTTGCGGTGACGCTGGCGCGTGATGTCGATGCGGCCGAAATCAACCGCTGCCTGTGCGCTGCCGGCGAAGGTCAGCTGGCAGGGTTGCTGGCTTGCACCGACGAGCCACATGCCTCGATCGACTTCAACCACAGCGCCTATTCGGCCATCGTCGACGCGGGATTGACGCGCGTCGCCGGCCAGCGCCTGGCCGATCTTCTGATCTGGTTCGACAACGAATGGGGCTTCGCCAACCGCATGCTCGACGTTGCCGCGCGCTGGCTTGGCGGTCGCTGACCGGCTTCGGCNNTCCTGAAGAACGTCACCCTGCGCCGCGGCGCCAAGGTGCTGCTGGACAATACCTCCGTCACGCTCAATCCCGGCGAGAAGGTGGGCCTGGTCGGCCGCAACGGCGCCGGCAAGTCGACCTTGTTCGGGCTGCTCAATGGCACCCTGCACGAGGACGGCGGTGATTGTTCGATCCCGCCGCAGTGGCGCATGGCGCAGGTGGCGCAGGACATGCCGGAGACCGCGCAGAGCGCAACCGAATTCGTCATCGAAGGCGACAGCGTGTTACTGGCGGCGCAAAACGAGGTGTATGCCGCCGAGGGAGCCGAAGACGGCATGCGCATGGCCCATGCCTACATGGACTTGCACGATGCCGGCGCTCACGACGCGGAAGCCCGCGCTCAGGCGCTGATTCTCGGCCTCGGCTTCAAGGTGAGCGAACTCGCCAAGCCGGTCAACAGTTTCTCGGGCGGCTGGCGGATGCGCCTGCAATTGGCGCGGGCATTGATGTGCCCGTCCGATCTGCTGTTGCTCGATGAACCGACCAACCACCTCGATCTCGACGCGCTGGTGTGGCTGGAGGCTTGGCTCAAGCGCTACGCCGGCACGCTGATCGTGATCAGCCACGACCGCGAATTCCTTGACGCGATCACCCTGGTCACGCTACACATCGACAACGCCAAGCTGGTGCGCTACGGCGGCAACTACAGTGCCTTCGAAGACATGCGCGCCGAGCAGATGCTGCTGCAACAGGCGGCGATGGCCAAGCAGGCGGACAAGATTGCCCACCTGCAATTGTTCATCAACCGTTTCAAGGCCAAGGCCAGCAAGGCCAAGCAGGCGCAAAGCCGGGTCAAAGCGCTGGAGCGGATGGAGAAGATCGCGCCGGTGCTGGCCGATGCCGAATTCACTTTCGAGTTCCAGGAGCCGGACAATCTGCCTAATCCGATGCTGTCGATGTCGAACGCCAGCTTCGGTTACCCGCCGCCCGCCGACGCGGCCACCAACACGGCGCCGACAGTAATCGTGCGCAACATCAATCGCTCGGTGCATGCTGGCCAGCGCATCGGCATCCTCGGCGCCAACGGTCAGGGCAAGTCCACGCTGGTGAAGACCATCGCCGGCGATCTGTCGCCGATCAGCGGCGAAATCACCGTCGGTCGGGGGCTGAACATCGGCTACTTCGCGCAGCAGGAACTCGACGTGCTGCGCCCGCAGGATACGCCGATGGAGCACATGATCCGGCTGGCCAGGGAAACCACCGCCGCCGGGCGCGGCTACGTCGCCGGCCGCGAGCAGGATTTGCGCAACTTCCTCGGTACCTTCAACTTCGGCGGCGAGATGGTCAAGCAGCCTGTCGGCACCATGAGCGGCGGCGAGAAGGCGCGGCTGGTGCTGTGCATGATCGTCTGGCAGCGGCCGAATCTGCTTTTGCTCGACGAACCTACCAACCACCTCGATTTGTCGACCCGCGAGGCGCTCGGCGTCGCGCTCAACGAGTTCGAGGGCACGGTCATGCTGGTCAGTCACGATCGCGCCCTGTTGCGCGCCGTGTGCGACGAATTCTGGCTGGTTTCGCGCGGTGGCATCGAACCCTTCGATGGCGACCTCGACGACTATCAGCGCTTTCTGCTCGACGAAGCCAAGCGCTCGCGCGATAGCGGTGCCGCGACGCGCGAAAAGCGCGCCGCATAAGCCGGTGGCGTGCGAAGATGCGCCCATGAGCGAACAGCCGACCATCACCTGGACTGAAGACGAGCAAACGCGCGCCGCGCTGTGGCGCTCGGAAGCGGCGCTGCCGCCGCCCAAACGCGTGGTCATTGCCGACGACACCATCACGGCNNGATTTCCAGAACGCGCGCCAGTTGCTGCTGGCGATGGCGCGGCGCGTCGACCGCAAGCCGAACAAGCCGGCCAGGAAGGACGTGCCCGCGGGCGCTCCGGTCGACGCCTTCCATCGCCATCGCCTGACGCAGTTGCAACGCGCCCGTACGCTGGGGATGCTCCTGCTGCCCTTCGACGCCGACTACACGGTGCCGCTGCGCCGCGCGCCCGACGTCAAGCTGGCTTGTCTAGAGGCCTACGGTCCCGGCGGACAAGCCTTCGTCGCCTCGCTGCGCGAACTGCTCGGCTTGATCGGCGCCCACGAGTGGCGCAAGAACGGCATTGCCATTGCCGCGCTCGACGCGCGCATTCATCCGCACTACGGCGTGTTTGCGCCAGTGCGCAACGAATACTTNNATCGCCACTGAACTGGAGCCACGGGCGCTGGCCTGCGCCCGCGAAAACCTCGAGCGACTCGGCCTGCTGGCGCGAGTGGAGGTCGTGCAACAAGATCTCTTTCCGCCGGGCCGCGCGCCGCTGGTGGTGTGCAATCCGCCCTGGGTGCCGGCGCGCGCCAGCGCTGCCATCGAGCGGGCGATCTTCGACCCGGAAAGCCAGATGCTGCGCGGCTTCGTGAACGGACTCGCCGACCACCTCGACGCTGCTGGCGAAGGCTGGCTGGTCCTTTCCGATCTAGCCGAACATCTGGGCCTGCGTTCGCGCCCCGAGCTGCTGGCCATGATCGCCGCCGCCGGCCTGACGGTGCTGGAGCGGATCGACATCCGGCCCGATCACCCCAAGGTCAACGACACCGGCGACCCGCTGCACGCTGCCCGCGCCGCCGAGATCACATCGCTCTGGCGCCTCGCCGCGCGCTGATCCGCTCGACCTGCGCGCAGGGTAGTACGACCTCTATGTCGAGGTCGGCTGCGCGCCGATCGATGGTGTCGCCACGTCTCGTGGCGGACGCTGGCTCCACTTTCGTGCTGCCTCGGCCAGGTCAAGACCGATGGGGCCGATTGCGCCGCAAGAGTCGCAAACGACGGCCCATTGGTTGCTATCAACCTCGATGGTCTGGGTCCGCCGTATGCCGCAGAATGGGCAAGGGGTTATCTCGTTGTCTGCTGTCATTGCCTTATGCGGTCAACTCCCGTTTCATCACTTCGTGGTCAAGTTCCTTCTCCCACTTGGAAACGACGATGGTGGCGACGCCATTGCCGACGAAATTGGTCAGCGCTCGCGCTTCCGACATGAAACGATCGATGCCGAGAATCAGTGCCAGGCCCGCCACGGGGATGGAGGGCACGACCGCCAGTGTTGCCGCCAGGGTGACGAAGCCGGCGCCGGTGACCCCCGAGGCGCCCTTGGACGTCAGCATGGCGACACCGAGTATGGTCAATTGTTGCGTCAGCGTCAGATCGATGTTCAGCGCTTGCGCGACAAACAGTGCTGCCATGGTCAGGTAGATATTGGTGCCGTCAAGGTTGAAGGAATATCCCGAAGGTACCACCAGGCCAACGACCGACTTCGAACAGCCGAGTTTCTCCAGCTTGCCCATCAACGGCACCAGCGCCGACTCCGAGGATGATGTCCCCAGGACGGTAAGCAGTTCATCCTTGATGTAGTAGATGAATCTGAAGATGTTGAAACCGACAAGGGCGGCGATCGTGCCCAGGACGATGGCGACGAACAGGATGCAGGTGAGGTAGAAACTGCCCATCAGGGCCATCAAGGGCTTCAAGGCAGCGACGCCGTACTTGCCGATGGTGAAGGCCATAGCGCCGCCGGCGCCAAGGGGGGCGAGCTTCATGATGGTGTTCATCATGGCGAAAAAGATGTGTGAGGCGTCCTCGATGAACACGTGGACGGCTTGCCCGGCCTTGCCCATTTGCATCATGGCGTAGCCGAACAGGATCGCCACCAGCAGTACTTGCAGCAGATCACCCGAACCGGTGAAGGCATCGGTAAAGGTCTTGGGGATGATGTGCAGGAAGAAGTCGACGGTAGATTGTTCCGTTGCCGCCTTGGCATAGGTGGAGACAGCCTTGGCGTCGAGCGTGGCGGGGTCGACGTTGAAGCCATCGCCGGGCCGCACAACGTTCATGATGACGAGCCCGATGGCCAGCGCAAAGGTCGACACCACCTCGAAGTAGAGCAGTGCCTTGCCGCCGACCCGGCCGACCTTCTTCATGTCGCCGGCGCCGGCGATGCCGAGGACGACCGTGCAGAAAATCACCGGACTGATCAACATTTTCACTAGCGCAATAAAGCCGTCGCCCAGCGGCTTGAGCTTGACGGCATCGATGGCATCAAGGTAACCGAAGGTGCCGCCAGCAAGAATGGCAAGCAATACCCAAAAGTACAAATGGCCGGTAATTCGTTTCATGGCAGTGCCCGCTCCTCGTTTGATTCATCGTTGTGCTGCGCGCGGCCATCCATCGCTGGGACGGCACGCCATTGGCGGCAGCTGGGGCGGATTATCGATTTCAGCACTTCGCTGCACAATTGTGGATAACCGATGGTGCCGCCTCACCGGCAAGGCGCTCGTCGAGGACTTCACGAGCGAGTGCCCGTGACGGTGGTGCAAACAAGAATTGGCTGGTCTATAGTGGAACTGAGAAGGCGTGGCGCCTGGAACGAAAGGACGTGGCGTCACGACAAGAAAGTTCCTGCGGTGCTTGCGTCGTTGGAGAAAGCGCCAAGTACTGGGCTCGAGACCGAACGCTGCCGTTGTGATCGTTCATCGCGAACGAACCTGAAGCGGCTGGGAACGGGCCGATTTGAAACAGTGTCCTCACGGGCGGCGCCGCAGGTTCCCATTCGGGGTGGTAGCGCGATCAGGTCGGCTGGTCGCGCTCGAGGCGTTCGTATTCCGATATGACCTGTGCCCCCAACAGTAGCAGCGTCGAGCCAATCTCCATGCTGAACAGCGCGACCACAGCTGTCGTCAGTGAGCCGTAGACGACGCTGGCCCGCGATAGGGTCGTGAAATACCAGATCAGGATGTGGCGGATGACTTCCCACAAGACTGCCGCCGTGAATCCTCCCAGCAGGGCGTGGCGCACAGGAATTCTGCCAACAGGCATTACCAGGTAGAGGGCCGCGAGGATGAAGGTCTCCATGGCGAAGCCGAGGACGTAGAGAAGCACGCCGGCAATGCCACTCAAAGACCAGTCTTGGCCGAGAAGATGGATGCTCTCCTGCGCCATCGCCTGCAGCGAGGCAGTTGCGATGGTCACGCCCAGCAATGCGATGCAGAGAAACAGAACGAAGCAGTAGGGAAGGACGGCGGACACCAGAAAGTGGCGCTTCAGACTGCTCGTGCGGTGGCCGAAGATCACCGACATTGCCTTTTCCAGCACCGAGAACGCAACCGAGCTGAAGAAGATCATCGCTACCAGCAGAACGATCCCGATTGCGATTTTGTCTTCGAGAAAGCCGGACACATCTCCCAGAACGGCTTTGGACTGGCTTGGCACCAGCCACTCGAGGTAGTGGCCCAAGGTGTCCAGCAGCTCTGCCTGATCGACCAGATGCGAGAGAACGATGACAGAGAGGATCAGCAGGGGTACCAAGGACAATAGGGCGTAATAGGCAATGGCCCCAGCCAGCAGCAATCCTTGATTGTTGCTGAAGCCTTTCAGGGTCTGGATGGCGAACTTGGCAGGGTGTCTCGCGATCTGCCTGGCTGGCTTGCTTATTAGTGTCATCGTGAGTCTTCCCATCCTGGTTGGGCGCCGCTTGTGGCCGGCAAGCCGTTACACTGCGCATCTTACGCAAACCAAAGTCCTGTCCATGCGCCTGCTTCCCGATATTGATGCTGTGATTCTGCTGGCCACCGGGCTCGCCTCGAAGCGGCGGCCCGCGACGCTGATTGCGATTGTCGCAGCGGTGGATCTTGTTCAAGGCTTCGTTCCCTATCCGGCAAGACTTGGCGAAGCGGTGCAGCGCCTGTCCGCGGCTGGCCTGATCTGTGCGGTGGACGATGGCTTCGCGTTGACGCTGGCGGCCGAGAAGATCATCGCTGCGCTGCCCAAGAAGGCCGAGGCGGAAGAGCGCCTGGCTGCGGTACGCAGCAGTCTCGCGGCCCATAGCCCTAAGGGGGAGCGCACAACCATCGTGCTCAGCGGGGAGCAACTCGGCGCCGCCATCCTTGCCCACAAGACCACAATGCGCAGTGCCGGCAAGAACCTGCTGATGCCCAAGCCGAAGCCCGATCGTCACTTCAAGGTCGAAGGCCGCTGGCGCCGGGCTTCCGGGACGCGTGCGCGGAAGTCCTGAGCAGCCGTTGGGCTTTCCAGGATCATGCTACCCCTGAGCCTCACTGCCGACGATGGCGAATCGTTGCCTGTCTGGCAGCACGGTGACCGGGGCCCAGCCCTGGTTCTTCTCCACGGCTGGGCTGCCAGCCACCTCGAATGGTCGCCGTTTGTTCATGAGCTGGCCCAGCACCATCGTGTGTTTCGCTGGGATGCCCGTGGCCACGGCAGTCATGCGTCGACAAGCGGCAATATCGCGACGGCAGCGCGGATGGCGCGCGATCTCGACAACCTGATCGATACCCTGCAATTGGGCGGCGCCTGCTTCGTCGGCCACTCGATGGGCGCGCTGACGCTGTGGCAATACATTCGCGACCACGGTACGGCGAAGATCGGCTCGCTGTGCTTCATCGACCAGTCGCCCAAACTGATGACCGACGCATCGTGGCAGCACGGCATCTACGGCGACTTCGGCGAGTGTCGCGCCGCGGCGTTGCTGGCCGAACTGCGCCAGGACTTCGCCGAGGCCGTGTTGCGGCTCGCCGCCCATGGTCTCAATGACCAGGCCCGTGCCGGCTACGAGGCCAATAGCCGCGGCTGGCAAAAGCTGCGCGAGGCGCTGCGGCTGCTGCCCCCGGAGCCGCTGATCGCCTGCTGGGAGGACCTGGTCCGCCTCGACCTGCGAGATGTCATGCCGCAAGTCGACCGGCCTAGCCTGCTGGTGCATGGCGGTCGCAGCAACTTCTATCGCATCGAGATCGTTCGCTGGCTGGCTGAGC
>PMIF01000039.1 GCA_003157035.1 Rhodocyclaceae bacterium
TCAACTGCCGCACGACCAGACACTTCTCAACCTCGGTGACGAAACGCCGCCCGGATTCTCGCGCTTCGAGAACCTGATCGAGATCGTCAGCTGCGACGACAACGATCGCCAGGCGGCACGCCTGCGCTTTCGCCACTATCGCGAGCGCGGCTATGCCATCGACACCAATGACCTGAGCGCAGAACCGCAAGCATGGTAGACGACGGCCAATTTTCCGATCACGGCGCCAGCGGCCTGCCACGGCGGCGGATGTTCGTCGCCGGCGGCGCACGTCCGCCAGCAGCGGCCATGCCTGTGGAGCCGCTGCCGGAGTTGCCGGTACTCACCGAAATCGTCGATCCGACCGCGCCTTTGCCTTTGCCGGCAGAGGTTGCCATTCCGGCGGAGCGCGTCGAAGCGCTCGCCCGGACGCTGCTCGCAGAATTGTTGCCGCGCCGTCAGCAGCAGGTTGCCGACGCCCTTGGCGCCTGGCTCGACGGCGAGTTGGCGCCGATCGTCATGCATGTCCTCGACGGCCTGACCGACCACATCGTCGCCCAAGTCACCGCCGACGTTCGCGCCAGTCTCATCCCCGCCCTGCAGGCCGCACTGGAAAAGGATCCGCAGACCGCAGAGAACGTCGAGAACACCGAATAGCGGTCTGCCGGCCCAGGCCGGTCCGCTATAATTTCGCCCTCAATCATCCGCAATCGCGCCACTGGCAAGCCTCACCGACATCCCATGGAACTGGAAAAGAGTTTCGAACCAGGCAGCATTGAACAGCGTTGGTATCCCCTTTGGGAGCAGCGCGGCCACTTCAAGGCCGGACTCGACATCGAGAACAAAGACGCCTTCTGCATCCTGCTGCCACCGCCCAATGTCACGGGCACGCTGCACATGGGGCATGGCTTTAATCAGACCTTGATGGATGCGCTGACGCGCTACCATCGCATGCGCGGCGCCAATACGCTGTGGCAACCCGGTACCGACCACGCCGGCATCGCGACCCAGATCGTCGTCGAGCGCCAACTCGACGGCCAAGGCATCTCCCGCCATGATCTCGGTCGGGACGCTTTCCTGGCCAAGGTCTGGGAATGGCGGGAGTACTCAGGCGGCACCATCACCCGCCAGATGCGCCGCCTGGGCACCTCGCCGGACTGGAGCCGCGAGCGTTTCACCATGGACGCCGGCCTGTCGAAAATCGTCACCGAAACTTTCGTCCGCCTGCACAACGAAGGCCTGATCTACCGCGGCAAGCGCCTGGTCAACTGGGACCCGAAGCTGCTGACTGCCGTATCTGACCTGGAAGTCGTCAGCGAAGAAGAAGACGGCTTCATGTGGGAAATCCGCTACCCATTCATCGATGGCGACGGCGGCCTGGTCGTGGCCACAACGCGGCCGGAGACCATGCTCGGCGACGTCGCCGTTGCCGTCAATCCGGACGATGAACGCTACCAGCACTTGGTCGGCCGGCATGTCCGCCTGCCGCTGACCGGCCGCACCATCCCCATCATTGCCGATAGCTATGTCGATCGCGAATTCGGCACCGGCTGCGTCAAGATCACACCGGCCCACGACTTCAACGACTGGCAGGTCGGCCATCGCCACCATCTGACGCCGATCAGCATCTTCACGCTCGATGCCCGCATCAACGAGCATGCCCCGGACCGCTACCGCGGCATGGACCGCTATGCGGCACGCAAGGCAATCGTCGCCGACCTGGAAATCGAGGAACTGCTGGTCAGTGTCAAGCCGCACAAGCTGATGGTGCCGCGCGGCGATCGCACCAATGCCGTCATCGAACCAATGCTCACCGACCAATGGTTCGTCGCCATGTCGAAGCCGGGCGCCGACGGCCAGTCGATCGCCGCCAAGGCGCTGGAGTGCGTGGCCAGCGGCGAGATCAAGTTCGTTCCCGAGCAATGGGTCAACACCTACAACCAATGGCTCAACAACATCCAGGACTGGTGCATCTCGAGACAGCTCTGGTGGGGACACCAGATCCCGGCCTGGTATTCCGACGACGGCCGCATCTATGTCGCCCACGATGAAGCCGAGGCCTATGCCATGGCTGCCAAGGATGGCTACCAGGGCGGCCTGGCGCGCGATCCTGACGTGCTCGACACCTGGTATTCGTCGGCACTGTGGCCCTTCTCGACGCTCGACTGGACACCCGAGTGGCCGCAGAAATCCAATCCGGCGCTCGATCTCTACCTACCCTCGACAGTTCTGGTCACGGGCTTCGACATCATCTTCTTCTGGGTGGCCCGCATGGTCATGATGACCAAGCACCTCACCGGCAGGATCCCCTTCAAGCATGTCTATGTCCATGGCCTGATCCGCGATGCCGAAGGCCAGAAGATGAGCAAGTCGAAGGGCAATGTCCTCGATCCGATCGACCTCATCGACGGCATCAGCCTCGATGATCTGATCAAGAAGCGCACCACGGGGCTGATGAATCCCAACGACGCACCAAAGATCGAAAAGCGCACCCGCAAGGAATTCCCCAACGGTATCCCGGGCTTCGGCACCGACGCGTTGCGCTTCACCTTCGCCTCACTCGCCAGCCCCGGTCGCGACATCAAGTTCGACATGCAACGCTGCGAGGGCTACCGCAACTTCTGCAACAAGTTGTGGAACGCCAGCCGCTTCGTCCTGATGAACTGCGAAGGCAAGGACGTCGGCCTCGACGACGCGGCGCCAATGGCCAGCTCACCCGCCAATCGCTGGATCGTCAGCATTCTGCAAGCGCTTGAAGCGGAAGTGGCGAAGCATTTCGCCGACTATCGTTTCGATCTTCTGGCCAAGGCCATCTACGAATTTGCCTGGGACGAGTACTGCGACTGGTATCTCGAGCTGGCCAAGGTGCAGCTGCAAAAAGGCGATGACGCCGAGCAGCGCGCGACGCGGCGAACGCTGGTGCGGGTTCTGGAAACCTTGCTCCGTCTCGCCCATCCGCTCATTCCCTTCATCACCGAAGAACTGTGGCAGAAAGTGGCACCGCTGGCCGGCAAGTCCGGCGATAGCATCATGTTGCAGGCATATCCCGCGGCCGATCCGACGCGCCATGATGCCGACGCCGAGAAGTGGGTGGCGCTGCTCAAGGACATGGTCAATGCCTGCCGCAGCCTGCGCGGCGAGATGAACATCTCTCCGGCCCAGAAGGTGCCACTGGTTGCCGCCGGCGACAAGATCGCCGTCGCGGCGCACGCACCCTACCTGGCGGCGCTGGCGAAGCTCTCGGAGGTCACCGCTGCCGGTGACCATCTGCCGTCATCGGAGGCGCCNNGCCGAAAGAGAACGCGTCACCAAGGATCTCGCACGCGTCGACGGCGAGATCGCCAACGCCGAGAAGAAGCTGGCGACGCCAAGCTTCGTCGAACGCGCTCCGGCCCTGGTGGTCAGTCAGGAAAGGGACCGACTGGCGACCGCCGTCGACCGGCGTGAGAAGCTCATCACGCAACTGGCACGCCTCGGCTAGAGAATCGCCAAAGCCCACCGGGCATGGTCCGGTGGGCTCCATCGGCAATGATGGCTCAGTTGTGAATGTCGTTGTGCTTGGCGCGATGAATCTTGCGGCTTTGCACATCCTGAGCGTGGGCGAGGTGAGCGCGCTCGGTGGGCGTCACCACACCGTCGGCCTTCGCCCGCGCCTCCATGTTCTGCACGTGCTGTTGGCCGTGCTCCAGGCGCGCTGTTTCGCCGGGCGTCAATTGACCGCTGGCCACGCCTTGCTGAATGCGCGCTTGCTGGTTGGCTTCACGTTGATCGACTACCGGCGTCGACTGGGCAAACACCGAAATCGCAGTCACGGACAGCAGTGCGGCAACAATCATCTTGCTCTTCATGTTTCAGGTCTCCTGGTTTGGACAATATGGGACAGCCCCATGGCCAGAGTAACGACCGTCCATTTCAGAAGACGACAAGGCAGTTGTAATCGTTCGTGAGCGCTTGTTACATTTCGCCCGGCGACCAGCGATCCGGCCGGTCGGAAAATATGGCTGTCACACCCTGGGCAAAGAGCCGGCGGGCGGCGTCGATTTCGTTTACGGTGTAACAGGCGGTGCGCAGCCCGGCGGCCTGCACGGCGGCCAATGCTGCCGGTCCGGCTGTCGCCGCCAGGTGCCAGCCGATCAAGCCGAACCGCTGCGTCACTTGCCGCCAGTCAACCGGCAATGAGTCCGCCACCATGGCGTAACCAAGCCCCGGCGCTATGCCGCTCGCCGCGGCGAGGGCGGCCGGCGAAAACGAGGAAACGACGCCGCAACCGTTCCAGAGCGATGCCAGCATCCGGCCGACCGTCGCGCCGGTGGCGGCTTCCTGACCGATCGACGGCTTGATCTCGACGTTCGCCCACAGGCCCAGGGCGCGACAACGCGCCAATGCATCGGCCAGCGTCGGCACCGGTTCGCCGCCGGCATCGAGACGCTGCAACTGCGCCAGGGTCAGGTCTGACACCCGTCCGCGGCCGCCGGTGGTGCGATCGACGGTCTCATCGTGGATCAACACCGGCACGCCATCAGCGCTCAACATGACATCGAATTCGACGCCGTGGCAGCCGCTGCGCGCCGCCGCAGCGAGGCCGGCCAGCGTGTTCTCGGCCGCCAGCTGCCCACCGCAGCGATGGGCGATGATCCGCGGATAGTCAGTGCACGGCGTTGGCACGGCGCATTGCGTCGTCGAGGGCTTCCTTGGCTGGCTTGACGTTCTTCCAGACCAGATCGATCTCTTCGTCGAGAATCTCACGCACGCGCTGACGACCGAAATCGAGCCGCGTGCGTGGATACGACTGCCGGGGCGCCGCGAGTCGAGTGCGCACTGCCTCGGCGACATTTGCCCCCTCGGCCGCACCCGGCGTCATCGGCAGGAAGCCGGTTTGCCTGACCCACTCGCGCTGGACCTCGGGGCGCAGCAGGAAGGCGACAAAGCGGGCCATCAGCTTGTAGTCATCCTTCTTCTTGCCGGGCAGCGCCCGCAGGATCGCGCCGTCCGGGATGACGTTGTTGCGGCGGGCGCCGTAGACGTCCTCGTAATACGGCAGGTCAGCGACACCGACGGCAAACCGCAGGTCATCCGGCAGTTGGCCGATCAGCGCCGATTCGCCGGTAAGCATGGTGCATTCGCCGGAGATGAACTTGGCATCGCCTTCGCGGCCGGGGCCGAAGTACTTGAAGTAGGAACTCTTGTACCAGCTCGCCAGCAGCGCAACGTGCTTGACCTCGACCAGATTGTTGAAGGCGAAACGCTCGCCCTTGGCGCCGCGCAGCAGTGCCGGCTCGCTATGCTGGGTGGCCAGGTTCTCCAGGTGCACCCAGGCGAAGCGTGAAGTGGTCAGCGGGCAGCGATAGCCGGCATCGAACAGCTTGCCGGCGACCTGCTGCACCTCCCACCAGGTGGCCGGCGGCGATTCCGGATCGAGCCCGGCTTTGGCGAACGCCGCCTTGTTGTAGAACAACACCGGCAGCGCCAGGGCCAGCGGCAGCGCCTGCGGTCGCCCGAACATGTCGCCGACGGCATCGGCCACCTGGGGATAGAAGCGGCTGGCATCGAAAGGCTGCTTCTCCTGCTTCATCACATCGGCCATGTGCTTGTACCGCGGCCGCGTCTCGAAAAAGGCCCAGGCGTCGTCGTCGTTGAGCAGGGCCAGGCCCGGCAGCTGCTGGCGATCGGCGACTGAATCCAGGTCCTGGAGCACAATCCTGCCCCGGCCTTTCTGCTCGTCGTTGAAGCGAACCACGAGCGTCGCCAGCGCGTCGAGCGGCTTGCCCGACAGGGCATGGCGGAGCAGCACTTCCTGCGCCGTCGCGGTAAGGGAAGCAAGCGCGACCAGCAGGGTGATGGCAATGCGCAGCATGACGATCTCCGTGATGTTGGCTGCCTCTAGTGTAACCGGCCAATCAGGCAGTGAACCTTTGTCGGCCAATGCCGTAAAATCGCCGTTATGCGTTCCGCAGCGAAAGGTCTGGTCATGCGCTTGCCCATCGCGGGTATTGCTGGTTTGCTGGTCGGCGTCGCCACGCTGGGCGGTTGCGAGATGCTCGGCATGGAAGACCCGGCCAAGGTCGCGGCGGCCAAGGAGGCTGACGGTAAAGCCATCGGCGGCGCCTGCCGCCATTCCGGGCGGGCGCTGGAAGACTGCTACCTGATGAATCCGAAAGCGCAGAAGGCCGCCGTCTACGCTGGCTGGCGCGACATGGACGGCTACATGCGCGACAACAAGATCGAGAACATCGTCCCCGATCTGGTCGACGCTCCCAGTGGCAACAAGCCCAGTGAACCCGCCGCCGACAGCAAGGCCAAGCCCGGCGAAGACAAGAAGGCGGCAACCAAGCGCAGCTGACATGCCGTTCGCATAGACATTCACTATTCCCCGCTGCCGCCACGCTTCGAATACAATCAGCGGGTGCGCCTCGCCGGTTAGCGCTTGTCAGCACTTACTGCCACCCCCTTCTTCGCCTGAACCGGTACCCGCCAACGCGGGCAGGCCGTTTCAGGAGATTCCATGAAGTTCACCGACCTCGGGCTATTGCCTGAACTATTGCGAGCCGTCGAAGACGCCGGCTACACCGAACCCACGCCCATCCAAGTTCAGGCCATCCCGGTGGTGCTCGCCGGTCAGGATGTCATGGGCGGCGCTCAGACCGGCACCGGCAAGACCGCCGGCTTCGTGCTGCCCATGCTGCAACGCCTGGCGCGCCATGCCAGCAGCAGCCCCTCGCCGGCGCGCCATCCGGTGCGGGCGCTGATCCTGACGCCAACGCGCGAACTGGCGATGCAGGTCGCCGAGAGCGTCGTCACCTACGGCAAGCATCTGCCGCTACGTTCTGTCTGCGTCTATGGCGGCGTGGACATCAAGCCGCAAACGGCCGAACTACGCGAGGGCCGCGAGATCGTGGTCGCCACGCCGGGTCGCCTGCTCGATCACGTGCAGCAGAAGAGCGTGAATTTCAACCAGGTGGAAATCGTCATCCTCGACGAAGCCGACCGCATGCTCGACATGGGTTTCATCCCGGACATCCGGCGCATCCTGGCCATGCTGCCCAAAGAGCGGCAGAGTCTGTTGTTCTCGGCGACCTTCTCGGAAGAGATCAAGAAGCTGGCCGACAGCATGCTGAAGCAACCGCAGTTGATCGAGGTCGCACGGCGCAATACGGTTTCAGAGACCATCACTCACCGCGTGCACCTGGTCGCCGCCGACAAGAAGCGCTACCTGCTGCTGCACCTGCTCCTGCAAGCTCCGGACATGCAGGTGCTGGTCTTTGTCGGCACCAAGTTCGGCACGGCGCGCCTGGCCACCTGGCTGGAACGCCAAGGAGTCAACGCGGTCGCCATCCACGGCGACAAAAGTCAGCAGCAGCGCACCGAGGCACTGGAAGCCTTCAAGACCGGCACAGCCCGTGTCATGGTGGCGACTGATGTCGCCGCCCGCGGCCTCGACATTGACGATCTGCCCCACGTCATCAACTACGAACTGCCGCATGTCGCCGAAGACTACATCCACCGCATCGGTCGCACCGGCCGCGCCGGCAAGTCCGGCGACGCAACTTCCCTGGTCGCGCCCGAAGAGGCGCCGCGCCTGACCGACATCGAGAAACTGCTCAAACTGAAGGTCGAAAAGGTCGAAGTCGGCGGCTACGAAAGCCTGGCGACAGCCGAACCGGAGCGCCGCGGTCGCGGCCACAGTCACCATGAGCGCGAGCGACACGGCCCGAAAGCGTCAGTGCAATTGCCGTCACCGGTCGCACATGTGCCATCGGTCGCCGCCGACGGTTTCGACTTTCTCAAACCCTATGAACCGGCGGGCGCCGACCTACCCGGGGCCTCCAAGGGTTCAAATCTGCCGCCAAAACAACCGCTGCGACCCGTCGCCGCGCTGCTCGGCGGCCTAGGGAAGAAATAGGACTCTCTGGCCGTTACTGGCCGACTCCAGTACCGCAACACTGCCGCCTGCGTTTAGGGATTTCCGCGCCTGCTCGTCCTGGCCACGGCCATCGTTTGCACCCGTTCTCCCGACGCCTATGCGCAAGCGGGAGTGTTACCATGCGCGCCTCATCCTTTCAGCATCACGCCGCGCACCGCGATCATCATGCGTAATGCGTCTTGCCTCATATTCCTCCTGGCCGCATCTGCCACCCAGGCAATCGCCCAACCGCTCTCCAAGGCCGAGTTCGATGGGGTCGTCGCCGAAGCCGTAGAGATCTACAAGCAAGACCACCGGTTCAAGCCGTTCCAGCACCCGCGTGCTCAGTGGCGAACGCTGGACCGCGACAAGCTCGCCCGCCTGCTCGACATGCCGGAATTCGCCGCCCTCGACAATGTCCCCAAGGAGCCGCTGATCGATCAGGCCGGCGCCTGGGATCTCATGCCGTTCGACAGTCCGGCCGCGGCGCTGGCCCAGTGGGAGAAATGGTTGCCGGCAGAAGCCCGCAAGCCCGTGAAGCCCGGCAGCCGGGACGTTGACAGACCATCTACGTATTGCGCGGACTACCGCTGGGCGCCAGTGGCGAGCGCCAACGTCGCCCTCATGCGCTGCTATCCAAACCCGGCCTGGTACGTGCGCCACGATGAGCCGATGCTGTGGACCCTTCAGTACGGCGGCGGCTGGGACCAACCCAACGTCTTCGACTTCGGCCAGTGCGTCCTGCAGCAGGGCGACGAATGCAGTCCGCCGTGGCCGAAAGGGGCGCCGACGCCGCGCGGCAAGTCTTCGGCGGCGATCCTCGAAGGCGTACTCAGCCGCTACTTGCTGGCCAATGGCTGCCGGGGCGAAGGCCCGAACCGCTGCCTGCCCATGCTCCACGCATTGCGCTCGCTCAACCCACGGAACGAGAGCCTGGTGCCGATCCTCAAGGCCATCGAGCCGGGCTTCGCTTTGGATCAGGAGATCGCCGTTCCCGAAGCCGTCCGCGAGCGACGCAGCGCAGGAACGGAGGCCGATCTGGACCGGGCCCGCGACGTCGCGCGGCGGGTACTGACTCGTTATTTGTTCCTGGTCGCCNNGCCGAATACTACGGCCAACGATCCTTCGCCAATCCCTGGGCAGCCCTGACCCCCGGCGGCGTCATGCCGGCCGCGGTTGAGGCGGCGCTGCGCAAACTGGGGCGCGAAATGGCGGCGACTGCGGGTTGCGGCTTGGCCGAGCGGGGCATCAAGGATATCCCGGCCGCGTTCTGGATTGCCTACGCGGAAGCGAAGTTGGCAAGAGAGCAGACCACTTGCGGTGCGCTGGCCGAGTACACGGACGCTGGCAAACGGTACGGCGAGGCGGTAGCCAAGAACGACGACAAGCTCCTGGCGCCGATTGCCGGACTGAAGCCCTATGTCGATGGCGGCGGCGCCGCCCAGAAGGAATTGGTGGATCTGCTGGCCACCAACTGCCCGCAAGTCCTCACGGGCGGCCAGGCGGATCCGTGGCGGGTATGCGGCCTCGCGGCCAAGGCCCGCGCAGAAGAGGAAGCCCGGCGCAAGGCGGCGGAGCCGCCGGCGCCACCACCGCCGGCGCCCGCCTGCGCGGACGATCTGCCGGCGCGGGCGGCCAAGCGGCTGGGCTACCTGAGTCAGCCCCGGCACACGGCCTGCAAGCCCATGCCCAATGCGCCCGGCAAGAGCATCATCGCCCTTGCCGACCTCGCCGAGGGCATCGGCGAAGGCGAAGCCGGCAGCGGCGACGACGGCAGCTACGATGTGGACGTGTTGGTGGTGGACTCCGATACCGGCCGCGTGCGCAGCCGTCTGCTGCTGGAGAAGGCATACGAATCCGACGCCGTGCGCTTCCAGGGCATGCAAATCGATACTGCGCGCTATCGGCTTTCGCCCAAGGTGCGCGCCTTCGGCGTGCGCGCCGAGCATGCCGTTCAGTCGCATTTCGCCGCCTACAGCACCGCTGCGTTGAGCCTGTTCGTCGAGCAGGGCGGCCATCTGCGCCGCGTGCTGGCGGATCTGCTTGTCTATCGGTACAGCGGTGAATCGGGTGGCGACTGCAGCGGCAGCCACACGGAGGTGGCGCGCACCATCGCCATTGCGCCGACCAGCAGCCAGGGATTCGCCGACCTGCTGGTCACCACTACCACGACCGAACTCGAGAGCCATAGTGCCGGACGCGAATGCGAGGAGCAGGCAACAACGCCGATCGTAACGCGCAACCTCCTGCACTTCGACGGCAAGATCTATCCGGTGCCCGATGAATTGCGCCAATAGGCTTTGCCTTGCCGCCCTGCTGCTGACCTTGGCCGGCACGGCCGCCGCCGGCGACGCGCCGCCGCCTCTGCCCAAGGGTTACGACCAGGCGCTCGGCGATTCCGGCGATTCGCTCTGGGTCAGGTTCGAATTCCCCTTCCGGGCCCCCATCACCCATTCCTACCAGCGGCTGCGGGCGGCCGACGGCAATGCGGAAACGATCCCGCTGCCGGCAAACTTTTCGGCGACCATCACAGTGCCCGTCGGCGACGACCTAGTGGCCGTCGGAACACCATCGGTCTATCCCTACAACAACGACCTTCCCGACGAGATCGTCTGGTACTCGGCCAAGGAAGGTGTCGTGCGCGCCACCGTGCCGCTGCGGCGCAGGCCCGACCAACTGCTCGCTCTGGCAGATCGCTCCGTGCTCGTAATAGGCGGTCGCATGACGGGCGATTCAGCGCGCACCAACGCGGTCGAGCGAGTCCGGCGCACAGCGACCGGACTCGAGTTCGAGCGCCTGCCGGACATCCCCGGCCGGGTGCGCCACAGCTATGCGGTGGTCGCCCTCGCTGACGGCCGGGCGATGGTGCTCGGCGGCTCGGATTACACGTACACGGGCTGCGAAAAGTGTCTGGCCGAGACCTACCTGCTCGAGCCGAAGACCAAGACCTGGAGCGCGGGGCCGAAGATGCTGGAATCGCGCGCCGACGCCAGCGCCACTCTGCTGCCCGACGGCAGCGTGCTGGTGGCCGGCGGCTGGACGCCCGGCCACAGTTGGAACGAGGAGGCCGCGCGCACCAGCGAGCGCTGGGATCCGCGCCGCAACGCATTCGTCGCCGCAGCGGCGCTGCCCATCGCCGTCGCCATCCACGGTGTCCGCTGGGCGGCCGGCGCTCCGGGCCGTCAGTTGCTGCTCGCCGGCGGCATGGCACGGGCCTGGGAGGCCAATGACGCCATCCTGGCCTACGACGTCGCCGCCGACCAATGGCGCACCGTCGGTGAGAACTGCCAGGGCAACAGCAAGGAGAGCGGCCGAGTCCAGTTCGGCTCGCGCTTGCATCAGGGCATGCTCTACGCGTGGTGTGCCGCACCGACTTACCGGGAGCGCGCCGAGCAGCGCCTGCGTATTGGCGCCGTCACCAGCGACGGCGAGCGTGGCCTTGCGCTGAAGCGTGGCGGCGCGGCCTTCGCCGGCGGCGGTTTGCTACTGGCGGCAGGTGGTTCGCTGGCCGACACCGGAACGGTTTCGGCGGCTGCCGATCTGTTCAGCGTCGATGGTCAATTGCGCACTCTGCCCCCGCTGAACCACGCCCGCCAGGGCGCCCTGGCCTTCGTAGTGCCCGGGGGCGGCTACCTGGTCGCCGGCGGCATCGGCAGCCAGCCCGATGATCGCCATGGCGTGGCCCGCAAGCTGCCCATGGAGTGGCTGTCCGCCGCCGCCGACGCCAAGGCGCGCTGGCAGGACCTCGAGCCTTGGTTCGCCGCCGAGGATGCCGTGGCGCAGGAAGCCGAGGGCACTCTGCTGGTGATCTCACCTGCAGGCTCGGTGACGCGGTTGCACATGACTGTCAAAGACGGCCGCTTGCATGCCTCGCGCACGGCGCTGCCCAGCTTCGGCCCCGCCCGGCAATCCGGCGAGCAAGGTTCCCAACGCTCGGCGGTGCGCGTGCGCAGCCTTCCGGGCGGCCGCATCGTCGTTGCCGGCGGCCTGCAACGCGCGCAGTCGGTCGCCGTCCTCGATGACTCCTCGCTCGACGCGGAAGCCGTCGACACTTACGTCGACATCGGCGAACTGCAAATCGCGCGCCGTTACCAGACCTACGATCCCGCCAGCGAGAGCTGGCACGCTTCGGCGCCCGCCGCGGGCGAGGGCGGACCGGTGGCGATCCTCGACAGCGGGCAGGTGGTCATGGTCACTCCGAGCCGCATCAGTGGCGACGAGCGGCCGGACGGCACCTGGCCGCGGACGGCTGCCCACCTGGAAATCAGCAGCGTCGACGGGCAGTCCTGGCGCTCCCTGGCTCCGCTGCCGAAGATCAGTCTCAACGACCATGCCCGCCCCTTCGTGCTTGCCGGCGAGCTGTTCCTGGCGGGCGATAGCGAAGACCTCAATACCGGCGGCGGCGCGGCAGTTCTCGAGTGGTATGACGCACGCAACAAGCGTTGGCTAATCCTCTGGCAGGCCGCGGCGCGCAGCAACTGGCGCGAGCACCAGGGCCGCGTGATCCTGCGCGAAGTGGCCGGCAAACGGCTGCTGATTCCCGTCGAGGGACTCTAGATGGCCATGCCGAAGCGACTTCTGTCTGCCGCAATCGCGCTCGTTCTGGCAACGGCCGGCTCGGCCGCCCAGCAGTTTCCCGAGAACGTGCCGCAGGCACCATGGTTCCGCGAGTTTCAGCGCGAACTGCGCACCGCCTGGCTATCGCCCGATATGGCCAACCGCGGCCCGGTACGCTTCGTTGTCGGCAACGACCAATTGCAGCCCGGCATCGGCCTCAAGAGCGGCAGCGAGTGGCTGGCGCTTGCTTGCGGCACGGTAGGCTGCCGCCTGGTGCCGGCGACGCTGAGCGCCAAGACCAAGCGCTCGCAACAGCAACTGCATTTTCAAACGGCGGAAGCGCTGAACGCACACGTCATCGCCTGGTTTTCTGCCAACCCAGCAAGCCCGTGGCTCGTCCCTGGCCCGGTGCCCAGTTACTACGACGGCCGCGGCCGGCCCAAAGAAACCGGCCGCGGCAGCGAAGAAGCAGTCGTCGACCTGCCGGGAGGCAAGACCGCAATCCTGATGCCCATGCTGTTGTCACAACCCGCGCCATCCGCACCGTTGCCACCCGCCGTCCTGCTGTTGCACAGCGGCGAACGGCGGCAACTGTTGCTCGGACAGCTCGGCCTGTGCACGCACACCTTCCGTAGCAAAGACTACCTCCTGTGGGCCGGCGACCTGGACGGCGACGGCAAGCCCGACTTCCTCATCAGTTTTGTCGACGGCGACGGCCCGATCCACCTCTACCTGTCGAGCACCGCCAAGCCCAAGCGGCTGGTCGGGCTGGCGGGT
>PMIF01000107.1:0-547 GCA_003157035.1 Rhodocyclaceae bacterium
AGGCAGGTGGTCGAAACTGTCGCGACTGGTCGCCGAGGCCCGCCAGACCACGTCGATCAGCTGATCGGCTTCGCGGTACTGCGTGATGGTGGCACCGCGCAACCAGGCCTGCAGGGTCACGGCGACGTCCTGGCTGGCGACGCCGAGGGCGCGGGCGCGATCCTGGTCCACCTCGACGCGCAGGCCGTTGGCCTTCTCGTTCCAGTCGAACTGGACGTTCTGCAGATTGGCATCGGCACGCATGATGGCAGCGACCTTGGCCGCGATCTCGCGCACCTGATCGAGGTCTTCACCCATGACGCGGAACGACACCGGGAAGCCTACCGGCGGTCCGTTTTCCAGGCGCATGACGCGCAGACGCTGACCCGACCAGGCGCCGTCACCGTCGGCGAATCGGCTTTCAAGACGTTGCAGCAGATCCTCGCGCTGCTCCAGGCCCTTGGTGACAATGATCATCTCGGCGAAGTTGTCGGCGAACAGCTGTTGGTTGAGCGGCAGGTAGAAGCGCGGCGGGCTGTTGCCGACATAGGAGGAATATGACTCGACG
>PMIF01000107.1:565-1573 GCA_003157035.1 Rhodocyclaceae bacterium
CGACGAGAAGCGGCGATAGAACGGGGAGCCGTAGATGTCGCCGTTGTGCTCGGCGCCTTTGGCTGCCAGCTGGACCGGATCGAGCAGGCGGTAGCCCAAGTAGGGTGTGAACACCACGGCGACCACCCAGGAGACCAACAGCGCGGTGGTGACAACGGCAAAGATCGAAAACGTGTACTCGCCGGCCGAGGACCTGGCGAAGCCGACCGGCGCGAAGCCGGCCGCGGTGATCAGCGTACCGGTCAGCATGGGAAAGGCCGTCGACGTGTAAGCGAAGGTGGCAGCCTTGAAGCGATCCCAGCCATGCTCCATTTTGACCACCATCATTTCGACGGCGATGATGGCGTCATCGACCAGGAGGCCAAGCGCGATGACCAGCGCGCCGAGCGAGATGCGCTGCAGATCGATGGCGAACGCCTTCATCAACAGGAAGGTCACCGCCAGCACCAGGGGAATCGACAGGGCGACCACGGTGCCGGTACGCCAGCCCAGGCTGGCGAAGGAGACGCCCAGAACGATGGCAACGGCAATGGCCAGCGATTCGACGAACAGGTCGATGGAACTCTTGACCACCTGTGGCTGGTCCGCGACCGTATGGACTTCAATGCCGGCCGGCAGACCCGCTGACAGGCGCTTGATCTCGGCGCGCAGATTTTCACCAAGGCGGAGGACGTCGTTGCCCTTTTCCATGACGATGCCGATGCCGATGGCGTCCTGGCCAGCGACGCGCATCCGTGGCGACGGCGGGTCGGCAAGGCCGCGGTGGATGGTGGCGATGTCGCCCAGGCGCAGGTGGCGACCGCCAACCACCAGTTCGGCGTCGGCGATGTGCAGAGCGCTGTCGAAAGGGCCGCTGACGTGAAGCCGGATACGTTGTGTGTCGGTTTCGATGAAGCCGGCAGGGGCCATGGCGTTTTGCCGCTGCAGGGCATCCATCACCTGGCTGGGTGTGATGCCGAGCGCCGCCATGCGCACAGGGGGCAGCTCGACGTAGATCTTTTCGTCCTG
>PMIF01000107.1:1583-6686 GCA_003157035.1 Rhodocyclaceae bacterium
CTGACGTCGACGTCACCGAACTCATCGTTGGGGAACGGTCCCTGGGTCCCCGGTGGCAGGCTGCTGCGGATGTCGTCGAGTTTGCGCCGCACCTGGCGCCAGGCTTCCGGGACCTCGGCCTTCGGCGTGCTGTCATTGAGCATGACCAGGATCAGCGAGTCACCGGCCTTGGAGGCCGAGCTCAAGACGTCGAGCGAGGCGACTTCCTGGAGCTTCTTTTCGATACGCTCGGTAATCTGCTGCTCCACTTCACGCGTCGTGGCGCCCGGCCAAAGGGTGCGCACGACCATGATCTTGAATGTGAAGTCGGGATCTTCGGCGCGACCGAGCTTCAGGTAGGCAAGCGCGCCGCCAATCATGAGCACGACCATCAGATAGGCGACGAGCGACTGGTGTTCCAGCGCCCAGGCGGAGAGGTTGGGGGCTTTCATTGTCCGAGGCGCACCTTCTCACCAGCGGTCAGCTTGTGCACGCCCAGCGCGACAATGCGCTCGCCACCGCGCAAGCCCTCGCTGATGACCGCGCCGGCATCGCTATAGCTAGCGATTGTGACGGGCGTCAATTTGATCGTCTGATCGGCGGCGACCACCCAGACCGCAGCGCGATCGCCCTGCTGGAAGATCGAGGTCAGCGGCAGGGTCAGGGCCTGGGTGGCCGGGCGCTCGAAGCGCACGTTGGCGGTCATGCCCAGGGCGGCCCGCTCGTCGGGGTCGACGATGGCAATCTTCGCTGCGTAGGTGCGCGTCGCCGGATCAGCCGCTGGCGCCAGTTCGCGAACGCGACCGTGATAGGCCCGGTCACCGGCCCAGAGCGTGACACTGGCCGGGTCGCCGATCCGCACGGCGGCGCGCTCCTGCTCTGGCAGCGAGATCTGCACCTCGCGCTCGCCGTCGAGAGCAAGGCGATAGACCGGTTGGCCGGAGGACAGAACCTGTCCGGGTTCCGCCAGCACCGCGGCGACGACACCGCCCCGATCGGCCGTCAGCGCTGCGTAGGCGCGCTGGTTGGTGGCGAGTCCCGCCTGGGCCTGCGCCGATTTCAAGGCGGTTTCCTTGGCGTCGAGTGCGGCCGGACTGACGAAGTTCTTGGTCTGGAGATCGCGATAGCGCTTGGCATCGGCATCAGCGAAGACGAGTTGGGCGTGTGCCTGATCGGCCTGGAAGGCAACGTCGGCGGGATCGAGGCGGGCGAGGATTTGGCCGGCGACGACGTGCGCGCCAAGGTCCGCCTTGCGCTCGAGCAGCTTGCCACCAATGCGGAAGCCGATCGGCAGCTCGTAGCGCGCATGCACGTCGCCACTGTAGCTACGGCTCGAGGAGGTCTCGGCCGCGCCGGCAACCACGGTCCTGACAGTGATCGGGCCAGCCGGCGGTGGCGGGGACGGGGTGCATGCCGCCAGAGCAAACGCGGCCAGCATTGGCAGTGCGGGTCTTGAGATCATGTTGGTGACTCCGGTGTGGATAGCCCGTACAACAGGATGCGGGCTGCCTCGCCGAGAAATTCCTCAGGGGGTGGCAAATCGGGCATGTGAGTACTGAAGGTGTGCTGCCAGATGATGAACGAGAACATCGGCGCGAAGACGATGCGCGCCGCCAGCAGCGGTGGCGCCGGGCGAAACTCGCCGCTGGCGATGCCCTGCTCGATGATGGTCGCCATGGCGCGCAGGGCGCGGCTGATCATTTTTTCGTGGAACCAGGCCGCGAGTTCCGGGAAATTGCGCGACTCGGCGACCAACAGGCGTGGCAGGGCGCCCAGCGAAGTCGAGCCGACCAGTTGCCACCAGCCGAGGACGAATTCGCGCAGCAGTTCCCCCGCCGGCCGCTGGGTGTCGCCCGCCAGAGCCTCCGCAGCCTCGATGGCTGGCGTCATCGCCGCTTCGACCGCGGCTTTGAACAGTGCTTCCTTGTTGTCGAAATAGAGATAGACGGTGCCTTTGGAGACACCGGCACGCGCCGCGATGTCGTCAAGCCGCGTCGCGGCGAAGCCTTTCTCGGCGAAAACGTCGAGCGCTGCGGCGGTCAACTCCGCCGGCCGCGCCTCTTTGCGGCGGCGGCGGATGAACTTTTCCTTGAAGAAGCAGGTGGCCATGGCAATACGCTAATGACTGACTGGTTAGTAATTTATCGGCAACAATGGGGCCATGTCAAGCGTGCCGTTGATCGCAAGTAATAAAGTCTGTCGGAACGACAAGCTCGAGGTCGCAAGAGGGGACGCGGTGTTGCGGTATGCCAATCGCGTCGGCAAGAAGGTTGATTAGGAAATCTGAAGAGATGCAGCGCGAAGATCTGGAATTGCTCGTTACGTGGGAAATGCCTTTCGGCAAGCACAAGGGGCGACTCATTGCTGACTTGCCCGGCAATTACCTGAATTGGTTTGCCCGCGAAGGATTTCCGCCCGGCGAAATTGGGCGTCTGCTGGCGTTGATGCAGGAAATCGATCACAACGGATTGAAGAATATTCTGTTGCCGCTCCGGCAACGATCGGGGCGCTGACCGCAAATGCCTTTTGACAACCAGATAGAAATTCCGCAGTCATTCATGGCCATGTACGTCCCACCCGGCCATAGTCGTCCCAATGCAACTCACGACGTTGTCCTGGCCAGATATGAGCAGTGCGAAGATATGGCCTGCATACTGACTGAGCATGCGCAAACCTTGGCTTTCAGGGAAGATCTTTCGGAGGCCGAAGTACTTAGACGCTGTCGCCAGGGCTTGGTAGCCGAAGCAGCCAATTTCACCGATATCGAAGCCGACTGGGTTATTCGAAGGCTGGCAGAACTGTTGGCATGGCCACCCCTCGAATGATCTGAGCTCCGGAACGATGCGGCGAACGAATCTATACACTGCTTATGACGCTTGATATCCCGGCTGGTTAACCGCAGAATGCGCCGGTCAATAGACTCTTTCTAGACTTCGTTAGACCCTACGAGACCAGCATGCGCCAGACAATCGTCCCAGTAGCTCTCGCTGTCCTCTGTCTCGTCCCGCACGAGGGCTTCGCCCAAGCCACGGTCAAGCAACTAAATGTGCGCGTCGCGGATGGAACGGTAGTCTCGCGCCCTTGGTGAGCATGCAGTCGCCACCTGAGGCGCAGATCGCGCGTGAAGTACACCCGCGAGACGAAACAGCCGTTCAATTTGCGGGGCCGTCGACTTGCCGATTGCCACCAGGAAACCAAGTCCAGTGTACAGATGGCAATCAGTCGAGAAGGAGCGCCCAATGCCAAGACGAACTTGTGTAGTTGTTGTCGGGCTATTCTGCGCGGCAACCTTTGCTGCAAGCGCTCAATCACCCACTGATGGCAATCGAACCGCAGCGACGGGCATGGCAGTCGCGCCGGACAGCGCTACGCTCGAGAAGGAACTGCAGAGACTGCCGTGGGTCAAGTTTCGAGCGATTATTGAGGGGGTCCCGAAACTGAAAGCCGACGTCGACCGGTATGGGCCGACCGGTTGGAAATTTGTCGAGGTCAATTACCAGAGCTACGGCTGGAAGAAGAACATCAACAAACTGGATGACAAGCAGAGGAGTCTCCTGGTCCAATTGCTGCGCCAAGCAACGGGGTCGAGATGAGACTACTGCTTGATGCGTCGTCATGAATTCGATGGACGCAGACCGCGGAGCCTATTCACCATGCGCGACATCAAACCCATCGTTTTACTCTTTCTTGTGGGCGCCCTGGCTGCGCCGTTGATCGCACGCTCCAATGATGCCGAGGCCACTCTCACCTTCTCGACTGGGGCAACGATCACGCTGCCGCTCGCATCGGCCAAAGCGGCTTCCGAGAGCACGCCGACGGCGAACGGGCTAGTCGCTGCCCGCAGTTACCTTCTCGACGAGAACACGATTCTGGCGGTCAACGAGATCGCTCTCAGCGGCGAGACTTGCGAAAACACGATCACGGGTGAGTGGGCGCAGATGCAGAAGAACCAGGCAAACACGGATCCAAACTTCAAGCTGCTGTTTCGCTTGAACAAGCTCGAGCGCCAGACAGTCGGCGAAAGTGACGCCATATACAGCGAACTAGATACCCGCATCCCGAAGGAGGTGCGGGAGGGTGCTGCCTATCACGCGACGGCCGGTTACCTCCTGTGCCAGCGCGACACGCTGGTTAACCTCATGCTCTGGCTCAAGAGTGGCAGCCTCGATCGCCCCTTGCGCGAGCACCTGATCGCGATCGCGAAGAGCCTGCGTGCCAAGCCGCGCTGAGACCCGGCAGCGCGACCTGCCCCATTCACGGGGCAGCCATTGCATCGGCGAATAGGGGGGGTTCGGAATGAGCATGCGGCGCATGGAGAGATTGTTCTTTACGCAACCCAATTCGAATCAATTAGCCAGATCGTTCACGTAGCGGGCCGGGCAACCTCAGTTCGGCGTTCCAATGCCAAAACCCGAACATGTTCGCGGCGTCTATGCCGAACTTGGCCACCTCAGCGCTATTGGTCGACACCGCGACAAAATGTCTGGCAATGGCAACGGGATCTTTCAAAGTCGTGGGGGCCCAGTCGCGGGCCGTGTGGGCGTTGGTCATCGTCTCAAGCGTGGTGAGTGGTGCAATATTGTTGCCGCCGGCAAAGCTCTCGGCGTAGATCTTGTAGATGTCTTCGGTGCCGGACGGACGCGCGGCAAACCAGCCGCTCTCGGTGCTCACCTTCAAGCCGCCGATGGGCGCGCCATTGCCGGGCGCCGTGGTGAGGATGCCCTGGATCTTCTCGCCCGCCAGTTCCGAGGACAGTACCTGTTGCGGTGACAACCGCGCCAACATTGCCTTCTGCTCCGGAGTCGCGGGTGCATCGATCCGGTCGTAGACAGATTCACCGAACTCGCGCGCAAGTTCACCGTAAATTTCGCCAGGGTCGCGGCCCATGCGCGCGGTGATTTCCGCCGACAGCAAGGCCGGAACGATGCCGTCCTTGTCCGTGGTCCAGACGGTGCCACTGCGGCGCAGGAAAGTAGCGCCAGCGCTCTCTTCGCCGCCAAAGCCGAGCGAGCCGTCGAACAGTCCATCGACGAACCACTTGAAGCCGACCGGCACCTCGTAGAGCTTGCGGCCGAGCTTGGCTACGACACGGTCGATCACTCGGCTGCTGACCACCGTCTTGCC
>PMIF01000230.1 GCA_003157035.1 Rhodocyclaceae bacterium
CCACGACCGGACTAATTTCCGCCTCCGCGGTGCCCATCGGCAGACCAAGAACAAGTGTGACGACTGCCATCAGGCGAAGAAGAAGTTTCGCGATGCGCCTGCCGACTGCCTCTCGTGCCACCGCAAGGACGACGTGCACAAGGGTGGCCTGGGCAAGAAGTGCGAAGAATGCCACGGCGACGTGAAATGGACGCGCACCGAGTTCGATCACAACAAGAAGACCAAGTTCAAGCTGTTGGACGAGCATGCGGCGGCCGAGTGCAAGGAATGCCATATCGAAGGCAAGTACAAGGACACGCCGAAAGACTGCTATTCCTGCCACAAGTCCGACGACAATGCCGAGGGGCACCGTGGCCGCTTTGGCGGCAAGTGCGATAAATGCCACACTGCGGATGCCTGGGACGAGCCGACCTTCAGCCATGATCGCGACACCAAGTACCGGCTGAAGGGCAAGCACGCGCGCACCGACTGCGGGCAATGCCACAAGGCGACGCTATATACGGAGAAGTTGCAGACCAAGTGCTTGGTCTGCCATCGCAAGGACGATGACGACAAGGGGCACAAGGGCAGCCTGGGCGAGAAGTGCGAGAAGTGCCATACCGAACAGGAGTGGAAGACCACCAGCTTCGACCACGACAAGGACACCAAATACCCGCTCGAGGGCAAGCACCGCAAGGCGAAGTGCGAAGGCTGCCACAAATCCGGCCTGAAGCCTGTCCCCGGTACCAAGGCGATCGAGAAGACGCCGACCCGCTGCATCGACTGCCACCGCAAGCAGGACGAGGACAAGGGCCACAAGGGCAAGTTCGGCGACAAGTGCGAAACCTGCCACAAGACGACCGAATGGAAGAAGGCGTACTTCGACCACGACCTGGATACCAAGTACGTCCTGCGCGGCAAGCACCGCGAGACGAAATGCGCGGAGTGCCATGGCGGCACGCTTTACGTCGACAAGTTGGTGACCGACTGCTACTCCTGCCACCGCAAGCAAGACGACGACAAGGGACACAAGGGGCAACTGGGCAAGCGTTGCGACACTTGTCACAGCGAAAAAGACTGGAAGGTCGCGAAGTTTGACCATAACAAGTCGCGCTTTCCGCTCACCGGGTTGCATGCCACCGTCGAATGCAAGAAATGCCATCAGACCGCCGCGTTCCGCAACGCTGCGCGGGACTGCAACGGCTGCCACGAGAAGGATGACATGGAGAAGGGGCACAAGGGCCGTTTCGGTACCCAGTGCGACACCTGCCACTACACCCGGACCTGGAAGTCGTGGGATTTCGACCACGACAAGACCCGGTTCAAACTGGAAGGCAAGCATCAAAAGGCCGAGTGCTATGCCTGTCACAAGGCGGCGATCAAGGGCCGGGCGGTCATTGCGCGTGCTTGCGCCGGTTGCCACGTCAAGGACGACATCCACGACGGCGGATTTGGCAACCAGTGCGAGGTCTGCCATGTCGCCAGTTCGTGGAAGAAGATCAAACGATGAATGGTTGTCGCTGCACGGAGACAATCAACATTATTTGGCAATAGTTGGGTAATCTATGAAAACGTGACCTGCAGGTGGGGGCTTGTGGGTGCGCGTTAGTCTGAACGACTTGGATATTTCGCCGGAGCAATCCGGGCGGAGGGGGGAACCATGCGTCATCCGGGCGCACCTGACTTGTTGCGGGGTACCAGCCGCTACGTGGCGTCATGGCTGCGGGCGTTGCTATTGGTGCTGTTCGCCCTCGCTGCCGGTGCCGCGCTGGCGCAGACCCCGAGCAATACCGAGCGGGCGTTCGATCATGCCCTGACCGGATATGCCCTCACCGGCCAGCACGTCCAGGCACGTTGCGAATCCTGCCACATCCAGGGTGTCTTCCGCGGCACGCCGCGCGATTGCTCTGCTTGTCACCGCACGGGTAGCCGGGTGGCGGCGATTCGGATCCCCGAGACACACATCCAGACGGTCCAGGACTGCGACGTCTGCCACCGGACGCAGAGTTGGACCATGGTGGTCTTCACCCACCAGGGCGTGAATCCCGGGAACTGTGCCTCCTGCCATAACGGGGTCTCGACCACCGGCAAGCCAGCTGTGCACCCGGTGACAACTGCTTCGTGCGATGCCTGCCATCGGACGCTGAACTGGCAGGCGGCGACGTTTGACCATACCGGCGTCGTTGCCGGAACCTGTACCACTTGTCACGGCGCCACCGCTACCGGCAAGCCGGCCACCCACGTTGTCACGACGGCTTCGTGCGATGCCTGCCACACGACCTTGGCCTGGAGACCCGCCAGCTACGTCCACGATGCGTCGGCTGTCGGCAAGTGTTCAAGTTGCCACAACGGCACGACTGCCCTGGGCAAGGGCCCGACCCATATTCCCGACAATCGGCAGTGCGATGTCTGCCACACCAGCACGACGTCGTTCGTGACGCGAACGATGGACCACACGGGGCTGGCGGGTCAGTGTGCCACCTGCCACAGCGGCAAATACACCAGCGAGGATGCGCAGACCTGGCCGGGCACCAGCCACCAGGGCGGCAATCCGCCAGCGCAGTGCGACACCTGCCACAAGACGACCACGACCTGGGCAACTGCAACCGCGGACCACAGCAAGTTTACCCCCGCGGTGATCATGGGCGATCACACCTGCTCAACTTGTCACAAGAATGGCGGCACGGGCCTGCCCGCGCCGACCAACCATATTCCCACCGCGGCCGCTTGCGACACCTGCCACGCGAATTTTGTCGCCTTCCGTCCGGCAGTGATGAACCACAGTGGTACCACCGGCCAATGCTCGACCTGCCACAACGGAACCTACATCGCGATTGGTACGCAGGGCGCGCTGGCCAAGCCGACGACTCACATTGCCACCAATGCTCAATGCGACGTCTGTCACACCACGACCGCGTGGAAGCCAGCCACGTATGCGCACGACGCGTCGGCGGTCGGCCAGTGCTCGACTTGCCACAACGGCACCAACGCCATGGGCAAGGGCGGAACGCACGTTCCGGATAACCGCCAGTGCGACACCTGCCACACCAGCACGACATCCTTCCTGATCAGGACCATGAATCACACGGGCCTCAACGGCCAGTGCTCGACCTGCCACAACGGCTCCTACGTCAGCGAAGACGCCCAGACCAAGCATGGCGATCACTTGCCGACGAGCGCTCAATGCGACACCTGCCACAAGTCGACGACCACCTGGGCGACAGCCACCTTCGACCATTCCTCGATCGGCAGCACTGCCTGTGCCACCTGCCACAACAATGTCAAGGCACAGGGCAAGCCGACCAACCACATCCCGACGACCGGCGGCTGCGATACCTGCCATACCAATTTCGTCGCCTTCCGGCCGGCGGTCATGAACCACACCGGAACATCGGGCCAGTGCTCGACTTGCCACAGCGGCGACTATGTCGCGATTGGCACGCAAGGCGCACTGGCCAAGCCGGCGACGCACGTAGCGACGACAGCACAGTGCGACGCCTGCCACAACACCAGCGCGTGGCGGCCTGCGAGCTACAGCCACGACAGCAAGGCCGCGGGCAATTGCGCCACCTGCCACAACGGCGTTACCGCCACCGGCAAGGGTGCGCTGCACATTCCGGATAGCCGGCAGTGCGACGTCTGCCATACCAGCACGACATCCTTCCAGACGCGGACAATGAACCACACCGGCTTGTCCGGGAAGTGTTCCGTCTGCCACAGCGGCAGCTATCTGAGCGAAAACGCGCAGACCTGGCCGGGCACCAGTCACCAGGGCGGCAATCCGCCAGCGCAATGCGACAGCTGCCATAAGTCCACGACGACCTGGGCGACGGCGGCCGTCGACCACAGCAAGTTCAGCCCGCCCGTGACCATCGGCGGCCACGCCTGTGCCACTTGCCACAAGAACGGTGGTACTGGCCTGCCGCCGCCGACCAATCACATTCCGACTTCGGCGGCTTGCGACTACTGCCATAGCAATTTCACGGCGTTCAAGCCGGGGACGATGGATCACTCGGTGACGGGGATTGCCGGTAACTGCTCGACCTGCCANNCAGTGCGACGCCTGCCACGTAACCTTCGTCGCCTTCAAGCCGGCGGTGATGAACCACTCTGTGGCGGGAATTGCCGGCAACTGTTCTGCTTGTCACAGCGGTGCCTATACGGCAGCCAACGCCCAAGCCAAGCCCTCCACCCACATCGCGACCACGACGGATTGCGGCGCTTGCCATGGCACGACCGCCTGGAAGCCGGCCGCGTTTGCCCACGATGCCTCGTCTGTCGGCAAGTGTTCGAGCTGTCACAACGGCACGACGGCGATGGGCAAAGGAGCGACGCACATTGTGGACAACCGGCAGTGCGATACCTGCCACTCTAGCTACCTTGCCTTCACCAGCGGCACGACGATGAATCACACTGGTCTGGGCAACCAGTGCTCGACCTGTCACAGCGGAACTTACGTCAGCGAGAACGCCCAGACCTGGCCGGGCGCCAGTCACCAGGGCGGCAATCCGCCGGCGCAGTGCGACAGTTGCCACAAGTCCACGACGACCTGGGCGACGGCGACGACTGATCACAGCAAATTTACGCCGGCCGTGTCGGTCGGCGATCATAGCTGCTCGACCTGCCACAAGAACGGTGGCACCGGCCTGCCGCCGCCGACCAACCACATACCGACGGCCGCGGCCTGCGACTACTGCCACACGAACTTCACCGGCTTCAAGCCGGCGAACATGGATCACGCAGTGCCCGGGATTGCCGGCAGCTGTGCGACCTGCCACAACGGTTCGTATGTATCCGTGGGCACGCAGGGGGCGCTGGCCAAGACAGCGACGCACATCCCGACCACGGTGCAGTGCGACGGCTGCCATACCAATTTCGTTGCCTTCAAGCCGTCGCCGATGAACCACTCGGTGGCTGGAGTGAGCGGCAGCTGCGCGACCTGCCATAGCGGCGCCTACTTGTCAGCCGGGGTGCAAGGGGCGCAGACGAAGTCGGCCACCCACATTTCGACCACTGCCCAATGCGATGTCTGCCACACCACCTCGGCCTGGAAGCCCGCCACCTTCACGCACGATGCGTCGACGGCCGGCAAGTGCTCGACCTGTCACAACGGCACGACGGCGCTGGGCAAGGGTGGGACGCATATTCCAGACAATCGCCAGTGCGACACCTGCCATACCAGCACGACATCTTTCCTGACGCGGACGATGAATCACACTGGCCTGACCAGCCAGTGTTCGACCTGTCACGGCGGCAGCTACATCAGCGAGAACGCCCAGACCTGGCCGGGCGCCAGCCACCAGGGCGGCAATCCGCCGGCGCAGTGTGATTCCTGTCACAAGTCGACGACCAGCTGGGCAACGGCGACGACGGATCACAGCAAGTTCACGCCGCCGGTGACCATCGGCGGCCACGCTTGCGCGACCTGTCACAAGAATGGTGGCAGCGGCCTGCCGCCACCGACCAATCACATCCCGACTTCGGCGGCCTGCGACTACTGCCACAGCAATTTCACCGCCTTCAAGCCGGGGACGATGAATCACTCGGTGACCGGGATTGCCGGCAATTGCTCGAGTTGCCATAACGGCGCCTATGTCTCGATTGGCACGCAAGGCGCGCTGGCCAAGCCGGCAAGCCACATTCCGACCGGCGCGCAGTGCGACAGTTGCCACGCGATCAGCGCCTGGCTGCCAATCACGGTCTATGCGCATGCCGGCATCGCTGCGGGAACTTGCAGCACCTGCCACGGCGGCAGCTACGTCAATATCGACGTCAAGCCGATCACTCACGTCACGACGACCGCATCCTGCGACAGTTGCCATAAGACAACTGCCTGGAAGCCGGCGGCTTANNTTCACCTCCGGCACGACGATGAACCACACGGGTTTGGCCAACCAGTGCTCAACCTGTCACAGCGGCAGCTACCTCAGCGAGAACGCCCAGACCTGGTCTGCCACTCACGCGGGCGGCAACCCGCCGGCGCAGTGCGACACCTGCCACAAGTCGACCACCAGCTGGGCTTCGGCGAGCGTCGATCACAGCAAGTTCACGCCGGCGGTGACTGTCGGCGGCCATACCTGCGCAACCTGTCACAAGAACGGTGGCACGGGGCTGCCGCCGCCGACCAACCACATTCCGACGACGGCGGCTTGCGACTATTGCCACAGCAACTTCACGGCCTTCAAACCGGGGACGATGAACCACTCGGTGACCGGGATTGCCGGCAATTGCTCGAGCTGCCACAACGGTTCCTATGTTTCGATTGGTGCGCAAGGTGCGCTGGCCAAACCGGCAAGCCATATCACGACCGCCGTTCAGTGCGACAGCTGCCACACCACGGTCGCCTGGTTGCCGATCACGGCGTATTCCCATACGGGGATCGCCGCCGGCACGTGTTCGACCTGCCACGGCGGCAGCTATGCCAACATCGATGTCAAGACGGCAACGCACGTCGCCACGACGGCATCCTGCGACAGTTGCCATAAGACAAGCGCCTGGAAGCCAGCGGGCTTTACCCACGACAGTTCTGCGATCGGCAAGTGTTCGACCTGTCACAATGGTACGACGGCACTCGGCAAGGGCGGCACGCACATTCCCGACAACCGCCAATGTGATACCTGCCACACGAGCTATGTGGCTTTCACCACCGGCACGACGATGAACCATACCGGACTTGGTGGCCAGTGCTCGACTTGTCACAGCGGCAGCTACCTCAGCGAGAACGCCCAGACCTGGCCGGGTGCCAGCCACCAGGGCGGCAATCCGCCGGCGCAGTGCGATACCTGCCACAAGTCGACGACGAGCTGGGCTTCGGCGACGACGACCGATCACAGCAAGTTCACACCACCGGTGACCATCGGCGGCCATGCCTGCGCGACCTGTCACAAGAATGGTGGCACGGGCCTGCCGCCACCGACCAACCATATCCCGACGACGGTGGCTTGCGACTATTGCCATAGCAACTTCACCGCTTTCAAGCCGGCGACGATGAATCACTCGGTAACCGGGATTGCCGGCAACTGCTCGACGTGCCACAACGGTTCGTATGTCTCTGTGGGGACTCAGGGCGCGCTGGCCAAACCGGCAAGCCATATCACGACATCCGTGCAGTGCGACAGTTGCCATACCACGGCCGCTTGGTTGCCGATTACGGTGTATTCCCATTCGGGGATCGCAGCCGGCACGTGTTCGACCTGCCACGGCGGCAGCTATGCCAACATCGATGTCAAGACGGTGACGCACGTCGTCACGACGGCATCCTGCGACAGTTGCCATAACACCGGTGCCTGGAAGCCGGCGGGTTTTGCCCACGATAGTTCTGCGACCGGCAAGTGCTCGACCTGCCACAACGGCACGACCGCATTGGGCAAGGGCGGCACGCACATTCCGGACAACCGGCAGTGCGACACCTGCCATACCAGCACGACATCTTTCCTGACTCGGACAATGAATCACACCGGGTTGGCGAGTCAGTGCTCGACCTGTCACAGCGGCAGCTACGTCAGCGAGAACGCCCAGACCTGGCCGGGTGCCAGCCACCAGGGCGGCAATCCACCAGCACAGTGCGATACCTGCCACCTGTCGACGACGAGTTGGGCGACGGCAGGCGTCGATCACAGCAAGTTCACGCCGCCGGTGACCATCGGCGGCCACGCCTGCGCGACCTGTCACAAGACTGGCGGTAGCGGACTGCCGCCGCCGTCCAACCATATCCCGACGACGGTGGCTTGCGACTATTGTCACAGCAACTTCACCGCCTTCAAGCCCGGGACGATGAACCACTCGGTGACCGGGATTGCCGGCAACTGCTCGACTTGCCACAACGGCTCGTATACCTCTGTGGGAACTCAAGGTGCGTTGCCCAAGCCGGCAAGCCATATTACGACCACTGTGCAGTGCGACACTTGCCACCGGACGACGACGTGGTTGCCGCTGGTGACGCCGTACGCGCATACCGGCGTCGCCGCCGGCACCTGCTCGACCTGCCACGGCGGCAGCTATGTCAACATCGATGTCAAGCCGGCAGCTCACATTCCGACCAGTTCCTCCTGCGATGTCTGTCACAAGACGGTTGCCTGGTCGCCCTTCATCACGCCTTTCCCGCACCCTGGAATTGTTGTCGGCGACGGTAGCTGCGGCAATTGTCACTCCGGTAGTTATGCCGGCGTACTTGGCAAGCCTGCGACGGGCCACATACCCGCTACGGGGGCGTGCGATAGCTGCCACAAGTCCTTGACGACCTTCCTTGGCGCCACCTACAGTCACTCGGGGGTTGCGGCCGGCACCTGCAACAACTGCCACAATGGAACCTACCCCGGCGTTATGGCCAAGTCGAGTAATCACATTCCGACCACCACGGTTTCTGCGAGCTGGTCCTCTTGCGATGCCTGTCACAAGAACACCACCAGCTTCTCTGGCGTCAAGCTGCATTCGACGGTATTCACGTCGGCGTCGCAGTACCCCGGGACTTGCGCACTTTGCCACGAACGCGGCAATCCCTACGGCGTCACGGGGCGGCCAAGCAAACACAGTTCAGGCGACAAGGCAACCAAGTCGTGCGACGCCTCGGGTTGCCACTCCGTGAAATCCTTCGACAAGTAATGCGAGTTCATTCCATCAAGGATCTTGGCCGGGCGCTGCTTCTCGGCGGCGCCTTCCTCGTGCCGGGCTTTGCCTGCGCGGGCGAGGCACTCGATCGCATCGAGATTCAGAGCGTCGATGCCGAAAACGCGGAAATCCACATCCGCTTTGCCACCCCCATCCAGTTGTTGCGCTTCTCGCCGACGGCAGGCAAAGTCCTGCGCATTTTCATCCGCCAGACCAATCCGCTGGTGGCCGAAACCGACTTGATGCAGGAGACGGTGGTGGCGCCGCCGACAGACCTGGTGCCGCATTTCACCGTGACCTATCCGGAACTGACCAACGGCCTGGCCGTCGTCTTCGATACCGAGACTCGCTGGCGCGTTCGGGCCAATGGCGACGATCACACCATCATCATTACGCTTCCCGCGCTGCACCCGGCAGCCAAGACGGCTGCGGTCACTGCCCCGGCGGTGACAGCCGCTCCTGCGAGTGCTCCTGCGGCTGCTCCAGTTGCGCCGGAACCAATTCCCGCCCAAGTAGCGCCGGCACCGACCCCCACGCCGGTCCCGCTGGCGACGGAGGCGGCGCCCGCTCCCGCTCCGGCCACGGGGGCTGAATCGGCACCGCCAGCATTGACGGAGGAGCAAGTCGAAGCGACGGCCAAGCGCTTCATGGATGACGGCCGTCAGGCACTGGCCGCCAAGGATCTGCCGCGTGTCGTCAACCGGCTGAACCGAACCCTGAGCTTGCCGACCAATACCCAGACCGAGCCGGCGCAGGCACTGATCGGCGAAGTGCGGGAACTGACCGGCGAAATCGCCAAGGCCAAAGCCGAGTACGACTTGTATCTGAAGCTGTTCCCGAGCGGACCGAATGCCGCCAAGGTGAAGGAGCACCTGGCGCACTTGCCGGCAATCACGGCCAGGAATGTCACCCGGGCGGCTGTGCCCCTGCAGGCGGGGCCAGCCGAATGGACCTACTACGGGGCGCTTTCCCAGTACTACTACACGGGCAAGTCGCAGATCGAAGTGATCACGCCGCCCCCGCCGGGGCAGCTGAACTTCACCACCGACAACCTGTCGATGACCGATCAAAACGCCTTGATCACCTCGGTCGACCTCAATGCCCGTCGCCGGGACGGCATCCGCGATACGCGCATCGTCTTCCGCGACACCGATACGAAGAATTTCCTCAGCAAGGGGCGCAGCTACAACCGGCTCTACTCGGCCTACGTCGAGCAATCCGACCGCAGCATCGGCTATACGGTGCGGGCAGGGCGCCAGAATCCGATCGGTGGCGGCATCTTGTCGCGCTTCGACGGCATCTACGGTAACTACTTGTTTGCCGATGGCTGGCGGGCCAATGCCGTCGCCGGCGAACCAGTCGAGTTCATGTCGCCCTACAAGCGGCAGTTTGTCGGCGTCAGCGTCGATCGTCTGGCGCAGCCGGAACAAATCGGTTTCAGCCCGTACCTGGTTGAGCAGCGCATGGACGGCAAGACCGATCGCCGCGCCATTGGTACCGAAGTGCGCTACTTCACGAGCCAGGCCTCGGCATTCGGCATGCTCGATTACGACACCGTCTACCGCGACCTCAACATCGTCATGTTGCAGGGCAACTACCGTGCGGATGCCGGCACCAACTATTTCACCTATTTCGATCACCGCAAGACGCCGCCATTGAGCCTGACCAACGCCATTGCCGGCATCCCCGGCATGTCGATCAAGGACGCCATCACCACGCTCGGCCTCGAACAAGTGCGTGCCGATGCCAAGGCGTTGACCGCCATGTCCGATATGCTGGCCATCGGCTTCACCTTGCCGTTTTCCCAGCGCTGGATGCTCGGCGCCGACTATCGGGCGGCGCGGATTTCAGGTACCGAAGCGGCCGGCGTCATGCCGGCAACCCAGGGTTCGGGCGTGAACCACGTCATTAGCGGCCAGGCCATCGGCAACAACCTCTGGCTTGACAACGATGTGGGCGTCGTCAATACCAGCCTGGTGATCGGGCAGAACTACACCGGCGAAGCGCTCGGCGTAAACTACGTCTTCGTCCGCGGCGATCCGTGGCGCTTCGACACCAATCTCCGCTTCTATCACCAAAAGGACGATACCGGCCAGATTCAGAACCGTCTGTCGCCTTCGTTCAAAGTCGCCTACCGTTGGAAGACCGTAACCCTTGAATGCGAAGTCGGTGCCGAAGACGTTCGTAATCACGGTCCGCTACGGCAGGAAACCTCAACCCGCAGTTATCTGTATCTCGGCTATCGCTGGGAACTGCGCTAGCCCACACGCCGCCGCCAGCAAGTCGCTGGCGGTCGCCTCGCCTCAGTAGTAAATTCCCGACGTGATTCCTGAACTAGCCCATTTCGCGCTGATCCTGGCCTTCTGCGTCGCCCTGTCGCAGGCGGCGCTGCCGCTTGTCGGCGTCAGCCTGGGACGAACCGACTGGATGCACTACGGCCGCACGGCCGCATATTTTCTGGTCGCGTTGCTCTGCGTTGCCTTCTTCGGCCTGATGTGGAGCTTCTATCGCAACGATTTCTCTGTGCTCTATGTTGCCGCGCAAAGCAATTCCGCGTTGCCTCTGGTCTATCGACTGTCTGCCGTTTGGGGTGGCCACGAGGGCTCGATATTGTTGTGGTTGTTCGTGCTCGGAGTCTGGTCGGCGGCCGTTGCCGCCTTCGGTCGCGGCCTGCCGCTGACCGTGCATGCCCGCGTGCTTGCCGTGATGGGCGCCATCGCCGCCGGCCTGGCCGCCTTCGTGTTATTCACCTCCGATCCGTTCGTGCGCCTGTTGCCGGCCGTTGCCGACGGCCGCGATCTCAATCCTCTGCTGCAAGATCCGGGCATGGCCATCCATCCGCCGTTGCTCTATTTCGGCTATGTCGGTTTCGCCGTGGTCTTTGCGTTTGCCGTCGCGGCTTTGCTCGAGGGGCGTTTCGACGCCACCTGGGCGCGCTGGACGCGTCCCTGGACGCTGGTGGCGTGGATATTCCTCACCCTCGGTATTGCCGTCGGCAGCTATTGGGCCTACTACGAGCTTGGCTGGGGCGGCTGGTGGTTCTGGGACCCGGTGGAAAATGCCTCGTTCATGCCCTGGCTGGTCGGCACGGCGCTGCTGCATTCCCTGGCCGTAGCCGATCGTCGCGGCGAACTGAAGTCATGGACGTTGTTGCTCGGCATCCTGGCCTTCGCGCTGTCCCTGCTCGGTACCTTCATGGTCCGTTCCGGCGTATTGACGTCCGTGCACGCCTTTGCCACCGACCCCAGGCGCGGCATCTTCATCCTCGTGCTGCTGGCGACGGTGACGATGACGGCCATGATGCTCTTCGCCTGGCGGGCACCGTTGCTGGCCAGCCGTCGCCGCCTGTCGCTGCAATCGCGCGAAGGCATGCTGTTGATCGGTAGCGTCCTGCTTGCGGTTGCGGCGGCCACGGTTCTGCTCGGTACGCTCTATCCCCTGCTGCTCGACGCTCTCGGCCACACCAAGATTTCCGTCGGGCCGCCGTATTTCGAGGCGGTGTTCGCACCTTTGATGGTACCGGCGGTGGTGCTGGCCGGTGTCGCCGCGACGGCACGTTGGCGGCGGCTGTCGTTTGTCTCGCTGGGTCGGCAATTGGCCCTGCCGGCCGGGCTTGCCGTTGCCATGGCGCTCGGTCTGTCGGCATTGATGCCGGCATGGCACCTGCTGGCTACCCTGGGCTTTCTGCTCGCGGCATGGATCGGTGTGGCCAGTGTCGGTCAGATGTGGCGCCTGTTTCGTGAGCACCGGCGGCCGTCGTTGTCCACGCTGGGTATGCTGATCGCGCACCTTGGCGTCGGCGCCTTCATTTTTGGTGTCACGGCGGTCAAGAGTTTCGAGACCGCTGAAGAAGTGCGCATGACCGTCGGCGATACCGCCAGTCTCGGCGGTTACCAGTTTCGGCTCGCCGGACTGACCGAGGTCCCTGGGCCCAACTATGTCGCCGACCGCGCCGACTTCGAGGTCAGTCGTGACGGTCGTACCTGGCATCTATATCCGGAAAAGCGCGTCTATCGCGTTCAGCGCATGCCGATGACCGAGAGCGCGATCGACTCGACGCCGGCCCGCGATCTCTACCTGGCGCTTGGCGAACCCTTGGCTGACAATGTCTGGGGCGTGCGCATCCAGGTCAAGCCTTTCGTTATCTGGATCTGGCTCGGCTGCTTGTTGATGGCCATGGGTGGCTTGGTGGCGGTCTGGGACCGCCGCTATCGGGAGAAATCGTGAGAGGGTTCCTGTTCGCCTTGTTGCTTTCGCTGGCTGCGATCGCCGGTGCCGGCGAGGCGCCAGCGCTTCATAGCGATCCAGCCACCGATGCCCGTCTGGCGGCATTGACGGCCGATTTGCGCTGCCTGGTCTGCCAGAACCAGTCGATCGCCGACTCGCATGCTGGTTTGGCGGCCGACCTGCGCCAGGAGATACTCGACATGATCGCCGCCGGCAAGACCGACCGGGAAATCATCGATTTCATGGTGGCGCGCTATGGTGATTTCGTCCTTTACCGGCCGCCGTTGCGTGCCGGTACCGTGCTGCTCTGGCTAGGGCCGTTGCTGTTGTTTGGCCTGGCCGCAGTAGCGCTCTACCGTTACTTTAGACATTCCCCGATGGAGGAAGACACGTGACCGATATCAGCCAGGCCTTGCGCGAATTGCTTCTGGCACGCGCCGCGGGCCAGATCACTGCAGAAGAATTCGAACGTCGGCAAGCCGCNNCAATGCCAATCCGGGCCGGTCGGGTGCCTGGCGCTGGCTGCTGGCCGCTGCACTGGCTGCTTCCGCAGGCGGCCTTTACCTCTGGCTCGGCAATCCGGCCGGGGTCGGCAGCGGACCGTCCACATCGCCGGTGCCGTCCATGCCGCCGATGACCGGTCTGCCGCCGGATGGTCAACAAGCCGGTAGCGGCGGCGACCTGAAGGTCATGGCCCAGCGCCTGGCCGACAAGCTGGCCAAGGATCCGGGCAATGGCGAAGGCTGGGCGCTGCTCGCGCGCACTTATCTCGAATTGCGCCAGCATCGCCAGGCAGCCGATGCCTTTGCCAAGGCCGATGCGCTGCAAAAGCTGGATGCGACGGCGCTGGCCGATTGGGCCGACGCCTATGTCGTGGCCAGCGATCGCAAATGGGATGCCAAGGCCCGCGACCTGGTCAAGCGCGCCCTCGCCGCCGATCCCAAACATCTCAAGGCGCTGGCGCTCGCCGGCAGCGAGGCCTTCGAGCGCAAGGACTACAAGGAGGCGATTGCCCAGTGGCAGAAGATGCGTGCCGCCGCACCTGCCGATTCCATGGATGCCAAGCTGGCCGACACCAACATTGAAGAGGCGAGCGCGATCATGACCGGCAAGCGACCGCCGGCGGTCAGTGCGCTGCCAGCGGCTCCGACGTCCGCAACTTCGGCGCCGGCAAGCGCGGCGCCTGCGGCCAACGCGATGGTGGCCGGAACGGTGACCGTCGCGTCGGCGCTGAAATCGCGCCTGGCGCCGACCGATACTGTCTTCATCGTCGCCAAGCCCACCGACGGCATGGGCGCCCCCTTGGCGGTCAAGCGATTTACCGTCGCCGATCTGCCGATCAAGTTCACGCTCACCGATCAGGACGCCATGGTCCCCGACCGGCGATTGTCGCGATTCGGCGAGGTGCTGGTGACCGCGCGCATTTCGAAAAGCGGCGATGCCATTGCCAAGCCCGGCGATCCGGCGAGCGCGCCGTTGACGGTCAAGGTTGGCAGCAACAACCTTCGTATCGAAATCGCGCCCTGAACTCAGGCGGTCTTGAGACCGCCGGCGAGCGTCGCCATTACCGCCTCATCCAGGCCGAGGTGGGCGGCTGCCAACGGCGCCCACGACTGCCATTCGGGGCTGTCGCCGCCGTGCAGCCGGCGACCGGCGGCGACCAGAATCGCCAGGGAGGCGCCGTGCGGTTCAGCGCGCTCGATGGCGGCGGGGCGATGGTGCAGGGTGACGCCCTCGACCACCTCGGGCGGCAACTTCCAGTTGCGCGCGACCATGGCGCTGATCGCTGCATGATCGGCACCGACGGCGGCGTCGGCGGCCAAGGCGCCCAAGTCCACCGTTGTCGCGGCGTCGAAATGACGCGCGTAGTCGGGAAAGCGGTGGATGAGGATAGGAATGCCGACGTCGTGGATGAGCCCGGCCAGGTAGGCCAGGTCCGCCAGGTTGCGCAGCCGGCTGGCCTGTGCGGCGTGATAGGCGGCATCGGCGACGGCGGCTGAGGTCGACCAGACGGCCGCCACTTCTCTTCTTGAGACGCCGTCGAGCTGGGCTCGCAGCGCGTTGCTGGTGATGATGGCCAGAGTCTTGGTTCGGCCGAGGAAGGCGATGGCTGCCCTGACCGAGCGTGCTGGAGTCCTGGTGCGGAAGACTGGCGAATTGGCGACGCGAATGAACTCGCCTGTGAGTGCCGGATCCTTGCTGATGGCCGAGGCCAGTTCGATCGGGCTGGCATTGTCGTCGCTGGCCAAGGCGTGGAGGCGAGCCAGGTTGCCGCCAAGCGTCGGCAACTTGACGCCGCTTGCCAGTACCGCGTCGAGCAGGGGATCACGCACCATCATGACCATCAGTGTCGCATATTGCGCGCCGATGCGAAAAAAGAGCCGCCCGAAGGCGGCTTGTTGGGGTTGGGAGTGGCTCCCTTGTTATAGCTCTTTGGCGTGGTCGGCGAGGTACTTGGCAACGCCGTCGGGGGAAGCTTTCATGCCGGCTTTGCCTTTTTGCCAGCCGGCCGGGCAGACTTCCCCGTGTTGTTCGGTGAATTGCAGTGCATCGACCATGCGCAGCATCTCGTCGATGTTGCGGCCGAGCGGCAGGTTGTTGACCACCTGATGCTGAACGATGCCGTCCTTGTCGATGAGGAAGGAGCCGCGGAAAGCGACGCCGGCAGCGGCGAATTCGACATCGAAGGCCTGGCAGATCGAGTGTTTGACGTCGGCGACCAGCGGATACTTGACCTGGCCGATGCCGCCCTTGTCGACTGGTGTGTTCTTCCAGGCCAGGTGCGTGAATTGGGAGTCGATCGAGCAGCCGATGACTTCGACATTGAGCTTCTTGAAGTCCTCCAGGCGATGATCGAAGGCAATCAACTCTGACGGGCAGACAAACGTGAAGTCGAGCGGATAGAAGAACAGGACAACGTACTTGCCCTTGTAACTGGACAGCTTCAGTTCCTTGATTTCATTGTTGCCGTATACGGCGGTGGCAGCGAATTCGGGGGCGGCTTTGCCGACGAGTACACCCATGTCAGTCTCCTTGTTGGCTCGTGATCGAGTTGGTCGTCGGCGAGTAGTTACGCCGACGACATGGGAAAATTCTACTGCACTACTTGGGTATTAAAAGTCTTTTGGCGATTGTATTTTGCAATCGTGGCGATAGCCGAAGACAATCACTCGGTCGGCAGCTGGCGAAAATCCGTGAAGCCGCCGCTGGCCAACTCGACGGCAACATGCGTCACTTCAGCGCCGGCCGGCCCTCGTCGGGCCCAGGCGATCATGGCCGCAATCGCCTCTTGATCGCCCTCGATCAGCGCTTCGACACTGCCATCGCGACGGTTGCGCACCCAGCCGGTAACGCCGTGGCGGCGGGCGGCCGCCGTCATGCTGTAGCGATAGCCGATGCCCTGAACCTGACCGCTGACGATGAGGTGGCGGACTTCGCTCATTTCACCTTCATGCCCGCTGTCGCGCCCGAATCAGGCGAGAGCAGAAAGAGGCCAGGCGTCTTGCCATCGCCATCCGAGGCAGCGAGCACCATGCCTTCGGAGAGGCCGAACTTCATCTTGCGCGGCGTCAGGTTGGCGACCATGACCGTCAGCCGGCCGACCAACGTCGCAGGATCGTAGGCCGACTTGATGCCGGCGAACACCTGACGCGTGCCGAGGCTGCCGACATCCAGCGTCAGCTTGAGCAGCTTCTCCGCGCCCTCGACGTGCTCGGCGACGGCGATGCGGGCGACGCGCAAATCCATCTTGGCGAACTCATCGATGGAAATGGTCTCTCCCGCCGCCGTCGCAGCCGGAGCAGGTGCTGGTGCAGGTGCAGGTGCAGGTACGGCCGCCGGGGCGGCTGGGGCCGCGTCCCCAGCTACCGGATTGTCGAACAGGGCGTCGATGTGACGCTCCTCGACGCGGGTCATCAGATGACTGTAGGGCTTGATGAATTCGACGCGCGAATCTTCGTCCCAGCGCGAGAAATCGACACCCAGGAGATCGGCCACTTGCGCCACGGTGCCGGGGATCACCGGCGCCAGCATGCGGCTGAGCTCGGCGAAGGCGGTGACGGCGACGCTGCAGACGCGGTGCAGGTCGCCTTCGCGACCGGCTGCCTTGGCCAGCACCCAGGGCGCGTTGGTGTTCACGTATTCGTTCACGCGGTCGGCCAGGGCCATGATCTCGCGCAAAGCGCGAGAATATTCGCGGCCATCGAAAGCGGCGGCGATATCCCCGCGCGCGTCGCGCACCACGGCCAGCAGCGCATCGCCGTCGCCGCCCATGGCCTGCGTCAGCCGGCCGGCGAAGCGCTTGCCGAGGAAGCCGGCACAACGGGCGACGATGTTGATGTACTTGCCGACCAGGTCGCTATTCACCCGCGCCATGAAGTCCTCGCCAGTGAAGTCGACATCCTCCACGGCGGCATTCATTTTCGCCGCCAGGTAATAGCGCAGCCAGTCCGGGTTCATGCCGATTTCGAGGTAGCGCAGCGGGCTGATACCGGTGCCGCGCGACTTGGACATCTTCTCGCCGCTGACGGTGACGAAGCCGTGCACGTTCACCTGGTCGGGCACTTTGTAGGGCGCGCCGGCGAAATGCAGCATGGCCGGCCAGAACAGGCAATGGAAGTAGACGATGTCCTTGCCGATGAAATGCACCTGCTCGGTGGCCGGGTCGGCGAGCAGTGCGTTCATGTCGATGCCGATCTTCTCGCAATAGGCCTTGAGGCTGGCCAGGTAACCGATTGGCGCGTCGAGCCAGACGTAGAAATACTTGCCCGGTGCATCGGGGATGGGAATGCCGAAATAGGGGGCGTCGCGCGAGATGTCCCAGTCGGCGAGCTTGCCGTCGGCGCCCAGCCATTCGCCGGTCTTGTTGGCGACCTGCGCCTGTAGCCGGTCGGCCGTCGCCCAGCGGCGGAGAAAGTCGACGCAGCGCGGATCCGAGAGTTTGAAGAAGTAGTGCTCGGAAGACTTCTGGATCGGCGTTGCACCGGTGAGCGCGGATACCGGATTGTTCAATTCGGTCGGCGCATAGACGGCGCCGCAATTCTCGCAGTTGTCGCCATACTGGCCGGCGGCGCCGCAGCGCGGGCACTCGCCCTTGATGTAGCGGTCGGGCAGGAACATGCCCTTGACCGGGTCAAAGAACTGTTCGATCGAGCGCTGCTCGATCAGGCCGGCGGCGCGCAACCGCCGGTAGATGTCTTGCGCGAAGAAGGTGTTTTCCGGCGAGTCGGTCGAGTGCCAGTGGTCGAAGCGAATGTGAAAGCCATTCAGGTAGCGCGGCCGATCGGCGGCGATGCGGGCCACCAACTGCTGCGGTGTGATGCCCTCGGCCTCGGCTTTGAGCATGATGGGTGCGCCGTGAGCGTCGTCGGCACCGACGAAATGCACGGTGTGGCCGCACATGCGCTGGAAGCGTACCCAGATGTCGGCCTGCGTGTACTCCATGATGTGGCCGACGTGAAAGGGCGCATTGGCGTAGGGCAGGGCGGTGGTGACGAACAGGGTGCGGCGGGTCATGGCGGTCGGCGGTGGTGTCGGACTGGAAATTCTAGCAAACGCCCCTATCTTGGCCCCAGCCTTGTCTNNGCCCTCAAGGAAGTCATCGATCCCAACACCGGCAAGGACCTGGTCTCCAGCCGTTGTACGAAGAACCTCAAGGTCTCGGGTGCCGACGTGTCCGTCGACATCGAGCTCGGCTACCCGGCCAAGAGCCAGATCGAAATCATCCGCGCGCTGGCCATCGACAAGTTGAAGGCCATTCCCGGCGTCGGCAATGTCTCTGCCAACGTGACGCAGAAGATCGTCTCGCACACGGTGCAGAAGGGCGTCAAGCTCGTCTCCGGCGTCAAGAACATTGTCGCTGTGGCCTCCGGCAAGGGTGGGGTCGGCAAGTCCACCACAGCCGTCAATCTGGCGCTGGCGCTGGCTGCGGAGGGCGCCACGGTCGGCATCCTCGACGCCGACATCTATGGCCCCTCGCAACCGCAGATGCTCGGCATCAGCGGCCAGCCGGAATCGCTGGATGGCAAGAAGATGGAGCCGATGACGGCCTACGGCGTCCAGGCCATGTCGGTCGGCTTTCTCATCGATCCGGAAACGCCGATGGTCTGGCGCGGCCCGATGGTCACCCAGGCGCTGACCCAATTGCTCGGTGAGACCAACTGGCAGGATGTCGACTATCTGGTGGTCGACCTGCCGCCGGGCACCGGCGACATCCAGCTGACCCTGGCGCAGCAGGTGCCGGTCACCGGCGCGATCATCGTCACCACGCCCCAGGACATTGCCTTGCTCGACGCCCGCAAGGGGCTGAAGATGTTCGAAAAGGTCGGCATTCCGATCCTCGGCATCGTCGAGAACATGAGCACCCACATTTGCTCGAAGTGCGGCCACGAGGAGCATATTTTCGGCTCCGGCGGCGCCGAGAAGATGGGCGCAGACTACGAAGTCGAAGTGCTCGGTCACCTGCCACTGGATATCAACATCCGCATGCAGGTGGATTCGGGGCGGCCGACCATGGTGGCCGAGCCGGACGGCCGTATCGCCGAGATCTATCGCGACATCGCGCGCAAAGTGGCGATCAAGATCGCCGAGCAGGCGAAGGATATGACCTCGAAGTTTCCCAACATCGTCATCCAGAACAACTGACCAGCGTCAGAAGCTGTAGCGGACTCCGGCGGCGACGGACTAGCGTGGCGTCAGCCTAGAACGCGACGTAGGGCGCGGTGCCGCCCGGCGCGCCCATCTGCTCGATGGCGGTGTACACCCTGCGGCCGAAGAAGAACGGCAGGCCCCAGTCAAAACTGGTGTCGGTACCGTCGTTGGTGCCGGCAAGAGTCGGTAGTACGGAAAGGGTCATGGCTTGTTCGTTGCCGACCGAGAACGGAATCGTCGGACTCTGCATGCCGTTCAGGCCGGTGATGATCGCGGTCAGTGCCAGCGTCGCCGCTGGGCAGTACCAAAGTTCGTTCGGATTGCTGGAGGGGCAAGTGGCAATGGTGGCATCGTCGAAGAACAAGCCGTTGGAGCCGCTGTCGACGAAGCTGCCAGTCATGACCGTTCCCTTGTAGGTGGTCTTCAGGTTGTTGTCGGTATCGAGGGTGTAGACGCTGGCCGACCCGAGGCCATTGTTGCTCTGCGTGCCGATGCCGAAGATTAGCGTGCCGGTGAGGCTGGCCTGGCCGCCTGCAGCAACAGCCGGCAGGGCGATGATGACGCCATTGTTGTCGGTCGGCAGCAGGGCGACAGGGTTGCGCAACTGGTTGGTGAGGGCGACGGTGGTCGGCGAGCAGGTCCGCGCCGTGCAGTTGTAGTAGAAACCGTTCTGCGCCGTGGTGACGCAAAGCGAGCCGCAATCCTCCTTGTAGGAGCCGACGCCGAGTATGGCATTGCCACCGAGGGCGGAGATCGAGTTGAACGACTGTAGCGACTTACCTGTCTTGCTAGTGGTACACAGTCGCGGTGCTGCCGGCACGAAGCTGTCATCCATGACTTGAATGGCTGAGGTCACCATGGGCTCGCTGCCCATCGTGATATCGGCTTGTCGGACCGGACCCCAGGTGTAGCCGGTGATAAATTGCTCGCAGTTGGCTAGCGATCCGGACTGTTGCGAGAAGGCAGTCGCCAGGTTCGCGGCAAGCGCTGGTGCCATGATGCGCAGGCCGGTCGAGCCGGTGTCGAGCAGCACGTGATCGATGGTCTGGCAGACGCTAGTGCCCTGGGCACAGACGGTGATCGTCACCATGGGTTGATTGATGTCGCCCCCCCAACCATCGACCGTGATCGGCAGGGTATTGAGAACGGCAGTCTGGCCACCGCCACCCCC
>PMIF01000212.1 GCA_003157035.1 Rhodocyclaceae bacterium
GAATCCTGCGGCAAGTGCACGCCCTGTCGGGAGGGCACGCGGGAAATGGCAAGGCTCCTGGATGAGATTTCCCGCGGAGATGGTACGGAGGCGCACTTGTCGCTGCTGGAGGAGCTCTGCCTGGTGGTGAGAGACGCGTCTCTGTGCGGCTTGGGCAAGTCGGCACCCAATCCGGTGCTTTCGACATTGAAATATTTCCGGGAGGAATACGAAGCTCACGTCCAGGACAAGTACTGTCCGGCCCAGGTCTGCAAGCCGCTTTCCGCCGCCCCGTGCCAACGTGGCTGCCCGGCGGGAATCGATATACCCAGCTACGTGGCGCTGATCGGTGACGAGCGCTATGAGGAAGCCCTCGACCTGATCCGGCAGGACAACCCGTTACCGTCCGTCTGCGGCTATGTCTGCCCCGCTCCCTGTGAAACCGCATGCCGGCGGCGGGATGTGGACCAGCCACTTTCCATCAGGGCGCTGAAACGATTCGTGGCCGATTTTGCACGGCAACAGGGAGAGCCCGCGCCGGTAGCGGATGTCTATCGTCCAGAAAGAGTTGCGATCGTCGGCTCCGGGCCGGCGGGCCTGTCGGCGGCCTACTATCTGGCCCTCGAGGGCTATCCGGTAACTGTCTTCGAGGCTCTGCCTGTGTTGGGAGGTATGTTGCGCGTAGGCATTCCCGACTACCGCCTGCCGCCCGAGGTGCTTGATTTCGACATCAACGCAATCGCGAAACTGGGCGTGCAATTCAAGACCCAAACGGCTGTCGGAAGCGGACTTGACCTGGATGCCTTGAAAGCGCAAGGCTTTCAGGCCTTCCTGCTGGGCACCGGGGCGCATCAGGAAGTCCCGTTGGGGATCAGTGGCGAAGAACGGCCAGGCGTCTATTCGGGGATTGATTTTCTCAGACGTGTTTCCATGGGCGAGAAGGTCGAACTCGGCACTGCGATCGCCGTCGTGGGTGGCGGCAACGTCGCCATGGATGCGGCACGCACGGCATTGCGGCTCGGCAGTCAGGTGACGATTCTGTATCGTCGCACGGCCACCGAGATGTCCGCCTATCAGGAAGAGATTGCGCAGGCGATCGACGAGGGAGTGGAAATCCGGTACTTGACCCAGCCGGTGGAGATCATCGGACACGATGAGGGCGTGACCGGTGTGGTTTGTCTGGCCATGGAGCTGGGCGAGCCCGATGCCTCCGGGAGAAGGCGTCCGGTGCCGATACCGGGTTCCGAAACCATACTTTCCGTCGACGGCGTGATCAAGGCCATCGGGCAGGTGCCGCAAGCTCTGTCGTTAAGCCTGGACGGGCAGGCGCTGCAATTATCAAGAAAAGGTCTGGTGGAGACACATCCCGTTCATTTGTCCACCAACCTCCCCGGAGTCTTTGCCGCAGGGGACAACGTGTCCGGACCGGCGACCGCAGTGGAAGCCATCGGCATCGGCAAGCGCGCGGCACAGTCCATTCATCATTACTTGCAGGGCGAACCCTTTGCCACCCGCGTGAAAATGCCCACGGCCAGACGGCGGATCGATCCGCTCAAGGTGAGTGACGAAGAGATGGAGAAGCTGGTCCGGCCGAAAATGCCTGAAGAGGAAGTCGCCAAGCGGATCCAGAACTTCTTCCTGGTGGAGTTGGGCCTGTCGGCCGAAGACAGCCGGAATGAAGCCAAGCGGTGCCTACGCTGTGACTTGGCAGATTGACGCGGAAACCGCACGGAGAACCGATGATCCCCATTACCATTGACGGGCGAAAACTCGAAGCCAGGGAGAACCAGACGGTTCTGCAAGTGGCGCGGGAACACGGGATCGACATCCCGACGCTCTGCTCCCACGAAGCCCTGGGGCCCCATGGCGCCTGCCGTCTTTGCGTGATCGAGGCCGAAGGGCGCCCCTTGCGCAAGGGCCTGATGGCCTCCTGCACATTGCAGGTCTTCCCGGACCTGATCGTCGAAACGAAATCCCCCGCGGTCGTCCAGGCCCGGAAAGTGATCTTCGAACTGCTGCTGGGCCGGGCCTCGGAATCGGTAGCCTTGAGGGAACTGGCGGAAAAATATGGGGTGACCTCCAGTCGGTTCAAGACCGAGTCCAGCGAAGATTGCGTTCGCTGCGGCATCTGCATCCGGGTCTGCAAGGAACAGATCGGAGTGGCCGCCCTGTGTTTTGCGGGGCGAGGACAGAAGAAGCGGGTGACCGCCGAATTCGGTCAATTGTCGGAAACCTGCATCGGTTGCGGAACCTGCGCAAATCTTTGCCCGACCGGTGCAATCCGGATGGAAGATCGCGGCGATGAACGGCGGATAATCGTCAAGGACACCGTGATCAGTGCGCAGCCCCTGGTTCCTTGTCGACAGTGCGGCAGTCACTTCCAGACCGCCCGGTTCATTGAGCATGTCCGGGCCAAGTCCGATGTCGAAGGGGCCACCGAAATTGCTCGGGATCTCTGTCCGACCTGTGCCCGAGTGGTTTATGCCGAGTCCGTCATGGTCGGGCCATGACTGCGCCGGTCGACAAGCACACCTGTCGAGCAGCACAACAGTCCCGACTGCGTTCGGCGCTGGCGTAGTCGGGAACGCGCGAGCCACCTCAGCGGGGTTGCCTAGGGGCTCTACGCCGCGCCATTCCCGGTCCTGCGTCGCACGACGAATACCATACTTTTTCTATCAGGTTTGATCTATCATGTCGCGACCGGCCGACGTCTTGTTCGCCCGGCGAGCCAAGTACCACCATACGCGCCTCACCCCAAGAGGAGACTCAACATGAATAAGTTGTTCTGGATCGTTTGGCCTTCATTCCTTGTTGGCGCCATCGCCGAAATTGCTTTCTTCGCCTTCATCCAACCACAGGATCTCTATTTCTTTGGCCAGCCGGTGAACTTCTCGCCGCTCGCCACCTACTCGATTGGCTTCTTCGCCTTCTGGGCGATTTGTGCCGCATCCAGTATCGCCACCTGCTTCTTTCAACGCAGTGGTCCCGACATCAACAGCCATCCCAACGGCCACGCCTCGGCCTGTGGCTGAAGACGGGGCGAACGCCTCAGTGCCTGCGCTCCGTCATCACCAGCACAACGCCGGCAACAATGACGGCGGCCGCCAGCCACTCGAAAGTCGTGACGATTTCGCCGTCGACGACGACACCGAGGAGCATGGCGATGACGGGATTGACGAAGCTGTAGCTTGATGCAATCGCCGGCGAAACCCGGTCGAGCAACAGCATGTAGCTGTTGAAGGCGATCAGCGAGCCGAACACGACAAGATAGATCCAGGCCAGCAGCGCCTTGGGCGCGAACGGCCAGTTCGCCGCGACAACCGCCGGTTCCCCGGCCGCGAGCGACATGATCGCCAAGACAACGCCGCCGGCGAGCATTTCGCTCGCGAAACCCATCGCGCCGGGTGCCAGCGGCAAGCGGCGTTGGCTGAGGACGCTGCCCAGCGACCAGGCCAGGCAGCCCGCGGCAATCGCCAGCAAGCCGCCGGGCGACGCAGCAAAGCCGGTTCCCTGCGTCAGCAGCAGGACGCCACCAAGACCGACGGCAATACCGATCGCCTCATTGCGGCTCGGCCAGACGCCCCAGAGCGTATTGACCGCGGCAATCATGATCGGAATCACGGCAACGAAGGCCACCACCAGCCCGGAGCCTATCGTCTGCTCCGCGTACGCCGTGGCACCCAAGCCACCACCGAGCATCAGCGCGCCGTTGATGGCCGCGTTGAGCCATTGGCGGGCTGTCGGCCACGCGGCTGCTCGCACCAGCCGCATCCACACCATCAATGCCGCGCCGGCGACCAGGAACCGCGAGGCCATCTGGAAAAACGGCGGCAGGCTGATCAAGGCCCACTTGATTGCCAGGTAGGTCGAACCCCAGATTAGCCAAGTGGCGGCCAGGCAAGCTGCGACGACGACCTCGGGCCGCAAGCCCAGCTCGACGGCCGGCAGCGTACGCGTGCTCATTGCTATTTCCTTCCCTTGACAGCGGTTGACGACTGGCAGTCAGTCTAGTCCCGCGGCGGCCGATGGACCATCGACGTATAAAGTAGTAGGCTGGCCTTTGCCTTCACTTTCAACGAAAACACCGGGAGATGCCTTGAACATTCAAATCGTCGTCGCCCCCGATCACTACGACACCCGCATCCTCGCGGAATTGCAGGCCGATGCCCGCCTGTCGATGGCCGAACTGGGGCGTCGCGTCCATCTCAGCCAGCCGGCAGTGACCGAGCGGGTGCGCAAACTCGAGGAAGCCGGCGTGATTGCCGGTTACCGGGCGATCGTGAACCCCGTCCGGCTCGGCTACGCCATCCGCGCCATGGTCCGCGTCGGCCGCTTCGATTACGACAGCGTCGTGTCACGCATCGAGGCAACGCCCGAAGTCGTCAGTGCCTACAACGTCACCGGCGAAGATAGCTGGATCCTCGAGATCGCGGTCACCGACGTCAGTCACCTCGACGAAGTTCTGCGCAATTTTTGCCTGATGACCGACACCTCGACCGCGGTGATCCTGAATGTCATCCGCGAGCGCGAACCGCTACTGCCGCCAGCGGCATTGGCCACAGCGCGAGAGGTCACCAGAAAGAAGAAGCGGCCCGCGAGCAGGTAGGCTCTTCGCTACCGTTCGCGGGCAGCACCCCGCAGTACCAACGGCGTCACCAGTCGAACTTGCTGATGGATCGGGTAGCTTCCCCAGGCAAACTGATTGTGCCCGTCGTTGGCGAAGTGAAGGTCATCACCACTTGGCCCGCATCGCCGGTTGCCGTGGCAGCATGGTAGCTCCCGCCCATGACCGTGCCGCCCCCGTACTGCGTCAGCCCGCCGGTAAATTGCGCGCTGGCGTAGGAATAATTGCCGGCGGCGATATACCACTGACCGGCGCCGCCGGACTGGTATCCGTAGTAAGTGAATACCATCATTCCGTCATGCGTCTCGAGCTGGAAGCCGCGCCCACTCTGGTGGTTGTTCTCGGCGTCGATCACCCAGAGACCGTCCGTCGGCACCATGCGCGAAAACGTCGTGATGACCAGGTTGCCGTAAGAGTCAGAGCCGGTGACATAGGCCTCGCCGTCCGTGACGTAGGAGACCGATTGCCAGGAGCCCCCGGGGGGCCGCAAACAGGACGAGGAGCTGAGAATGGCGAGGAATCCTGAGGCTGAAATGGGCCTGGCGCCAACGTAGCCGCTCCCCGAACATGAATACGGCACATATTGGCAATAGTTGTTCAGAGTCTGCCCATTGACGGAAAAACCGTAGGCGCCGTTCTGATAGCTGATCAGAACCGTCCCTTGCGGCGTCATCCCCTGGCAGCCGGCGGAGAACGCCGAATAGGACCATGAACTGGCAATATCCAAAGTCGTCGTCGCCGCTTGCACGGCGGCCGTACCGACCAAGGCAAGGGTCGTGGCGAGCAAGAACAGACGGAACGTTCCAAGCGTATTTCGGCAGATCTTCGCTATCGACATGGCTGGCCTCTCTGAAGAATTCGCCTGCTGCCATCCGAGCGGAATGGCGCGCACGCCGTCAAAACGCTGTCATCATATTCCGAAATGCCATGCGCGAATACCGCAGATCAGCCGCGGCGCGTCCCATCTGTCGTCTTGCCTCAGGACTCCAGGGGACTGACGCGCTCGTAGTAGCGGGCGCGATAGAGCAAACGACGCTTGTCCGGCGTTTCGGTGAAGCCGCTGCGGTCGTGCAGGACGTTGTTGCAGACCAGGCCCATGCCGGGCTCCAGACGCCCGTGCAGGGTCCATGGCGTCGGTGTGGCCAGGATGCGGCCGAGTGCCGCCAGGGCCGCTTGCGTCGCCGCATCCTGCCGCCAGGTGATGTTCTTCTTGCGCTCGGTGAAGCGCATGTGCAGAAAGCCTTGCCCATCGACCGAGAACACCGGTCCTGTCTGTTCGGCGCGGGCGATGCCACCCTCGTCCAAGCGCGCCGGGATGGTCATGACAGCGGGGGCCGAGAGGGCACGAATGTGCTCCGGGTTCAGGTCGCGCAGCAGGATGTAGGCGATCTCGTGATCGAGCAGTTGGTTGTCACCACCACTTGCGGCGCTCTGTACGCAGTGAAGCATCAGGCCGCGGATAGTGTGCTCGAGCGTGTTGTAGTAGCCGTCGGTGTGCCAGCGAATCGGCTTGTCCGTGTAGGGAATGAAATCGCGGCGTTCGCTTCGCTCCTCGGCGCCCATCACCGACAGCGGCGAGATACCGTCGTTGTCGGTCAGCCAGTGGCCATCGAGCGTGTGCAAGCCGAGTTGCAGGCCGAGCAGGCGCGGGATGTTCTTGTCGGCATCGCGTCCGGTATTGCCGNNGGATCGTCGACTTCGACGACGATGTCCTCCAGCCGGCGCGGTGCGGTGTCCAGCTTGCGCCCTCGCCAGTCGGCATAGGCTGCGTGCGCAGCAAGATCGAAGGGCGAGATGTCAGTCTCCCGAATCGCCTGCGCGTTCGCGGCGCGGCTTGTCACCGCCACCGAACAGCCCGGCCAGCGTCTTGTCGAGCGCCTTCAGGGCGTCGGGCACTTCGATGTCCATCACCTGATCGATCACCCACAGACGATCCTTTTCGGGCAACCCCTCGCGCAGGCAAGACGCGAAATAGCGCTTGAAGCCGAAGTCCGGACCGTCAGCAGCGTAGTCAAACTCGGCATAGTCGGCGCCGCGGCGATTGAAAAGGTCGATGAAGTGCTGTTTGCATTCGCCCGGCTGGGCCTCGCCGAACAACATGTGGTTGTTGTCTTCGATGATCTCGGCCAAGCGTTTGCCCAGCGCCGCGGTGAATTCGCCGCGCTGTTCGGCGTCGAGCTTCATGTAGGCGACACGGTCCGCAGCCATGGCCATGAAGACCAGGAACTCGCAGACGAAATCAAAATACGGCCGACCGATGTCGATGTCGTACTTGGCATCGCGCAACCGCTTGATCGATTCGAGGGCCAGCTTCCAGGCCAATATCGCCACCACCGAAGCCAGCGCTGCGGATGAGCGCTGGCCTTCGGCGTGGAAGCGGCTGCGGATGCGAACCGCAGCCACTAATCAGTACCCGCCCTTGCCGTATGGCTTCGGCAGTCCGGCGATCTTCACCGCTTGTTTCGCCGGCCCGTCATGCGGAAACAAGTCATACATCTGCTTGGAATCGACGTCCGGCAGAATGTCGGCCATGTCCTTCATGAAGTTGCGGAAGTTGGGCGTGTGGCCCTCTTCGCGATACTTGTCGCGGAAATAGCTGATGATCGCCAGGTGATTGTCGGTCAGGACGATACCTTCCGCCTCGGCAATGACTTGCACCGCCTCGTCGCTGAAATCCGGCTCCAGCAGGAAGCCGTAGTCGTCGGTCTCTTTTTCCTCACCACCGATTACATAACTCATGAGAGGTCCCCTCTAGCAGGTTCAGGAAAGATTACTTCTTGCGCAGAAAAAATTCGTGGGCGCCGCGTGCCATGGGCAAGGTCGCCAGCAGCTCTACCGAAGCATTGCGGCTCCACGCCTCGACATCGGCCACGGAGCCTGGACAGTCGCTGACCATTTGCAGCACCTCGCCGAGCTTCATGCCATCGAGCAGCTTCTTCGCCTCGAGGATCGGTCCCGGGCAGGAGACGCCGCGCATGTCGAGCGTGACGTGGGCGACCGGCGTAGTTTGCGCGCCACCGGCCTTCTTCAGCGTATAGGCGGTCTTGCCGTCGGCCTGCTTGACGTGGCTGACGAGCTCGTTGCCGGTGAACTTGCACCAGGAATACAGGTCGTCCTCGGTGCCTGGACAGTCCGAAAGCAGCACCATGGTCTGGCCCGCTTGCAGATCGTCGATGATCTTCTTGGCGCCGAGCAGCGGCGCCGGGCAAGGCATGCCGCTAAGGTCGATGGTCACCGCCGGTTTCTCTGCCATGTTCGTCTCCTTGATTTCTTGATAGGGTTCTACTCGCCGACCGCGGCGACCGACTTGTGTGGGACAAAGATCCCGCACCCACGCTTGCGCTCACCGCCCAATCCTTGCCGCTGCATGCGCAGCGAATTCTCGATACTCAGCCCGAACAGCATCAGGCTGAAGCCGTGCCACTCTTCCCCGTTGCCGCAGCCACTATGGGCCTTGCCGCAAACCAGGCGCGCGCCAATACCGGTGGTCGCCAAAGCATCCTGGCAACCGGCGAGGAATTCACTCTCGCTCGCAGTGCCGACCGTCACGAACGGTGAGTAAAGCGTCGTGATCTGCGACAGGGGCCGAACGTCGGACTCGCCGACGGCAACCTCGCCACCCAGGTCGCAACGAGTGCCACAAAGCGCCTGTGCTGCCGTCGCGCGCTGCCGCGGCAGGCGCAGGACCAACCTGGCCCGCCGCGTCAGGTAGAGTTCCCGATCCCCGGCGCTGACGCCGGCCAGCGGATGGATGCCCGCCAACGGCTCCTCGGCCAGCCAGGGCAATCGTATCTCGACGGCGCGCCACAACCGGTCGGCGTAGTCCAGCGCGACCGCACCACCGCGCAAGGCAAAGACCACATCGACGACATCGTCACTCACGTCTCGCCCTTGTGGCTGCTACCCCAGTCGGCCATCAGCCGACCCCAGCGCTCCGCGGTCATCGGGTCGATATCGAAAATCGTGAATCGACTGTGCTCGCGGATGCGCACGCGCAGGAAGGGCATGCCGCCCGCCACGTAATCGAGTTGCTGCAACTCAATTTCCTGGTTGCCGATGGGAACCCGGAACTTATCCAGTGATGTGATCTTGTCCATGGTTACGATTGTAGTTCGGCCGGCACTATGACACTGCGACGCCCCGCAGAGCCATCACCGGTTTGGCTTGCCGGCATATACCCCTTTCGGGTAGGTACGCTTACTCCCTATGGGCTGCCACTTTACCTGCCCGGGGTATGGCTTGTGCACCGCACCCACTCCTAAGATTCGGCCAGCCCATCATCCCCAACATGAGGAGACCCTACATGGCCAAGCCGATGCACCCCACCCCCCTTCTGGACGAGCTGGAGAAAGGCCCCTGGCCGAGCTTCGTCACCGGTATCAAGCGCCTGGCGAAAGACAACGACATGGCGGTCGACCTACTGGGTCAACTTGAAACCTCCTACGAAAACCGCCTGGGCTACTGGAAGGGCGGCACCCTTGGCGTCGTCGGCTACGGTGGCGGCATCATCCCACGCTTCTCCGAACTGAAGAATGCCGACGGCAGCTACAAGTTTCCCGACGCCGGCGAATTTCATACCCTGCGCATCATGCCGGCCGCCGGCATGCACTACGACACCGGTACCTTGCGCAAGCTGTGCGACATCTGGGTCAAGCATGGCTCCGGCCTGATCGCCCTGCACGGCCAGTCTGGCGACATCATGTTCCAGGGCGCCTCGTCGGAAAACGTGCAGAAGGCCTTCGACGAATTTAACGAACTAGGCTTCGACCTCGGCGGCGCCGGCCCGGCCCTGCGCACCTCGGCCTCCTGCGTCGGCCATGCCCGCTGCGAAATGTCCTGCTACGACGAAGCCAAGGCCCATTACCTGGTTATCAACAAGTTCCTCGACGACCTGCACCGCCCGGCGCTGCCGTACAAGTTCAAATTCAAGTTCTCCGGCTGCCCGAACGACTGCACCAACTCGATCCAGCGCTCGGACTTCGCCACCATCGGCACCTGGCGCGACAACATCCGCGCCGACGAGGCTCTGGCCCGGAAGTGGGTGGCCAAGAACGGCGTCACCAAGCTGGTCAACGAAGTCGTCAGCATGTGCCCGACGCGGGCGATCCAGCTCAAGGACGCCAACGCTGTCGCCAGCGACGCGCATATCACCGGCGTCAAGGTCTCGGACAGCCAGGCGATCGAGATCGACAACAAGAACTGCGTCCGCTGCATGCACTGCATCAACGTCATGACCGGCGGCCTGCAGGTCGGCAAGGACAAGGGCGTCACCATCCTGATCGGCGGCAAGAGCGTGCTCAAGATCGGCGCCACCATGGGTTCCGTCATCGTTCCCTTCATGCCGCTCAACACCGAAGAGGACTTCGAGGCCTATCTCGACCTGGGCCAGCGCGTCATGGACTTCTTTGCCGAAAATGCCCTCGAACACGAGCGCACCGGCGAGATGATCGACCGCATCGGCCTGGCCAACTTCCTCGAAGGCATCGAGGTCGAGATCGACCCGAACATGATCAACCGTCCGCGCATGAATCCTTACACGAACATGGGNNAAGGCCGTCGAAGGCCTCCTCGACAACAAGAAGTTCCTGCATCCGAAGTTTGTCGCCAACTACGGTAACTGGAAGTATCACGACCGTCCGCGCGCCGGTGTGCTGCACCACGTCGCGCATAGCGGCGACGAAGTCTGGACCGTCAAGTGCGGCACCCAGCGCCAGATGGACCACTACACCATCCGTAAGCTCTGCGACGTCGTCGACCAGTTTGCCGAAGGCTACATGCGCTTCACCATGCGCTCCAACGTCGAGATTGCTGTTTCCTCGGCGGCCAAGGTCGATCCCTTGATCGCCGAACTGGAGAAGAACGGTTTCCCGGTCGGCGGCACCGGCAACTCGGTTTCCATGGTTGCCCATACGCAAGGTTGGCTGCACTGCGATATCCCGGGCACCGATGCCTCAGGCGTGGTCAAGTCGATGATGGACCACCTCATCGAAGAATTCCGCCACGAGCGCATGCCCAACCGCGTCAAACTGTCCACCTCCTGCTGCGAGATCAACTGCGGCGGCCAGGCCGACATCGCCGTGGTGGTGCAATACACCAAGCCGCCGAAGATCAACCACGACCTGGTCGCGGCGATCTGCGAGCGCCCGACCGTGGTCGCCCGCTGCCCGGTGGCGGCCATCCGCCCGACCATCGTCAATGGCAAGCCTTCGCTGGAAGTCGACGAAAAGAAGTGCGTCTGCTGTGGTGCCTGCTACCCTCCCTGCCCGCCCATGCAGATCAACGATGCCGACGCCAACAAGATCGCCATCTGGGTCGGCGGCAAGAACTCCAATGCCCGCTCCAAGCCGACCTTCCACAAGCTGGTAGCTGCCGGCCTGCCGAACAATGCCCCGCGCTGGCCCGAGGTCAACGCCGTCGTCGGCAGAATCCTCAAAGCCTACCAGACCGACGGCCGCGCCTGGGAACGGATGGCCGACTGGATCGATCGCATCGGCTGGCCCGCCTTCTTCGAGAAGACAGAGCTGCCCTTCACCAAGTACATGATCGATGACTGGCGCGGCGGCCGGGTGAATCTCAACGCCTCGGCCCACGTTCGCTTCTGAGGTCGATACAGCGATGAAATTTTCGATCCTGATCAACGAAGGTCCCTACACGCACCAGGCTTCCGACACCGCCTATCAGTTTGCCAAGGCGGTGTTGGCCAAGGGCCACGAGATCTTCCGCATATTCTTCTACAACGACGGCGTGAACAACGCGACGCGTCTGACGACGCCGCCGCAGGACGACCGCAATATCGTCAATCGCTGGTCCAAGCTGGCCGAAGAACACAAACTGGACATGGTGGTTTGTGTCGCCGCCGCCCAGCGCCGCGGCATCGTCGACGAAGGCGAGGCCAAGCGCAACGGCAAGGATGCGACCAACCTGGCAGCAGGCTTTCGCATCTCCGGCCTCGGCCAATTGGTCGAGGCGGGCATCCAGTCCGACCGCCTGGTAACTTTCGGCGACTGAGGAAGACAAATATGGCCCCCCACGCTCACATTCGTTCGCTGCCCCCCACAGGGGGGCGCGTGCCCCCTTGGGGCGGCCCTACGGAGGCACTATGACCATCAAGAAATTCATGTTCGTCAATCGCAAGGCGCCCTACGGCACGGTCTACGCGCTCGAGTCGCTGGAAGTAGTGCTGATCGCCGCCGCCTTCGAGCAGGACGTGTCGCTGGCCTTCCTCGACGACGGAGTGTACCAACTGAAGAAGGGCCACTCGACCAAGGGCATCGAAATGAAGGCCTTCGAGAAGACCTACGGGGCGCTCGACGACTACGACGTCAGTAAGCTCTACGTGGACGAAGAATCGCTGGCCGCGCGCGGCCTGACCGTCGACGATCTCTGCGTTCCGGTGGAGACCATGAGCCGCGCTGCACTCGGCAAACTGATCGAGGACCAGGACGTCGTCCTGTCGTTCTAAGGGAAATCTCATGCTCAACATCGTCAACAAGTCCCCCCTGGATCGCGGCTCGCTCGACTCCTGCCTGCAAGCGGCCGACGGCGGCGCCGTCCTGCTGATCGAAGATGGCGTTTACGGCGCCACGCGCGGCAGCGTCGGTGAGGCCAAGCTCAAGGCCGCAGCCGGAAAGTTCAAGCTCTACGCCCTTGCCCCTGACGCCGAAGCACGCGGCATCGCCGATCGCATGACGGACGGCGTCACCATGGTCGACTACGGCGGTTTCGTCGACCTGGTCGCCGAGTACAAGACCTGTCAGTCGTGGCTCTGATCCGGCCGCAACCGACTTCCAACGGATCATTCATTTAGGAGAAACATCATGGCTATCGATGTCAATGGCAAGAGCTACGAAACCGACGAAGAAGGCTACCTGGTCAACCTCGCCGACTGGAATGAAGATGTCGGAGCCGTGCTGGCCCAGAGCGAAGGCGTGGCAATGACCGAACAACACTGGGAAGTCGTCAATTTCCTCCGCGACTACTACAACGAGTTCCAGATCGCCCCGGCCGTGCGCGTGTTGACCAAGGCCATTGGCAAGAAGCTCGGCCCGGAAAAGGGCAACAGCCAATACCTGTACGAGCTGTTCCCCTACGGCCCGGCCAAGCAGGCGTGCAAGATCGCCGGTTTGCCCAAGCCGACCGGTTGCATCTGATTCCCCGTCGAAATCGGGCCGATAGCTTTGTCGACTGCGTCGCCCGCGGCTCGCCGTGCATGAAGCACTGTCTCGCCGCGACCTTCCTGGTCTTCGCGCTCTCGACTCGATTTCATAGGGAAATACCCTATCTAGCGCTCCCAGAACCGCAACGCCCATGAGCCTATTCTTCGCGATACTCTTCTACGTTGCCACGACAGTCTTCGTCGTCGGCCTCGCAGCCAAGATCGCCATCTTCGCGCGCACTCCTGCGCCGCTGTCGATTCCGACCACGCCGGCGCCAACGACCACGGGCGGCGTCGTGCTGCGCATGTTCCGCGAGGTGGCGTTCTTTGAGAGCCTGTTCAAGGGCAATCTGTGGATCTGGATGTTCGCGGCGGCTTTCCATTTCGGCCTGGCGCTGGTTCTGGTGCGCCACCTGCGCTATTTCACCGAACCGGTCTGGTCCTGGGTTGAATTCGCGCAGCCTTTCGGCATCTACGCCGGCTTTGCGATGGCAGCCGGCCTGGGCGGCCTGTGGGCGAGGCGTTTCCTGGTCGAGCGCATCCGCTACATCTCAACGCCCTCCGACCACCTGATGCTGGCGCTGTTGCTGCTCATCGCGGCGACCGGCCTGGGCATGAAATTCGTCGTCCATACCGACATCGTCGCCGTCAAGACGTTTTCCCTCGGCCTGATGCGCTTTGATATCCAACCGTTGCCTGAGCATCCCGGCCTGTATATCCATCTCGCCTGCGTAGCGTTGCTGATGATCATCTTCCCATTCTCGAAACTGCTGCATGCGCCGGGCGTCTTCTTCAGCCCGAGCCGCAAC
>PMIF01000169.1 GCA_003157035.1 Rhodocyclaceae bacterium
TTCCGCCAGATGCACTCCTGGGATTACTCCGGTCCCTACCACGGCTACGACGGCTTTGCTGTCTTCGCCAAGGACATGGACCTGACCTTGAACAACCCGTGCTGGAAGATGATCAAGGCACCTTGGGACAAGCAGGAAGAGCAAGCCGAGAAGAAGGCCGCGTAAGAGCAGGAACGCACACCCAACCCCATTTCGATAACCCTCGCCCGCGTCCACAAATTGGTGGCCGGGCCAAGGAGATAGAAAATGCAAGCCGCTGAAAAGATCAAGCCGTGTTTCCCCCTGTTCCGGGATGACGACTACAAGGGCATGATCGCGCGCAAGCGCGACAAGTTCGAAGAAGCACCGGGCAAGGACAAGGTCGCCGACACTTTCGCCTGGACCACCACCAAGGAATACCAGGACCTCAACTTCAAGCGCGAGGCGCTGACCATCAACCCGGCCAAGGCCTGCCAGCCGCTCGGCTCCGCGCTGTGCTCGCTGGGCTTCCACAAGACCCTGGTGTACATCCACGGTTCGCAAGGCTGCATCGCCTACTTCCGCACCTACTTCAACCGTCACTTCAAGGAGCCGATTGCCATCATCGCCGACTCCATGACGGAAGACGCGGCGGTGTTCGGCGGCCAGAAGAACGTCCATGAAGGCCTGGCCAACGCCAAGGCCCTCTACGGCGCCGAGATGATCGCCATGTCTACCACTTGCATCGCCGAAGTCATCGGTGACGACTTGAACGCGTTCATCAACAACGCCAAGAAGGAAGGCAACGTCCCGCAGGACTTCCCGATTCCCTTCGCCCACACGCCGTCCTTCGTTGGTTCGCATGTCACCGGCTGGGACAACATGGAAGAGGGCATCCTGCGCTACTTCACGCTGAACCACATGGACGGCAAGGAGGTCGGCAAGAACGGCAAGATCAACCTGGTGCCGGGCTTCGAGACCTACCTGGGCAACTTCCGGGTGATGAAGCGCTACATGAAGGAGATGGGTGTCGATTACACGATGCTCTCCGATCCGGAAGAAGTGCTCGACACGCCGGCCGACGGTGAGTTTCGCCTGTACGCGGGCGGCACCACGCAAGATGAAGTCAAGGATGCGCCCAACGCCAAGAACACCTTCCTGATCCAGCCGCTCGGCCTTGACAAGACGCGCAAGTTCGTCGAGACGACCTGGAACCACGAGGTGCCCAAGCTGCATATCCCGATGGGTGTCGAGTGGACCGACGAGTTCCTGATGAAGGTCTCCGAGGTCACCGGCAAGCCGATCGCACCATCCATCACCCTCGAGCGTGGTCGCCTGGTCGACATGATGACCGACTCTCACGCCTGGCTGCACGGCAAGAAGATGGCGATCTTCGGTGATCCTGACTTTACGATGGGGATGGCCAAGATCCTAATGGAGTTCGGCATCGAGCCCATCCACATCGTCAGCAACAACGGCGGCAAGAAGTGGGACAAGGCGATGAAGAAGGTGCTGGAATCTTCGCCCTACGGCGCCAACGCCAAGACCTACCCGGGCGCCGACTTGTGGCACCTGCGCAGCCTGTGCTTCACCGACAAGCCGGATTTCATCATCGGCAGCAGCTATGGCAAGTACATCCAGCGCGACACGCTGCACAAGGGCCCGGAGTTCGAGGTGCCGCTGATTCGCATCGGCTTCCCGATCTTCGATCGTCACCACCTGCATCGCATGACCACGCTGGGTTACGAAGGCGCGATGTACATCCTGACGACCCTGACCAACGCGGTGCTCGAGCGGCTCGACGATCAGACGCGCGGAATGGGCACCACCGACTACAACCACGACCTGGTCAGGTAATCCACCATGGCCAACATCATGATCCGCAAGAGCGACAAGGGCTACGTGTTTTACTTGCCCAAGCGCGATATCGAGGATTCCATCCTGTCCATGGAGTTCGATACCCCGGAGAAGTGGGGTGGCGAGATCAGGTTGGGCAATGGTGGTGTGTATTTCATCGAACCCCAGGCCGCACCGGCACGCTTGCCGTACTCGGTGCGCGCCAGGCGGGTCGATGGGGTGGAATGAGCGGCGTTAAGTACAGACAGGAGAAATCATCATGGCAATGAAAATCGTTCAAGCGGAATGCACGTCTTGCGGTGACTGCGTGCCAGTGTGCCCGACCAAGTCGATCACCGACAAGGGCGGCATCTTCAAGATCGCCAAGGACACCTGCACCGAGTGCGAAAACGAAGCCGATTCGCCGAAGTGCGTGGATGCGTGCCCCGCCGGGGATGCGTGCATCGTGTTCATCTGATTTCCGGAGACTGCCATGTCCGCATCCATGACCCGCGAAGCGGCCCTGCGCATTGCCCTGGCGGTGCGCGAGCTCCCCGACGTCACGGCTGTGGGCCTGGTGACGGCCCTGGCCGAGCGGCTGGGGCTGCCTTTGACGGAAACCAAACTCGGCTCGGTCACCGTCACCGACTTGCGTGAGATTCTCGCTGGCGACCATGCCGACGAGAATTGCGTGGTCGGTGTCGGCGACGAGGTGCTCAAGGACGCCGTGCGCCTGCTCTGGGGCGAGGGTATCGCGCACAGCGAACTGCCGCTGCTCCAGCCATACCAGGAAGGGGACATGCCCGGCTCGGTGCGCGTCGCCTGCGCTTCGAACAACGATGAACTGCTGGACGGCCACTTCGGTTCCGCCGAGCGCTTCCTGATCTATCAGGTCTCGATCAGCGAGATTCGCCTGATCGCGGTGCGGCCGACGCTCGACGCTGACCACGCCGAAGACCGCAATGCCGCGCGCGCGGCGCTGATCAACGACTGCCAGGTCGCCTACTTCCAGTCGATCGGCGGACCCGCCGCGGCCAAGGTGGTACGCGCCGGTGTGCACCCGGTCAAGGTTGCCAAGGGGGGCGTGGCGCGCGAACTGCTGGTGCAGTTGCAGCAGTCGCTAACCAGCCCGCCGCCCTGGCTGGCCAAGGTGATGGGCGTCGAGGCCGCATCGCTGGTTCAATACCGGCAACTGGTCGAAGCGGACGAAGAGACATGATCGACGCCGCGCTGCTCGAGGCCGTGCTGAGTGGTGTGTCGCCACGGCTGACTTTCGACGACCTGGCGCGGCAACTGCGCGCGTCCTTTCCGGGCGTGCACATCACCGTCTGTGGCGAGGACGATGTGCCGCCACGTTTGCCGCCGGCCGCCGAGAATGAGTTCTGCTACCTCTACTACGTTGACGCCAGCGAGCATTGCTTGAAGTTGACCACCGATGCCGAAGCGGCAACTGGTGTTGCAGTTGCGCTGCGTAGCGAAGACGACTGATCGGATGCGAAATGACCGTTGCTGCTGTCGACTCCCGTAGCCGGAAACTGGCCGAAGGCCTTGCTGAAGCCTGCGTGCGCACTGCCGTTTCGGCGGGGCCATCGGCGTTGGCGCGCGAAATGGCCTCGCTGGCACCCGAGCTGGCGTTCCGTGAAGTGCTGGCCCGAGGTGGCTGGTATCGGCTTGGCGGCGTTGTCGACAGTGCCGGCAATCGTGTCGCCAGCAACCTGGAGCAATGGGCTGCGCGCGAGCTGGCCAGCCACGGCGAGGATCTTCACACCCTGCTCGACGCCTATGTTGGCAGCGACTTGCACTCGACGCGTCTGACGGGCAAGACCCACTACTGGATTGCCCCGACCGGACCGGGCGCCGCCGACTTCATGCAGGTCGAGATCGAGGAGTTGCAGGAGGTGGTTTGTCAGCCTCTGTTCGGCGACGAAGAAATGCCTGGCAGCATCGAGGAATTCATCGATGCGCGCCAGTCATGCGCCGGTCGGCCGACGCCGCTGGGCAGCCCTTTCTATTGTCTGCGCCGGGTCATCGATGCCGCTGAATTCCTGTCTCGCATGCGCGCGCAGCGGCCAGAGGCGCAGCCCGTACATCGATTCATTGAGGCCTGGGAAAAGAGCAGCGCCGGCAACGCGGCGCAGTTTTCCAATCAATGGATACTTGCCGTGCGCGAGCACCTCGACCGCTATCGGCAACCGATTCTTGCTGCGACCCCGGTGGCCGCCATTGTCGGCTCGCCGCCCAAGTTTGACGGCGGTTTTGGCACCCGCGGCCTGGCGCTGGCCGGTGCCCTGCAGCGCTTCGATCGCCAGGCCGGCTATCCGATGGCCTGGTTCTTCCATATGCCCACCACCAAGGCTGTGCCGCATGCCGTGGCGACCGTCGTCGTCGAGGACATGCTGGGCGGCTTCGCCTACTTGCCCGAGCGCGATGTGAAAGTGGTCAAGGACTGGTTGTTCAGGCCCTACGGGCTCTGACTTTCTGCCGGCCCCGATTTGCCGGGGCGAGACCTGCTGACATCAGTGACGCCGATCAAGTACCGGCGCTGGTTCGACTCGGCACACGGGCGCATCGATGCCAGGGCTACAGTGGCGTTCTGCCGGGCGTCGATCAACAGCACCGGCAGCTCGTCGAATGCCTTGCCGGCGCGGAGCCGTTGCAGGACCGCCTTGTTGATCTCCAGTCGGGCGTCGAAGAAACTGCTCAGCGGGTGACCGATGAAATCATCGGCGGCGCAGCCGACAAGCATTTTCGCCTTGTCGCTGCCACGCACGATGACCAGACTGTTCGCGTCGACCTCGAACAGGGCGCTTGGGCTGGCCGTGAATAATTGCCCCATCTCCAGTACCTGCCGCTCGTTTTCTTCCACATCGTGGCGCAGGCGCAGCATTACCGGCGCTACGGACCAGCGGGCAAGCACCACCAGCGCAAGCAAGGTCAGGCAGGCGAAGCCGACTGCCAGCCAGCGGCTGCGGCTGAGCCGCTGCCGTGCTTCATTTTCGTATTCGGTCACGATGGCATTCAAGCCACCGAGCAAGGCGGGCCCATGTTCGCTGAGGCGCTGGACGGCCTGGTGGAACTCACCCATCTGGTTGCTCGTGGCCACTACCGTCATGGCGTCGGCAACGCTGATCTGATAGTCGGACTCGATGGCGCCGAACAGGTGGACGATTTCACTGCTGTTGCTGCCGGGCAAACCGAGTTCATCGCTGCCGTGTTGCAAACCGGCATGGGCGCGCTGGAACTCCGCCAGGGCTTGTTGCAGTTCTTCCTGTGCGGTTCGGCGCGTCTCGGTCGAGCCGATACCGGTCAGACGATAGCTGGCCTTGATGATCTTCTCGCCCAAGGCGACTTGCCGTGCGGCCACCGCGATAACGCGGGCATCGTGCTGTTGGCCGGCGAGCGACCATTGCAGCGCGATCTGCGCCAGCAGGATCAAGCCACCGATAATGGCGAGGGCGCTGACTTGGCGCAGCCAAAGGCTACCGACGGCATCGTCGGTTGCGCCGTTACGCAGAAACTCAAGCATGGCTTTCGTGGCGTGCTCCTTTGACGTGCCCCAGAGGTATGGCCGCTGGCCTCTGAGGCAGATTTTACCAAGCCTAAGGCTCTACAGGCGCCGCCGCCGCACCACCATGGCCGACGCCGCGAAGCCCAGCCGCTCGTAGACGGCATGAAGGAGGTTATGGGGTTATGCCGCCCACTTCCTGCCGTGGCTTGCGTGGTCAAATATCAGCTCAAAGACGTTGTCGCAGGTAGTCTTGAATGTCGCGCGGTCGTAACTCTCGGGCAGGTTGGTGTCGAGAACCTGCTCGACGGCTGAGCGTACGACCTTGCTGCTCTGGGTATCCCGATACCAATCCTGCACCAACACCTTTGGCTGTTCTTCCAACAGGCGGTGCAGCAGCGACTTCGCCGCCAGCTTGACCTTCTGTGTCTCATCCTGGGTCATGCCATCCTTCTTCAACAAGTCGAACAGTTCGAGCTCGTCATCTGTCAGTCCTTCCCGCACGTGCCGCTCATCCTCGGCCTGCATGTCGCGGGCGAACTTGAGCAGGTCTTCGTAGTAGTTCTCCGTCGATGACCCGCCGGCGTTGTAGGCGTCGATGATCTTCTGCAAGCGCTGGGCGAAATCGGTGCGCGTGGCGTTCTGTTCCAGCATCAGCTTGAGCTTCTGCTCGATGAAGGCGCGCAGGTCGGCGATCTCGATGTTCTTGTAGGTCGCCTGCTGGAATTCGTCACGCAGCTTGTCGAAGTTGATCTTGCTCAAGTCCCAAGTCTTGCCCTTCTTGATGATCTGGTACTCGGCGCTGTACTGACGTGCCTTGAAGGCCTCGGCGTCGTTGACCACTACGCTCTCATCGAGCAGCTCGGCGATGCGCTGGCTGGCGGCGTCGATGTCGGCGTCGCCGACGATGCCATCCATCACCCCGCGCAGGTAGTCGAAGGCGGCCACCGTGCGGCCCTTGGCGAGCTTGAGTATCTCGGGCTTGCAGGCTTCGTACAAGGCCGAGATCGTGTTCTGATAGACGTTGAACGCCTTGCGCCACTCGTCATTTGCCATCAAGGTGTCGGCGAACACATTGAAGCGGCCCAGCTTGGCGAAGACGTTGTCGTGTGCGAGCACATCCTCCAGCGCCACGCCGCGCTCGGTGCAGAATGCCAAGCCCTGCGCGATGGCGTCGTCGAGCAGTTCGAACAGTGCGTCCTTCTCCCGCACGGGAGGCTCGTCCTGATCGCCTTGTCCTTGCGCATAGTCTCTCAACGCCTGCTTCATGTTGCGGAAGACGTTGTAGTAGTCGACGATCTCGCCGTTGCGCTTCGATACGCCATTCACCCGCCACGAGGTGACGCGGTTGGCGCGGGCGATGGTCTGCATCAGCGTGTGGCCCTGCATGGGCTTGTCGAGGTAGAGCGTCGATACCGTCGGCGCGTCGAAACCGGTCAGCCACATGGCGCAGACGAACACCAGTTGCAGCGGATGTTCCGGATCCTTGAAGTTGAATTCGATGTCGTGGCCGTGGGCGTCGAGCCGCTCCATGCGCTCGCGGTGCGGCTTGATGTCCAGCTTCTGCGCCGCGAACTTAGCCTCTTCGCCAGCTTCCGCGCTGACCACCACGGCTATTTCGACCGCGCGCATATACTCGACGATCTTCTTCAGCCGCGCCTTCTCGATGTCGTTGGCCGATTGCGCGATGCGCTTGTGCAAGGCCTTGAGTTCGTCCTTCCACAACCGCTGCACCTTGTCGTACATCTTCACGGCGGTGAACTTGTCCACCGTCACCGCCATGCCCTTGCCCAGGTAGCCGCGGCGCGGAAAGTGGTAGACGATGTCGCGGGCGACGGTCTCCAGGCGGTCGTCGCGCTTGATGACTTCCATTTCGGTGCCGAACTTGCGCTCCAGCTTCTCCTGCTGGGCCTCGTCCAGATTCTCGTCTTCCAGGATCTCGTAGAACTCGCCGGACAGGTCGGCGTTGGCGATCAGCACTTCCGGCACGCGCTTCTCGTAGAACAGCGGCACCGTCGCACCGTCGTCCATGGACTGCTGGAAGTTGTATTCGGAAACGTAGTCGCCGAACCAGGCGTTGGTCTTGCGCTCGCGGCCCAGTAGCGGCGTGCCGGTGAATGCGAGGTAGCTCGCATTCGGCAGTCCCTTACGCATGTTCTCGGCCAGCGACTTGTACTGGGTGCGATGGGCTTCGTCCACGATCACCACGATGTCCTCGCTTGCCGAAAGCACCGGGTACTCCTTGCCCTTGGGCCAGCGGAACTTCTGGATCAGGGTGAACACCACCCGCTTGTTGCGGCCGAGAAAGTCGCGCATCTCCTCGCTGTCTTTCGGCTGCGCCGCCTCGTGCTTCTGCACCGTGCCGGTATTGAGGAAGTTGCGGTAGATCTGGCCGTCCAGGTCGTCGCGGTCGGTCACCACCACGAAGGTGAAATTGCCCGTGAGCTTGCGGAAAACCTTGCGCACGTAGAAGATCATCGAGAAGCTCTTGCCCGAGCCCTGGGTATGCCAGAACACGCCGAGCCGCCCCGCCAGTTCGCCGCGCCGCCGGAAGGCGGCGAAGGCGTTATTCACGCCGATGAACTGGTGGTTCTGGGCGATGATCTTTTCGCGCTCCTTGTGGAAGACGACGAAGCTCTCCAGGTAGTCCAGCAGCCGCGCCGGGGCGCACAGGCCAGCCACCACGCGTTCCAGGCTGGTAGCTTGCGCAGCGATGGCATCGCGGTCGATCTTCTCCTTTTCGTCATCCACCCGCAACCAGTTGAAGAAATGCTCCCAGGCCGCGGTCAGGCTGCCGACGCGGGTTTCGATGCCGTTGGAGAGGATGCAGAAGGCATTGGCGAGGAAGAGTTGCGGAATCTCTTCCTTATAGCGAGTCAGGTTGTCGTCGAAGGCCGCCTTGAGCTTGACGTTGGAGTTCTTCAGTTCGATGAACACCAGCGGCAGTCCGTTCACGTATAGCAGTACGTCCGGCCGGCGGAAGCCATGTTCGCCCTTGACCCAGAGTTGCGACACGGCGAGGCAATGGTTGCACTGCCGGTCTTCCGGGTGGTCGAAGTCGATCACTTGGACGCGCTCTTGCTGTTGCTTGCCCGCTGCATCCTCGAAGTCGACCGGAATGCCATCGCGCAGCAGGCGGTCGAATTCGCGATTGGCGGCCACAAGGCTCATCGCCTGGCGCCGGTCGGTCAGCCGGGTCAGCGCCTCGTCGATCGCGGCTTCCGGTATCCCGGGGTTCAGCCGTAGCGCCGCCGCCTTCAGCCGGTCATGGAGAATGACCTCGCGCTTGTCGGTGCGGCCTGAACCGTCGTTCAGGTCTTCGGCGTTCTCCGTGTGGCACTCCAGCACGTCGAAGCCGCACTGGTGCTGCAAGCGTTGCAGCACCCCCTGTTCAATCTGGTCTTCGGAGATGAAGTTGGGCATATGAACAAGTCGGCGCTGGTGGGGCGGCGGTTATTCGGCGATGGGTGGCCATTGCCTGGCCGTATGCACCAGAGCCAGTACCCAGACGGTTTCCTGCGCGATCTCGTACACCAGGCAATAGCTCTTGTGCGGGATCAGTTCGTGAGTGCCGGTTATGCGTCCGGCACGGCCCAGTAGAGGATGATCGGCGAGGCGTGCGGCCGCCTTGCTGAATAACTCGTCTATCCGTGCGGCGGCACGTGGACTGTCGGCCGCGATGTAATCCCAAATGGACTCGCGATCCAGCAACGCCTCGGGTGTCCAGACGACTTTCACGCCTTGCTTGTCGCGGCGCGACGGGCGGCAAACTTGGCCTCGACCTCAAGGTTCGTCTGCCCGACACCAGCCTGCATCGAAGCGCGGCCTGCGGCGACCTTGCGCTGGAAATATTGCTCGTATTCCTGAGTGCCGCGCTGGCGCTGGACGAATTCGCGCATCAACTCGCGTAGCACCTGGGACGCGGGCCGGTGCGTGGCCTGGGCGGCGGCCATGAACTCGGCGCGCAGCTCGGGTTCCAGTTTCATGGTGAAAACAGCTTCTTTGGACATGGCGTCATCTCCTGCATGGGGTACTGACAAAGTATATAAGTTGTAGCTACCTCGTCAAAGTGATTTCATCGCGCGAATTTGAATTTCGGTGCCGTGTAGCGTGCCGAGCCGGCCATGTCAGACCTCGTGCTCCATGGGCGCGATCAGATTTCCAGTTCCTGGCCCTGGTCGGCCAGGGCTTGCAGTGCCGCTTCCGTCTCGTGGCGTAGCGACTGCTGGTAGGCCAGCAAGTCCTCGAACAGCACGCGCCGGTGACGGCCGACCTTGCGGCAGGCCAGCCGGCCGGATTCGATCTGCTTGACCACGAAGGGGCGCGAGACGTTGAGGAAGGACGCCGCTTCCTGAGTCGACAGTTCGTGCTTTTGCGGCACCAGCGTCACCGGCTGGCGCTGGCCCATCAGGCCCAGCAGGTCGGCCACGAAGCGCAGTGCCTTGGGCGGCAGTTCCACGGCGGGCATGTCCTCGCCCTCGGTCACCAGCTTGATCGTCGCCGCGCGGGACTGATCGAGCGCCGCCATCAGGCAGCGCTGCGCCGCCTGGGCCAGCGCGGCGTCGTGCTCGTCGAGCACGTTATCGAGTGTTTCAGCAGGACCGACCATGATGTTTCCCTCCGGTTTCGATTATCGGGTTGCGCCCTTATGAGTGCAGTATACGAAATAAACGAAACAAACGAAACGGGTTTATGCAGTAAAGAAGGCCGGTCATCTCGTTCTATCCCTCCCGCAGTCATGACTATTCTAACTGCATGGAACTGGGGAAACGGATGTCGAGGGCATCGACGGGGAGCTTGCCGGAGATGAGGCGGGGAAGGAGGGCGTCGCGGCTTCGGGTTGCAAGATCAGTACTTGCCTTGAGGCTTTCGATTTGGCGATGAATGGGAGCAATCTGCTCATCGAATGCGCGTTGAATAGCTCGGGGTGGAACGTTCATGGGAATACCATTCAGATGGTTTCTGTTAAGCGTTGGCACTCCAGCACCAGCGTTGAACGATTCAAGGCCCATGAACTTGAGCGTGTAGTAGATAAGGAATGCCGAGTTACCGTAGCAGTCCTGCACATACAGCGTGGTATTGAGCGGCCAAGCCCGTTGGTAGGTAATCAGGACACCACCAAGACTGCCTGATCGACCAGTAGTGATCAGAGGTGGTTCAGCTTTGAACTGGTTGTGGAATGTCTTGACGGCTGTAGCTGCAACAACTGGGAATGGCCCGGGAACCACCTGATCGTCAGGCAGATCGTAGCCGCGTTTCAGTTTGCAGAATTCACCGAACTTCTTGCTGAGCCACCCAACCGGCACTCCCTTCTCGAACTTCGCCTGCTCATGGCCGGGAAAGCGCAGGCGGACGAACCACTCGCGGTAGATTTCCTCGGCCATCTTTTCCAGCAGCGCAATGCGCCGCCGGTTGTTCTCGATCAGGTCGTCGTAGGCGGAGAGGATCGCAGCGATTCTTCGTTGAGTCTTGAGTGGGGGTGCAGGGAAACGAATGCGACGAACGATGTCTTGATTCAGCGAAGCCATCGTCGCACCAAATGAGCACAGCGCCTGCATCCAGTCCTGATGGGCGGATGTCCTCAAATAGTAGGAGAGATATTTCTCGCAGACCCTGTCGGTGTTGACTCGCACCCGCAGGCAATCCGAGCCTTGAATCCAGCCGTCGGTGGTAGCATCAATTAAGGCATGCCGTTCTACCGCGCCCTTACGCCCAAAAACGATATCCCCTGCCACCAAGCGATGTTGGTGAAGCTTCTCCGCCTTGCCTTCGGCCAAGAATTCGAGATCGGCTTTCCTTACTTTGCCAAAACCGATGTTACGAACATTGATGACTGGAATTCCATCGGAGACGTAGTCACTGGCCTTGAGTTGAGTACCGAAGGGGCCGGTTTGAAGGCTAGCTTGACCTACTGACTCCAAGTCACCAATCGCAATGGTCGGAACCTCCTTCATTCCTCCCCCGCAATCCGCGCGACGTTATGCGCGATCATCTGTTCCAGCTCCCGCGCCTCACCATTAAGCCGCGTCAGCTCGTCGTTCATCGCCAGCAGGTCGGCGATGAACTCCTCTTCGGTCTTGCCGTCTTCCTCGATGACGACGCCGACGTAGCGGCCGGGGTTGAGGGACCAGTCTTGTTCTTCGACTTCCTTGGGTGTGGCGAGTTTGCACAGGCCGGTGACGTCTTCGTACTTGGCTTCGGGGAAGCGTTCCTGTAGCCAGTGGATGTGCTGGAACCAGGACTCTGCTGTCTTCACTTCGGTGTGCAGGGCTTCGAGGGCGGCCTTGGCGGCGCGCAGGGGACGGTCGCTGGCGGCGCGTTTGCCTTCGGCTTTCGCGGCGTCGGCCTGCTGCTTTTCATGCTGGCGCAGAACCTTGTCGAGCGCCTTGAGGTCGGCGTGCAGGGCGGTGAAGAAGGGATCGAAGGCGGCGCGCAGCTCAATCTGGGCCTTGTTGCGGGCGTCGACGGCAAGCTTCTTCTCGCCG
>PMIF01000254.1 GCA_003157035.1 Rhodocyclaceae bacterium
GCCATTCATTTTCCCGGTTCAGTTGGGACTGGAGGAATGCGTACTCGGAACTCCCCGCTGTAATGTTTTTCGGCGAGTGGCACGGGAACAACCTCTCCCGCAATCTTTATGTGGGAAGGAAATTCTGCGCACAGACCGACATACTCGCCGTCCTCCGGTGACCAAGTTACGCGGTAGGTATAGTGATCAACGCTCATGGTGAATGCCCTCCAGTTTCTCAATCAAGCAGCACCTGCCGCACCTGGTACACCTTGGCCTTACCTTTGCTGTCCTGGATATTGATCCGTGGATCGCTGGCCCAAGGCGTCTTAAAGATGGCATGGCTGCTGCCCATCTGCCGTGGCTTGCCAGAGTAATCCTCACAGACCTTCTTGAGATCATTGAACCGGATATTTGCCGGTTCGCGACGCATTTGATCGAGGATCTCCCTGGAGGCCGTCATGTGCCAACGGTACCAATAGTGGCACCATCTATCAACACACCCGACCACGCTCCTTGGCAGCGCCAGTACTGCCTTGTTTCCGGCCGAGGAGCTTAACGACCTCTGTCCGGCTCAAACCGCCAGTTTCAATCCGGCGTGCTCGCGCATCAGGTGGAACTTGATCTTCGGCCAGCGCTCCTGCGTCAGCTCCAGGTCGTAGCGCGAGGACATCAGGTAGGCGTGCGTCTCAGCCGCATCGAGAGCGATGCGGCTGACGTTGCCATCGAGAAACCGGCGCAGCTCGACCGGGTCGTCGGCGGTGACCCAGCGCGCGCCAGCGTAGTTGGCCGAGGACATGCGTACCTCCACACCGTACTCGGTCTTGAGCCGGTGCTGGACGACTTCGAATTGCAGCTGGCCGACGGCGCCAAGCAGCATCAGGGTACCGGCTACCGGCCGGAAGACCTGGATGGCACCTTCCTCGCCGAGCTCCTGGAGGCCCTGGCGCAGCTGTTTGCTGCGCATCGGGTCGGCAAGTTCGACGGTGCGGAACAGTTCCGGCGCGAAGAAGGGTAGGCCGGTGTATTGCAGCAGCTCGCCGCCGGTAACGGTGTCGCCAAGCTGCAGGCCACCGTGGGTGATGATGCCGATGATGTCGCCGGCAAAGGCTTCCTCGACGCGGTCGCGCCGTTGTGAAAGGAACGTGACGACGCCGGTCGGGCGCAGCTCCTTGCCGGTGCGGCGAACTTTCAGGCGCATGCCACGCTCGAACTTGCCCGAGCAGACGCGCAGGAAGGCGATGCGGTCGCGGTGGGCCGGGTCCATATTGGCCTGGATCTTGAACACCAGGCCGGAGAACTGCTCTTCATCGGGACGCACTTCGCGGGACACCGCCTGGCGCGGCGCCGGCGCCGGGGCGAGGTCGACCAGGGCATCGAGCACTTCGCGGACGCCGAAGTTGTTGATCGCCGAGCCGAAGAACACCGGCGTCTGCCGCGCAGCAAGAAACTCGGCGCGGTCGAACGGATGGGCGGCGTGGCGCACCAGGTCGATCTCGTGGTGTGCCGTCTCGTACTCGGCGCCGAAGCGCTGCGCCAGCACGGCGGTGTCGCTGATGATGTCGTCATCTTCGCCGATACGATCGGCGCCGGCCCGGAACACGCGCATGCGGTCGGTGCGCAGGTCAAAGATGCCGTGGAACTGCTTGCCCTGGCCGATCGGCCAGGTGAGCGGCGCGCAGGGCATACCCAGCGTCCGCTCGATCTCGTCGAGCAGATCCAGCGGTTCCCTCACCTCGCGGTCAAGCTTGTTGATGAAGGTCAGGATCGGCGTGTTGCGCGAGCGGCAGACCTCGATCAGACGCAGCGTCTGCGCCTCGACACCGTTGGCGGCGTCGATGACCATCAGCGCCGCGTCGACGGCAGTCAACACGCGGTAGGTGTCTTCGGAAAAGTCCTGGTGACCGGGCGTGTCGAGCAGGTTGATGACGCAGTCGCGGTATTCCATCTGCATTACCGAGCTGGCCACCGAGATGCCGCGCTGCTTTTCGATTTCCATCCAGTCCGAGGTGGCGTGGCGGCTGGCCTTGCGTGCCTTGACGCTGCCGGCGATCTGAATGGCGCCAGCGAACAGCAGCAATTTCTCAGTCAGCGTCGTCTTGCCCGCGTCCGGGTGTGAAATGATGGCAAAGGTGCGCCGACGGCGAACTTCGGGGGCAAGGGACACTGAGGACTCCAGGGTTGCGACTGCAAAAATGGGCGCGATTATCGCCCGCGGGTGCCGGGCGGGCAAGTGCGTTGCCCGGCCGAACGGCAAGCATGCCTGGCCAGGGCATGCCATCTTGATGTTCGAATAATTTGAGCGCAGGATCTGCGACCTATCCCATCCTGACAGCGAAAGGCAACATCATGCGCAACATCCATGGCTTGGGGCTCGGCTGGCGGCGCGATCTGGCGGATTTTCGCGACCATACTGTCGAGTCGACAGCGGTAAAGAAAATCCTCGCCAAATCGGTAGCGAAGAACCGCGCGGCGAAGAAACTGCCGGCGACGACGGACTTGCGCGCCTGGTGCTCGCCGATCGAAGANNNCCCGAGCAGTATTGGCCCTACGAGCTCGCCAGATTCGACGCCGAGCCGACCAGCTTCTGTTTTTCGTTCGCCCAGAACTACCAGGCGGTGGAATATTTCCGCCTTGATCCGCCGGGTACTTCGGCCACTGAGGTGCTGGCGGCGATCAAGCGCCAACTTGCCGCCGGCCTGCCGGCGATGTTCGGCTTCTCTGTCTACAGCTCGATTCCCGGGCCAGGCGACGGCCATGGCGACATTCCCTTGCCCAAGTCCGGCGACTCGCTGCAGGGCGGTCACGCCGTGCTGGCGGTGGGCTACGACGATGGCCACAAGATCGGCAGCGAACAGGGCGCGCTGTTGATTCGCAATTCCTGGGGCAAGAATTGGGGCGCGCAGGGCTACGGCTGGCTGCCGTACGCCTACGTCACGCACGAACTGGCCAGTGACTTCTGGTCGATGGTGAAGGCCGAATACGTGGACACCGAGTTGTTCAAGTAATCCTTACTCGAGCAGGGCGTTGATCGCCTGCAAATCGTCTTCCGCCAGGCTGCCGGCGGCGGCCTTGAGCTTGAGCTGCGCCATCAGCGTATCGAAGCGCGCCTTGGCCAGCTTCTGCTGAGTGTCGTAGAGTTGGCCTTGGGCGTTGAGGACGTCAATGTTGATGCGCACGCCGACTTCGTAGCCAAGCTTGTTGGAATCGAGCGCGGCCTGCGACGAAGCTAGTGCGGCCTCGTAGGCCTTGACCTGCGAGAGACCGGAGGTTACGCCCAGATAGGCCTGACGGGCGCCTAGCGCCGCCTGACGCCGGGCGTTCTCCAGATCCGCCTGCGCCTTCTGCCGCAGGGCTACCGCCTCACGATCCCGCGAGGCAATGGCACCACCGGCGAAGACCGGCAGCGATAGCTGAACACCGACGGTATTGACCCTGGTGTCCATGCCGGCGCCGGCGGTCATGGCATAACCCGCCCCCGAACGGCCGCTGGTGGCGACCAGATCGATGCTCGGATAATGCCCGGCGCGCTGCTTGCTGACTTCTTCGCCGGCAATCTCGAATGCCGCCTGCGCCTGCGCCACCGCGGGGTTGCCGGCTTCAGCACTCGCGGCCCACGGATCGATCTCGTCCGGCTGCGGCGAATTGATCTGCGTTCCCGTTCTCAGTGCCTTGAGGGTTTCCGGCCCCTTGCCGGTAAGGACACGCAGCACTTCGTTCTTGACCATCAGGTCGTTGCGCGCGGCGATCTCGGTAGCCACGGCCAGGTCGAAGCGTGCCTGAGCCTCATGGGTGTCGGTGATGGTGGCGGTGCCGACCTCGAAATTGCGCTTGGCCGACTCGAGCTGTTCGGCAATCGCCCGCTGCTGGGCGCGCGCCGTGGCCAGCGTTTCCTGCGCCAGCAGAACGTCGAAATAGGCTTGGGCGACGCGCACGATCAGGTCCTGCTCGGCGCTGCGAAACTGCGCCTCGGCGAGGACTACGGACAGTTTGCCCTGTTGGTAGGCAGCCCAGTTCTGCCAGCGGAACAAGGGCTGCGTCAGCGTCGCGGTCCAGCCGTTGCTGTTGTAGTTGATGTCGCCCGACATGGGCGGCGTTGTCAGTGTGGTGACGCTGGTCTTGTTCCAGGTTGTGTTGGCGCCAACGCCAAGGTTCGGCAATAGCCCCGCACGCGCCTGGGGCAGCTTTTCCCGCCCGGCATCGAGACTGGCGCGGGCGGCGGCGAATTGAGCGTCATAGCCGGCGGCATCGCGATAGACCGACAGCAAATCGGCAGCCGATGCCTGTCCGGCGGCGAGGCCGATGGACAGCAACAGCAGGAGGTTCCGGATCATCTTCGACTCCATTGGGTCAGTAGGTGGGCATGGTCGGGTCGACGTCGCGTGCCCAGGCAGCCAGTCCGCCGTAGAGGTTATGTATGCAGCCAAAGCCTTGCTGCTCGAGAAACATCGCCACCTGGTAGCTGCGGGCGCCGTGGTGGCAGACGATGACGATGTCGGCATCGCGCTTGAGTTCGGGGTGGCGGGCGGGCACGGCACGCATGGGCAAGGGCTGGCTGCCGGGAAGGCGGCAGACGTCCAGCTCCCATGGCTCACGAACGTCGAGCAGGACGGGCTGGTCGCGCGCCGGGTCGTCCAACCAGGCCTTCAGCTGTGTCGCGGTCAGTTGCTGCATCAGAGTCGGAAGGAGGACGTCTTCGGCAAATTGCGCAGCGGTGCCACGACAGTCTCCATGAGGTCGCGGCCGAGGTAGCTGGCATCGTCCAGACGGGTCACCAGGCGCAGCTGCTGACAGGGCGCTTGGCCGACGAAAGCGAGCAGCCGACCGCCAACCTTGAGCGCCGACAACAATGATTGCGGAATGTCGGCGACGGCACCGGAGACGGCGATCACGCTGTAGGATTGCGGCGCCGGCACCGTGGCGAAACCATCCTCGGCCAGAACATCGACATTGCCGATGCCCGCCTGGCGCAAATTGTCGCGCGCCGCCGCGGCAAGGTCGGGGCGAATTTCCAACGACGTGACGTGGTCGGCATGAACCGCCAGGAGCGCCGCGGTGTAACCGGAACCGGTGCCGATCTCCAGCACGTTCTCGTACTTGCGCGGGCTCAGCGCCTGGACGATGCGGGCATCAATCCGGGGCGCAAACATCGCGGCCTCGTCGCCGAGCGGGATCTCGGCATCGGAGAAAGCCTGATGGCGCCAAGCCGTGGGCACAAATGTCTCGCGCGGCACGGTCAGGAGCAAGTCACGGACTTCTGCGCGCAAGGGCATCGAAGTGCGTATCTGCTGCTCCACCATGTTGAAGCGGGCAAGTTCGAAATTCATCGGATGTCGCATGGAGTCGGGTCGAGGGTACACATTAGCATATCCTTATATAGCATTCAGCGAGCGCACGGCGATTCTACGCTGGCGGGGGAACACGATACCAGGCGGCATAGAGTGCGGGCAGGAACAGGCAAGTCAATGCCGTGGCGACGATCAGTCCACCCATGATGGCCACGGCCATTGGCCCCCAGAACACTTGCAATGACAGCGGAATCATCGCCAGGACAGCGGCGGCCGCTGTCAGGACAATCGGCCGCAGGCGGCGGACGGTCGAGCCAATGATCGCATCCCAGGTGCTCTTGCCCGCTCGCTCGTCCTGGTCGATTTGATCGACCAGGATCACGGAATTGCGCAAGATCATGCCCATGAGGGCGATGACGCCCAGCTGGGCGACGAAGCCGAACGGAACCTGAAAGGCGAGCAGCGCCAGATTGACGCCGATCAGGCCCAGCGGCGCGGTCAGCAAGACCATCAAGGTGCGGCCGAAACTCTGCAACTGCAGCATCAGCAGGGTCACGACGGCGACGAGCATGAACGGCATTACGGCGATGATGGATTGCTCACCTTTCGCCGACTCCTCGATGGCACCGCCGACTTCGATGCGATAGCCGGGCGGCAGGGCGGCACGAATGGGCGCCAGTTGGGGATCGATGCGGGTCGACACGGTCGGTCCGGTTTCCTTGCCGGCTAGATCGGCACGTACGGTCAGGGTCGGCAGGCGATTGCGGCGCCAGATGATGCCCTCTTCCTTGATCGGCACCAGACGGGCGACCTGCGCCAGGGGCACGTGGCCGCCAGTGGCGGTGACGATGTCGAGGTCAGGCAGGTGGTCGAAACTGTCGCG
>PMIF01000060.1 GCA_003157035.1 Rhodocyclaceae bacterium
CGGCAGTTGAAACAGTTTGTTTCGGCCAGTACGAGCGCGACGGCAGGCAGACTTATCGCGAGCAGTCGCGCACGCAATGGCCTTCTACACCTCCGTCTGCTCGGCGATTTCGAGGGCGTCCTCCACCTCGATTCCCAGGTAGCGGACGGTGCTCTCCAGCCTATGGCCAGCTGGCCATAGGCTGGACTATCTCCCGTGCCGAACTATGTCCCGTTCGTGCGGCAACGCCTGAATTGACCAACGTCGACACCATTTGGACCGGACATTGTCATCCTCCTTACCAGGCACTGTTGCCTGTACGGAGTGAATCATGGAACGAACCTATGAGAGTGCAAGGGCGCTAGTTTGCCGCGCCGTTGGTCCGTTGGCGGGATGTCTCGACGCTTACGTTGTCTGGCTGGTCAGCCAGCAGTACGCGATCGATGTTGTATACGTCAGAGCCCGGCACGCGCTGGCCTTCGATCGCTGGCTCGACAGGCGCGGTGTGGCGCTGAGCAACCTGGACGAGAACCACATTTCGCAATACCAGTGTCGTTCTGGGCACCACCGATCACGTCGCGAGTCGACGCTATACCAGGAGTTGCGCGCATTGGGTCATCTACTGCGCTTCTTGCGCGAGCGCGGCGCGTGTGCATTGGCTTCTGCTGCCGCGATTGTGCCCGCCGATGACTTTACATCAGGCTTCGAACGGTACCTGCGAGACGATAGAGGACTTGCCCGTACGACGATCCATCGCTCTATCACGACCGCGCGTCAGTTTCTAGTCGGACGCTTCGGGAGTGGGGAAGTCCACCTTTGCGCGCTTCGGGCCGCTGACGTCGTGGAATTCATACAGCGCGAGTCCCGGCGGATGCAGCCGTGCGCAGTGAAGAACGTCGTCACCGGACTGCGCGCGTTTCTTCGTTACGCCCAGTATCGTGGAGAGGTCGGAGCGAATCTTGTCGCAAGCGTTCCGTCCGTGGCGACTTGGTCAACGACGCCGCAGTTGCCTAGAGCGATCTCGGCCGAACACGCGCAGCGCGCGCTTGATGGTTGTGACCGAAGCACGGCCGTCGGCCGACGTGACCGCGCCGTGCTGCTGCTTCTGGCGAGACTCGGGCTTCGCGCAGGCGAGATCACCAAGCTACAACTGGACGACATTGACTGGGACAGCGCCTACTTGCGAGTACGCGGCAAGGGTAGGCGGGAATGCCTCCTGCCTCTGCCAACCGATGTGGGCGAGGCAATTGCCACCTACCTTGAGCATGGGCGGCCGACCAGTAAGGACCGGCATCTGTTCCTCCGGTCAAATGCACCGATTCGCGGGCTGAAAGTGGGTTCGTACGGCATCGGCTCTATCGTGGACCGTGCGCTCAAGCGAGCCCTGATCGACGCGCCGCGCCAGGGTACCCATCAGTTCCGGCACGCCCTGGCCGTAGGTATGCTGCAGCGAGGCGCCTCGTTACCTGAGATTGGCGAGGTACTACGCCATCGCAGTCCGCAGTCCACCAGCATCTATGCCAAGGTCGATGTCGAAGCGCTGCGGGGTCTGGCCCCTGCGTGGCCAGGAGGTGTGCGATGAACACGCTTCAGGAAGCCTTGCATGAGTATCTCGAACTACGGCGCGGTCTGGGTTTCAAGATGCACGAGGCCGCCATGTTGTTGCCGCGGTTCATTCAGTTTCTGGATGAGCGTCAGGTCGGACACATCACCATCCGCCTGGCTCTGGAATGGGCGCAGGCACCGTCGGTCCAACCGGCGGAGTGGGCACGACGCATGTGTTTCGTGCGCGGGTTCGCCCGTTACCGGAGCGCCACCGATAGTCTCACCGAAGTTCCGCCGATTGGGTTGTTGCCCTACCGATCGAACCGGGCCAGGCCATATTTGTATACGGATGAGGAATTGCGGCGCTTGCTGGATGCGGCGCTCAAATTGCCAACGGTTTGGCCATCAACGCCCCTGCGGCCATGGGTGTTTCACTGCCTTCTCGGACTGCTCAGCGTGACGGGCCTGCGCATCTCCGAGGCACTCGACTTGAAGCTCGGCGACATCGACCTCGATCAAGCTATCCTGACGATCCGCGCCGCCAAGTTCGGTCGCTCGCGTCTCGTGCCCATCCATCCGTCCACTTGCGCAGTGCTGACCGAGTACCTCTTGCGCCGCGAGCAGTTCTTCTGTCGGCCGGTTTCCTTGTTCGTGTTTGTCAATCGCTACGGCAATCGGCTTGACGTCGGCCATGTTCATCGAACGTTCTACGCGCTGTCACGATGCGTGGGCCTGCGCGCGCCCGGCGCAAGCTCTGGCCCAAGGTTGCATGACTTCCGACACCGGTTTGCCGTTCGGGTCCTGACAGATTGGTACAAGTCGGATGAGGATCCTGAGCGGCGATTACCGGTGCTTTCGACCTATCTTGGTCACGTCTGCGTGGCCTCCACCTACTGGTACCTAAGCAGTTGGCCCGAATTGATGGCGCAAGCAATGACTCGACTGGAGCGGCGCTGGGGACAATCATCATGACGGGCTGGGGGAGCTTCGCAGGCTTGCTGGAAGGCTACTTCACCCAGCGGTTGATGCAGCAGCGTCAGGCCAGTGCACACACGATCGCGTCGTACCGAGACACTTTCCGGCTGCTGCTGAGCTTCATCCAGAAGCGGCTGCACAAGGCGCCGTCGGCACTGGGACTGGAGGACATCGACGCGCCGCTTATCGTAGCCTTCCTCGATGAACTGGAGAAGGTTCGCGGCGTGACAGCCCGAACGCGCAATCTGCGCTTAACCGCCGTGCATTCGTTCTTCCGCTACGCCTCCCTCGAGGCACCAGGGAACGCTGCGCAGATCCAGCGCGTGCTGGCCATCCCGGCCAAGCGATTCGATCGTGCCCTAGTGCCATTTCTAAGCCGCGCTGAGGTAGATGCACTGCTGGCTGCGCCGGATCAGCGCACTTGGTCGGGACGGCGTGATCACGCCTTCATCCTGCTGGCGGTGCAGACAGGGCTACGGTTGTCGGAGATGACGGGCCTTCAACGCGAGGATCTACACCTGGGCATCGGCGCACATGTGCGGGTAATCGGCAAAGGGCGCAAGGAACGGTGCACGCCGTTGAGCAAGAACACCCGTGCCGTCGTGACGGCCTGGATGCGTGAGCCGCTCAGGGCCACAGATCAGCCGCTGTTCCCCAATGCACGTGGCGGTCGGCTGAGCGCACACGGCGTCCACTACCTAGTGTCCAAGCACGCCGCCATGGCCGGCACTACATGCCCATCCCTGAAGAGCAAGCGCGTGAGCCCGCACGTGCTGCGCCACACAACAGCGATGGACCTGCTGCAGGAAGGGGTGGATCAATCGGTGATCGCCCTGTGGCTTGGGCACGAGTCGATCGAGACGACTCAAATCTATCTGGATGCAGATCTCGCATTGAAGGAAAAAGTCCTTAACAAGACCACACCGCCCGGCGGTACGCCAGGTCGGTATCGACCGGATGACCGGCTGTTGGCGTTCTTGAAGGGGCTGTAGCTCTGCCGACTATGTCCGCGCGCTGCGCGCCCGTGGGCCGCATCCAAAAAAGGGTTCGCAGCAGCGGGACATAGTTCGGCACGGGAGATAGTCGACTCTATGGCCAGCTGGCCATAGGCTGGATACCACGGCGTTGTACACCCAGGTTGCGACGGATGTTCTGCGCGAGGTGGTCAGTCC
>PMIF01000093.1 GCA_003157035.1 Rhodocyclaceae bacterium
ATGCTTTGTCACCACGATCAATCCTATGCCGACTAAGGCGCCGACCAGGGATGACGCCAGAACGACGAACGGGAGCATTTGCCAGCCCAGCCAGGCGCCGATTGCCGCCAGTAGCTTGAAATCGCCGAACCCCATGCCTTCCTTGCCCGTTGCCAGCTTGAACAACTGGTAAACCGACCACAGCGAGACGTACCCGGCAACGGCACCAATGACGGCGCTGGCCAGATCCGTGAACGTGCCGGTGATATTGAACAGCAGCCCTGCCCAAAGCAGGGGCAGAGTAATGTCGTCCGGCAGCAGTTGCGTGTCAAAGTCGATGAAGGCCAGCGCGATCATCGCGGCGACGTAACCAGCGGCAGCAAGGGCCAATGCGGTCGGTCCGAAATGGAATGCACAGTAGCCGAACAGGCAGCCGGTAAGTGCCTCGACCAAAGGGTAGCGCAGACTGATCGGCGCGCCGCACCCCTTGCACCGGCCGCGCAAGAACAGGTAGCTGACCACTGGAATGTTCTCGACCGCCAGAATCTGCCGCAGGCAGTGGGGGCAATGCGAACGCGGACGGACGATCGAGTACGGTTCGCCATCGACGATCTCCTCGCCCCTCAATTCGGCGCACTGCTCAAGCCATTGGCGCTCCATCACCTTGGGCAGGCGATGGATGACGACATTGAGAAAACTGCCAATCAGCAAGCCAATGACGACCGCCAGGACGACCAAAAGGTCGCCGGTTACCGGGAGGGGCGACACGATTCGCCTACAGTACGGACCCNNCAGGTACATGGCAATCACGATGCCACCGATGACCACGCCCAGGAACACCATGATGATTGGCTCGAGAAGGCTCGACAGCGCGTCGACCGAGTCATCGACTTCCTGTTCGAAGAAATCGGCGACTTTGCCGAGCATGGTGTCCAACTGGCCGGACTCTTCGCCGATTGAGACCATCTGGACCACCATGGTCGGGAAGACATTGGTGTTCTGCATCGAGACAGTCAGGCTGGAGCCNNAGGACGTCGCCGAATACCGGGAGTTTCAGCACAAACCGATCCATGACGATCTGCATCGGCACCGAACGCTTCCAGGTGTAGAAGAAGAAGAACAGGCCGCCGCCGATAATGGTAAACATGATGTACCAGTAGTTGACGAAGGCATCGGAAACGGCAATGACCAACAGGGTGGGTGCCGGCAATTCAGCGCCGAAACTCCTGAAGACGGTCTTGAAGGAGGGGATGACAAACAACATCAGGACGGCGACGACGATGAATGCCACCGCGACGATCGAGATCGGGTAGAACATCGCTGCCTTGATCTTCGACTTGATGGCAAGGATCTTTTCCTTGTATGCAGCAAGCCGTTCCAGTATGGTCTCCAGGATGCCCGCTTGTTCGCCGGCCTGGATCAGGTTGCAATAGAGCGCATCAAACTGAATAGGGTGCTTGCGAAACGCCTGGCTCAGCGCCGAACCGGTCTCGACGTCAGTCCTGATGGCAGTCAGGAGGCGCGTCACCCCTGGTTTGGTGGAGCCCTTGCCGACGATATCGAATGCCTGCAGCAGCGGAACGCCGGCCCTCATCATGGTGGCCAACTGGCGGGTAAAGAGCGCCACATCCTTCTCGGAAACCGAACCGCCCTTGCGCAGCGATTGTCGCTTGATCTTTACTGGCGTGATCGCCTGGCGGCGAAGCGTCGTGCTGACAACCGCCTGGCTGGCGGCGCGCAGTTCGCCGCGAACGATCTTGCCACTCTTGTCTTTGCCTTCCCAGACGAAGTTGAACTCCCTGACGCCAATTTCCCGCTTCTCGGTTCTTGCCGGTGCTGCCATTGTTTTGTCCTTTCCCTACCGTCGCTACTCGTTCGTGGTCGCCAGTACTTCGTCAAGCGAAGTCACGCCTTGCTTGACTTTGAGCAGTCCGGATCTGCGAAGATCACGTACTCCTTCCACCTGCGCTTGTGCCGCGATTTCCAGCGCGCTGCCGCTGGCCATGATGATGCGCTGAATCTCTTCCGATACCGGCATTACCTGGTAGATGCCGACCCGCCCCTTGTATCCTGAGCCCTTGCAGCGCTCGCAACCGCCGGGGCCGAACAACTGCCAGCTGCCGTCCAGATCGTCTTCCGTAAATCCGGCGTTGAGCAAGGTTTCAACGGGTACGCTGATCGGTACCTTGCATGTGCACAGGCGACGGGCCAGGCGCTGGGCCATGATCAGAATAATGCTCGAAGCAACATTGTAGGTCGGAACGCCCATGTTCATCAGGCGAGTCAGTGTCTGCGGGGCGTCATTGGTATGCAGGGTGGACAGGACCAGGTGCCCGGTTTGTGCGGCCTTGACGGAAATCTCGGCTGTCTCGAGGTCGCGGATTTCACCGACCATGATGATATCCGGATCCTGACGCAGAAAGGCTCGCAAGGCGGTGGCGAAGGTTAGGCCAGCCCTATCGTCGACGTTGACCTGATTGACGCCGGCCATGTTGATTTCGGCCGGGTCTTCCGCCGTCGAGATATTGGTGCCAGGCCGGTTGAGGATGTTGAGGCAGGTGTACAACGAAACGGTCTTGCCGCTGCCGGTTGGACCGGTTACCAGTACCATGCCGTATGGCCGGCCGATGGCGGCCATGAGAGCGTCTTTCTGGTCGGGCTCGTAACCGAGCGCCTCGATGCCATAAGTTGCCGAGGCCGGATCGAGAATACGCAAGACGATCTTTTCGCCGTGCAGTGTCGGCAATGTACTGACGCGGAAATCGATCGTCCGGCTCTTCGACAAGACGAGTTTCATCCGGCCGTCTTGCGGCAGCCGCTTTTCGGCGATGTTGAGCCGTGAGATCACCTTGATCCGCGAAGCCACCTTCTCCTTGATCACTAGCGGCGGCTGAGCGACCTCGCGGAGGACTCCGTCTACGCGGAAGCGGATGCGGTAGTACTTTTCGTAGGGCTCGAAATGGACGTCCGACGCGCCTTCGGCAATGGCATCGTGCAGGATCTTCTGAATGAACTTAACGACGGGGGCATCGTCAACCTCGGCAGAAGCCGAATCACCGGCCTGGTCAATGACAGGCTCTTCGTCGAACTCTATGCTCAGATCATCTTCAGCCAAGTCCTCGAGCGTCGTCTCGGGGCGCTCAACCAACTTCGCGATCAAAACCGAGAGTTTGTCCGCTTCCACGACCACCGGATCGATGGCCATGCTGGTCTGGAAGCGGATCTCGTCAAGCGCCCGCAAATTCGTCGGGTCGGCAAGGGCTACGGCCAGACGGTTGCCTCGCCGCACCATGGCCAGGACCTGATGGTTGACCATCACGCGGCGATCGATGGCATCCTTGTTGATATGCTCTTCGTTGAAAGCGTCGAGGTCCAGTAGCGGATAGCCAAAAGTTTCGGCCGCGAAAGTGGCAACTTCCCGTGCCGTCAGCCGACCGGCGGCAATCAACTCACTGACAAAACTTCCGCCACCGGGTTTGGCATTGGCGGCAATCCGCATCGCATCGGCTTCCCTGAGCCGACCCTGCTGCACCAAAGCCCGTGCCAAACCGCTCAGATTCGTTGGGTTTGCTGAAGTCATCTAATCTCGTGTGCAGTCAAGTGCTTATGCCAAGGATATCTTTGGGATGATGCACTGGCTGCGAGGGTTTGTAAAGACGCCAATCGCTGCGATTCCCCCGTTATTCGGCCTTCTGTGGCCTGAATAGCTTGACCATCTTGATGCGCCGGTCCTGGATTTGCACGGTTTCCATCTCGATTCCGGCAATGCGCAGACAGACATCTGCTTCCGGGATATCGCGAAGTTGCTCGACAATCAGGCCGCTCAGTGTCTTTGGCCCGTCGAGGGGCAGATCCAGACCAAGCGACCTATTGATGTCGCGGAGTGTCTGGCTGCCGTCAACCATGGCGTACCCGTTGGTGCGCCACGCGGAATTTGCGATGGCGCCGGAAACGCCCGGCGAAAACTTGCCGACGATTTCTTCGATGATGTCTTCCAAGGTGATCAGTCCCTGGATTTCGCCATATTCGTCGACCACCAGGCCCACGTGCTGATGGGTCTCACGGAAGAATTGCAATTGGGCATAGGCCGCCGTGGCTGCCGGAATGTAGTAGGGTGCGATCAGCCGCGCGCGAATGGCCTCTTGGTCGACCGTTTCCAGCAACGCTGGAGCTAACACCTGCCGCTGGTGGAGGATACCAAGTACGTTGTCGAGTCCACCCTCGACCACCGGCAGGCGCGAGTGATAGCTGGTGGCCAGTTGCAAGCGCAACTCCTCGATCGGCTTGCGTATGTCGACGAGTTCGATCTCGCCCCGGGGGATCATCATGTCCTGGACGGTAACCTGCTCCAGGTCGAACAGATTGACCAGGATGTCGCGGTGCTGCTTGGGAATGATGTGTCCCGATTCGATTACCAGGGCCTTCAGTTCGTCGGGCGAGAGGGGCAGGCCCTCCGAGTGACCTGATCCCCTTAGGTGCAGAACCTGGAGCATTACCGCGACCAGCAGATTGATCAACGAAACAATCGGATTGCTGACTTTAAGGATCGGCGTCAGGGCGTATGCCGACCCGGTGGCCAGTTTGTCGGCGTGACTGGCACCGATGACCTTGGGCGTGATCTCGGCGAAAATCAGGATCAGAAACGAGATCAGCAGCGTGCCGACTCCCAGCACCCACTTCTCGTCACCGAATAAATGCACGGCGATAAATCCGGCCAGGGCGGCGATCGCGGCATTGATCAGCGTGTTGAACAGCAGGATGACCCCAAGGAGCTTGTCGGTCTGCGCCAGCAGGGCCAGAGCCAGGCGAGCGCCGTGGCTGCCGCTGTCGGCGAGCGCCCGCAGCCGATAGCGGTTGCAGGCCATCATTGCCGTTTCGGCCATGGCAAAGAACCCCGAGGCAAGCAGGAGAATTGCCAGAACGAGTGCTTGCGCAATGATCGGGATATCGTCCAAGCGGCTATGGATTGCTATTGAGTTGGCAAACCTGGACCGCCATGGCGTTTATTGTCAGGCAGTCCGGCCAAGTATGACTTCGAGGACGAAACGGTAGCCGACATACGCGAGCACGAGGGTGCCGAATCCCGACAATGTCCAGCGCAAGGCCGTTCTGCCACGCCAGCCGGCGAAGTGACGACCTGCCAGCAGAATGGCGAAGATCAGCCAGGAGGCGATGGCGAAGTCAGTCTTGTGGTTGAACGTCACGGCCTTGCCGAACAGGGATTCCGAAAACAGCATGCCGGTCACCAGAGTCAGGGTGAGCAGCGCGAAGGCAACGTGGATCAAGCGAAACAGCAGCTTCTCCATCGTCAGCAGCGGCGGCAGTCCCGCCAACAGGGGCGTCAGGCGCCCGCGGTGCAGGCTGCGCTCGACGATAGCCATCAACACCGCATGCAGGGCAGCCAGGGTGAACAGGCTGTAGGCAAGCATGGCGATCAGAAAATGCAGGCGAAACTGGCCGGAGTCGACATTGGCCAGGATATGTTGACCGGGGAAGATCAGCGGCAGCAGTACGCCAACTGCCGCCACGGGCAGCCCCAACATCTGCAGACCCTCCATGTGCGCGTAAAAGCTTTCGATCCAATAGAAGGCAATGGCCAGCCAGAGGATGGTCGACACGGCGATCGAAAAGCCGAAGTGCATCGCCTGGCTAGCGAACAATTCACCACCCAGTGCCGCGCCATGTGTCAGCAGGGCAGCCAGAAGGCCGACATGCTGCCAGACATTCAAGCCGCCAGCGCGGTGGCTGAACGAGGGATCGCGCTGTCGGCTGCGCCAGGATACGACGGCGAGTCCAGCGTAAAGGGTTGCGGCGATCAGATGCAGTAAAATCGAGAGCATATTGCAAGTCTACCTGATCCCCCGGCGATCCCGAACTCATGTTGGATAACTTGACTCAACGTTTTGCCAGAGTCGTCAAGACTCTGCGTGGCCAGGCGCGCCTGTCCGAAGAGAATATCGCCGAGATGCTGCGCGAGGTTCGCGTCGCCATGCTCGAGGCGGACGTCGCTTTGCCTGTGGTCAAGGACTTCATCGGCCGGATCAAGGAGAAGGCGGTTGGCCAGGAAGTGGTCGGCTCGCTGACTCCTGGCCAGGCGCTGGTCGGTGTCGTTCATCGTGAACTGACCGCCCTGATGGGTGGCCAGCACAGCGGGCTGAATCTGGCCACGCAACCGCCGGCGGTGATCCTGATGGCCGGCCTGCAGGGCGCTGGCAAGACGACCACGACCGCCAAATTGGGCAAGTGGTTGCGCGAGAGACACAAGAAGAAGGTACTTGCGGTCAGTTGTGACGTCTATCGGCCGGCGGCCATCGAACAGCTGAAGACCGTGGCGGCACAGGCGGGGATCGATTTCTTCCCGTCAACCGCCGAGCAACAGCCTTTGGCGATTGCCCGCGACGCCCTCGACTACGCGCGTAAGCACCATCACGACGTGTTGTTCGTCGACACCGCAGGCCGTCTGGCAATTGACCAGGCCATGATGGCGGAAGTCCGCGAACTGCATGCCGCCTTGCAGCCGATCGAAACGCTGTTTGTCGTCGACGCCATGCTTGGCCAGGATGCGGTGAACACCGCCAAAGCCTTCGCCGAGTCGCTGCCGTTGACCGGAATCGTGCTGACCAAGCTCGATGGCGACGCCCGGGGTGGGGCCGCCCTGTCAGTACGGCAGGTGACCGGCAAGCCGCTGAAGTTTGCCGGCGTCGGCGAGAAGCTGACCGGAATCGAGGAGTTCCATCCCGAGCGGATGGCGGCGCGCATCCTCGGCATGGGCGACATTCTTGGCTTGGTCGAGGAGGCCCAGCGCAGCGTCGACCAGGATAAGGCGGAGGCGCTGGCCAAGAAAGTCAAATCCGGCAAAGGCTTCGACCTTAACGACTTCAGGGAGCAGATCGGCCAGATGCGCAAGATGGGCGGCATGGGCGCACTGCTCGAGAAACTGCCGGCGCAGTTCGGCCAACTGGCTCAGCAGGCCGGCAGTGGTGCCGACGACAAGGTCATGCGCCGAACCGAAGGCATCATCAATTCGATGACCCCCGGCGAAAGAGCCAAACCCGAACTGATCAAGGCGAGCCGCAAGCGGCGGATTGCCACGGGTGCTGGCGTTCAGGTTCAGGAAGTGAATCGACTGCTCACCCAGTTCGAGCAGATGCAAAAAATGATGAAACAGTTTTCCAAGGGTGGCATGGCCAAGATGATGCGCACCATGAAGGGCGTGCTGCCGGGAATGCGTTAGGGTCTGTTCTCATTCAGGCGACGTGTGCGACGGGGTGAATCTGGCCCCGGGCAAGGCGCGACCGACGCCGTGTGGTTGTTCCACATCAGGAGGGAGCAACGCCGCCATGGGGCCATATTCGCCCCATCCCTCCGGGTTGCCACCCAATGCGGTGTCCGCTTTGTCGCTCGGCTCGTCAAGGGGGCCGGCCATTGCCTTCGCCTCGCTTCGCGCGGCCATCCGCATTCGGCGGCAACGCATCTCGCCGACTGAATGAGAACAGACCCTAGCGCGTGGCCTGGATCACTGACGGTCCCCAGTGCCACTGCCGTTCCCAAACGGCGCGGACAATGTTGGGATATTCCGGTGCCCCGAGGCTGCCGTTGTAGCGTCCAAGCGCTCGGTAGAGATCGCCCTTCTCGATGTCGAGGTAGTGGCGAAGGATGGTGCAGCCGAAGCGCAGGTTGGTGCGCAAATGGAACAGGTTCTGGTCACTGTTGCCGATAAGCTTGACCCAGAATGGCATCACCTGCATGTAGCCGCGGGCACCGGCAGCGGAAACGGAATACTTCTTGAATCCGCTTTCGACCTGGATCAGGCCGAGTACCAGTTGCGGGTCGAGGCCGGCGCGCTGGGCCTCGTAGTAGACCGTCTTGAGGAACTCTAGACGCGCCTGCCGGTCGGGCATTCGCTTTTCCAGGCGCCGCGACATCTCGGTCAGCCATTCGATCTTTTCCTGGACGCTGGGGAATTTCGCCTCCGGCGCGCCACGATCGGCGACAGCAGAGTGAAGTGCCGCCTGGACGCTGGCGGCCAAAGGTTCGTACTGCTGTTCGCCAGCCCAGGCATAGGCTGCGATCAGGAAGGCGAATGCCAGAACGACTAGACGCACAGGCGCTGGCGCAGGAAAGCGCTCATATCATCGACGGCAACCATGGTGGCTTCGCTGTCGCGTCTGCCCTTGTATTCCAATTGGCCATCCTTCAGTCCGCGCTCGCCGACGACGATCCGGTGGGGCAGGCCGATCAACTCCCAGTCGGCGAACATGGCGCCGGGTCGCTCGTCGCGGTCGTCGAGGATCACATCGACGCCAGCGGCGACCAAGTCGTCGTACAGACGGTCAGCAGCGATGCGTACGGCTTCTGACTTGCGGTAGCCCATGGGCACGATGACGACCTCGAAGGGCGCGACGGCTGCCGGGAAGGCAATACCGCGAGCGTCATTGCCTTGCTCGATGGCGGCGCCGACGATGCGGGTGATGCCGATGCCGTAGCAGCCCATTTCCATGATCCGCTCCTTGCCTTGTTCGTCGAGGAACTTGCAGGCGAGCGCTTTAGCATACTTGGTGCGCAACTGGAAGATGTGGCCGACTTCGATGCCGCGGCAGATGTCGAGCGCTCCGTTGCCGTCCGGCGAACGGTCGCCGGCAACGACATTGCGGATGTCGGCCACGGTATCGGGCTCGGTCAGGTCGCGGCCCCAGTTGACGCCGGTCAAATGGAAGCCGGCCTCATTGGCGCCGCAAACGAAGTCGCTCATAGCCGCCACGGTGCGGTCGGCGATCACGCGTACCTTGGTCCGGTCGACACCCACCGGGCCGATGTAGCCGGGGCGGCAACCGAGATGGGCCTCGATTTCGGCATCGGTGGCAAAGCGGAAGGGGTCGAGCCCGTCGATCTTGCTGGCCTTGATCTCATTCAGAGTATGGTCGCCGCGCAACAGCAGCAGGACGAAGGTCTCATTGTGCATGACGGCGATCGCCTTGACCATGCGCGTGAGTTGGCTGCCGAGAAACTCGGCGACCTCCTCGCAGCGAACTTTGCCGGGCGTAGACTTCTTTGCCAGCATTCCGACGGCGCCGCCGCGCGGCGTTGTTGGCGCCAATGCCTCGGCCAACTCGACATTGGCGGCATAGTCCGATGTCGAACAATAGGCGATCGCATCCTCGCCGGAATCGGCCAGGACATGGAACTCGTGAGAACCGGTGCCGCCGATCGAACCAGTATCCGCGGCGACGGCGCGGAATTGCAGGCCGAGCCGCTCGAAGATGCGCGTGTAAGTCGCGTGCATGTTGGCGTACTCGCGCGCCAGGTCAGCAAAGCTGGCATGGAAGGAATAGCCGTCCTTCATGGTGAACTCGCGACCGCGCATGACGCCAAACCGCGGCCGGATCTCGTCGCGGAATTTGGTCTGGATTTGGTAGAAGTGCACGGGCAATTGGCGGTAGCTCTTGATTTCGCGGCGAACGACATCGGTGATGACTTCTTCGTGCGTCGGACCGATGATGAAGTCGCGGCTGTGACGGTCCTTGAAGCGGAGAAGTTCCGGGCCGTACTGTTCCCAGCGACCGGATTCCTGCCACAGTTCTGCCGGTTGAACGGCTGGCATGAACAGCTCAATGGCACCAGCACGGTTCATTTCTTCGCGCACGATGCGTTCGACCTTGCGTACCACCCGCAGGCCCATCGGCATCCAGGTGTAGATCCCGGCAGCAAGGCGTTTGATCAAACCGGCTCGAAGCATCAGCTTTTGGCTGACCACGTCGGCGTCGGCGGGCGCCTCTTTTTGCGTGGCGATGAAGAACTTGCTGGCGCGCATGATTGACCCCGGCGGAAATGGAAAAGGGCGCATTTTACCGTTGGTCGCTGACTTTCCATGCGCACACATCTGTGGAAGAATGGTCGGCAGTCAGATATTCGAAGGTTGCATCATGCTCGATCGGGAAGGTTTTCGCCCGAACGTCGGCATTATTCTGGTCAATCAACGCAACGAGGTCTTCTGGGGCAAGCGAATACGCGAACACTCCTGGCAGTTCCCGCAGGGGGGCATCAATCGGGGGGAAACGCCCGAACAGGCTATGTTCCGCGAATTGCACGAGGAGGTCGGCTTGCGGCCGGAACATGTCGTGATTCTGGGACGCACGCGCGATTGGCTGCGCTACGAAGTGCCGAAGCAGTGGGTGAGACGAGAGTGGCGTGGTACCTATCGGGGCCAGAAACAGATTTGGTTCCTGTTGCGCATGCTCGGCCGCGATACTGACGTTACCTTGCGCGCAACCGATCATCCCGAGTTCGATGCCTGGCGCTGGAACGACTATTGGGTGCCCTTGGACGCCGTGATCGAATTCAAACGCGACGTTTACCAGCAGGCGCTGAACGAATTGTCGCGCCTGCTTCACCAACAACGAACAGGGGGACGGAAAATGCCCGACCAAGGCGAGGTACAAGGGTGAAGCGCACGCTAGCGTTTGCCGTCGTCGCAGGCATGCATTGCAGTCTGGCATTTGCCACTGGTGTCTTTCCCGAACCCGATTTCAGCCGATTCTCCGATCACCATTTCGACGACACACCCGAATGGGTCGAGGAAAGCGCCAAGCTGCCAGCTTTTCCGCGCGATTCGGATCTGATCGAATTCAACGTTAGTGCCGCGACAACCAACCACTTCTTCATCGACGGCGCAACCCTCGCCGTCGGCAAGGACGCCGTCGTGCGGTACACGTTGGTCATCAGGGCCGCGGGCGGCGCAAGCAATATCAGCTACGAAGGCATGCACTGCGGTACCGGTTCGATAAAGCGCTATGCGGTCGGGCGCTCGGATGGCACCTGGTCCTGGCTGCGTTCGGGTGACTGGCAACCGATCGAAAACAAGCTCGCCAATCGTCAGTACGCCGCGCTCAGTCGCGAGTACTTCTGTCCATTGGGCAACCCGATCCGCAGTGCCGACGAGGGGCGGGATGCGCTTCGTCGCGGCGGTCATCCGGCCACCAACACGTCTCCCTATAAGCGCTGATTGCGCGCTACGCCTCGATAATCTCCCAGTCGTGGGTGATTTCGGCAGTCTTGCCGAGCATGATCGAGGCCGAGCAATATTTTTCCGCCGAGAGCTTGACGGCCCGATCGACAGACTCTGGTTTGAGTTGGTGGCCGCGGACCGTGAAATGAAAGTGGATGCGGGTAAAGACCTTGGGGTCAGCCTCGGCGCGGTCGGCGCGGAGGTTTACTTCGCAGCCGGTGACATTTTGCCGACCCCGCTGGAGAATCAGCACGACGTCAAAGGCCGTACAACCGCCGGCTCCCGCCAGCAGAAGTTCCATCGGGCGAGGGGCCAAGTTGCGCCCGCCTGCCTCTGGAGCGCCATCCATGGCAACCATATGGCCACTCCCGGTTTCGGCGACAAAGCTCATACCGTCGTGCCAACGGATCGTGCATTCCATGGTGGTTCCCAGTAGTTGACCGCAAGCTTGATTCTAGGGCTGGCTTGCCGGCAAGGAGTTGAAAGCTGTTGCGGCAAAGCAACAATTCTTATTTCCACAACTTCATCATGGCTAGCGCTGTGAATTTTATTAAACTGTACAATCAATCTGTTATGGAGTTGTCGGCGAGCCATTGACAATTGTGCCCCGCGATAATTCCTTGCGTCGCGCTATCGCTTCTGCCATACTGATTTCAACGAAGCATGGCTGGATCTGCTTCCTCCGGTGTCTCCTCCACCCTCCTCCTTTGGTGTGGATTGAGCGCAACCCCTTCCGGGGTTGCGCTTTTTTTGTGCCAATTTTTGTTCGGCTGAGGCGAAGAATATTTTGCTTGGTGATCTTTCATTGACAAGCCCTGGCGAGCTTGCCTACAATGCTCGGCTTTTCCGGTGAAAAGCAGGCTAGCAATGCACGCTTGGCCCACCGACGGAACGAAGCAAGGAACTCAGTCATGAAAACCTTTTCTGCCAAAGCGCACGAAGTCACGCGCGACTGGTTCGTCGTTGATGCGACGGACAAGGTGCTTGGTCGCCTGGCCAGCGAAATCGCGCACCGTTTGCGCGGCAAGCACAAGCCGGAATACACGCCACATGTGGATACCGGTGATTTCATCGTCGTCGTTAATGTGGAGAAGCTGCGGGTGACCGGTAACAAGGCGGAAGACAAGAAGTATTTCCGCCACTCGGGTTATCCGGGCGGTATCTACGAAACAAACTTCCTCAAGATGCAACAACGCTTCCCCGGCCGGATTCTCGAAAAGGCCGTCAAGGGCATGTTGCCCAAGGGGCCGCTGGGATACGCAATGGCCAAGAAGATGAAATGCTATGCCGGTGCGACCCATCCGCACGCGGCCCAACAGCCGAAGACTCTTGAAGTCTAGGCTTTGCTGATCGACAGGAACGTACATGGCAAGTAACTATTACTATGGTACCGGTCGCCGCAAGACGGCAGTAGCGCGCGTCTTCATCAAGACTGGTAGCGGCAAGTTCGTCGTCAACGACAAGCCGGTCGACGAATTCTTTTCCCGCGAGACAGGACGCATGGTTGTCCGTCAGCCGCTGGAACTGACCGCGCACTTGAACACTTTTGACATCATGGTGAACGTCTCCGGTGGCGGCGAATCCGGGCAAGCCGGCGCGGTTCGCCACGGCATCACCCGGGCATTGATCGAATACGACACCGAATTGAAACCCGTGCTGTCAAAGGCCGGACTCGTTACCCGAGATGCCCGCGAGGTTGAGCGCAAGAAGGTCGGTCTGCACAAGGCGCGGCGGCGCAAGCAATTCTCGAAGCGCTAACGAGGTCACAGTGCGCATCGCAACGAGCCGCCCGCTTATACCGGGCGGCTTTTTTGTCTGATACGCTACCATTGCAATTCTTGCCATCAAGGTCTTCTCGAGATTGCCTGCATGATTAAAGTCGGAATTGTTGGTGGAACCGGTTACACCGGGGTCGAACTCCTCAGGTTGCTGGCGCAGCATCCCCAGGTTGAAATTGCCGCCATTACCTCGCGCGGCGAGGCGGGGACGCCTGTAGCCGACTATTTTCCGAGCTTGCGCGGCAAGGTCGGCTTGAGTTTTTGTGATCCAGCACAGGCCTCGCTGGAAGGCTGCGACCTGGTCTTCTTTGCCACACCGAACGGAATTGCCATGCAGCAGGCGGCGGCGCTGCTGGCGGCAGGTGTGCGAGTGATCGATCTGGCGGCAGACTTTCGCATTGCCGATGTGGCGGTGTGGGAGAAATGGTATGGCATGAACCACGCTTCGCCGCTGCTGTTGGCGGATGCGGTCTATGGCTTGCCGGAAATTAACCGCGAGAGGATCCGCTCAGCGCAACTGGTCGCCAATCCAGGCTGCTATCCGACGGCGGTCCAGCTGGGGTTCTGGCCGCTGATCGAAGCAGGCTGTGTCGACATCGGTCATTTGATTGCCGACTGCAAGTCGGGTGTTTCCGGCGCGGGCAGGAAGGCCGAAACGCAGATTCTGTTTGCCGAAGCAAGTGACAACTTCAAGGCCTATGCGGTTGCTGGCCACAGGCATTGGCCGGAAATTCGCCAGGGCCTTGGCCGTGCCGCAGGCGCTGAGGTCGGTTTGACCTTCGTGCCCCATTTGACGCCGATGATTCGCGGCATCCACGCGACGCTCTATGCCCGCGTTACTGAGGAACGGGATTTTCAAAGCCTGTTCGAGCAGCGCTACGCCGGCGAAGCTTTTGTGGACGTCATGCCAGCCGGGTCACATCCTGACACGCGTTCGGTGCGGGCCGCCAATGTTTGCCGGATTGCGCTGCATCGGCCGCAAGGCGGCGACATGCTCGTTGTCCTGTCGGTCATCGACAATCTGACCAAGGGCGCAGCGGGCCAGGCGGTGCAAAACATGAACTTGATGTTTGGCTTTGACGAATGCATCGGTCTTTCACAGATTCCCGTGTTGCCTTGATCCGTCGGCGCCTGCGCGGCCGCTTTGGCATCACGGCGCCGCAGGTTTCGGTGCGAGCGCGGCTGCCGCTGTTCTTGCGAGTCGCTGCCGGTATTTGCATCCTGGCCACGTCCTTGGCGCTCGCCGCTTGGGTCTACGATGCCGGGCGACGTTTTGCCGGCTTTGACCGTAGCGAGAGCGAGACCGAAATAGGCGACCTGCGTGAGAAGGTGTCATCCTTGGTGACGGAAAGTGCCCGCTTGCGCAGCATTGCCGACTCCGGAGACAGCAACCTGCAGATTGAGCGTACTTCGGTCGAGCAACTGACCCGGCAGGTGAGGTCGCTTGAGGACGAGAACGCCAAGCTGAAGGAGAGCCTGGCTGTGTTCGAGAATCTGGCCAATGGCGGCACCAAGCAGGAGGCGACGACGCTTACCCGCTTGCGTGTCGAACCCGATAGCCTGCGCGGTCGCTATCACTTCCATGTCCTGGCGTCACGCCAGGGCGCGCAGGCCAACCAGGAATTTCACGGCAGCCTGCAGGTCTATGTGACCGTAAGGCAGGCGGCTGGGGATAGTGCTATGATAATTTTCCCCCGCCCAGATGATCCTCAGGTCCAGAAGTATCAGGCCGAGTTCAGAAATTTCCGCAATCTGGACGGCTACTTCCAGGTGCCGGCGGACAGCCGGGTCTTGCGCGTAGAGGTTCGCCTGGTGCAGGATGGCAGCGTCAAGGCATCCCAGAGCATTTCATTGTGAGGAGATTGGCACGATGTTCAAGAATGCGAGCAAACCACAGGGTCGCATCGACACCCTGATCGGAGCGGGAACTACGATCACCGGGGATATCGTCTTCGTCGGCGGCCTGCGCATCGATGGCGAAGTCCGCGGCAATGTTCGCGCCGCCGATGGCCAGCAAACGAGCACGTTGGTGATCAGCGAGCATGCACGGATCGAAGGCGAGATCGAAGTTGCCCACGTTGTCGTCAACGGCACGGTCATCGGTCCGATAGCCTCAACGGCATCCTTGGAATTGCAGGACAAGGCCAGAGTCACCGGCGACCTTGAATACAGTGCCGTAGAGATCCATCTGGGCGCTGTGGTGGAAGGCCGTCTGGTCCATCGCGCCCAAGCCGGCAAGGCGGTCGAGCTCAAATTGGCCACTAGCAATTGACCCCCGCTGCTTCCACGCCGATAATTGAGCTGTTGTAACCCCCGACAGGAGAATGATATGAGTGCTAACGATATGCCCGCGCCGCTGGTCTTCACCGACAGTGCCGCCAATAAAGTGCGGGAACTGATTCAAGAAGAAGGCAACCCCGAATTGAAGCTGCGTGTGTTCGTGACCGGTGGTGGTTGCTCCGGTTTCCAGTACGGCTTCACTTTTGACGAGACCGCCAATGAAGACGATTCAGTGATGGTCAAGAATGGCGTTACCTTGTTGATCGATCCGATGAGCTATCAGTATCTGGTCGGCGCCGAGATCGACTACTCGGAAGGCCTGGAAGGCTCGCAGTTCGTGATCAAGAACCCGAACGCTACCAGCACCTGTGGTTGCGGTTCTTCCTTCTCGGTTTGAGGGAAACTGTTCGCGGTGGCAAGGGGCGCTTCGGCGCCCCTTGCCATTCCAGAGGCCGGGACAGTTACTGCGAGTTCAGATATAATGCGCCCCCTTTGGGCCGATAGCTCAGCTGGGAGAGCGCCGCGTTCGCAATGCGGAGGTCGAGGGTTCGATCCCCTTTCGGTCCACCAATTCATCCAAGGGTCTGCCGCCGGCAGACCCTTGTCGTTTACCCGGCCGGCACAGCCAGGGATACGCCGACTGCAATGACGCTCGAAGCCCGCCGCATTGCCGAAGAGGCGTTCTACGAGGGCGTTCGGCAGCTGCAGGGCGGCGATGCCGCACGTGCCATCGACTGTTTCCGGTCGGCCCTTGCCGGGCAACCTGATTTTGCCGAAGCCAACGCCAACCTGGGGCTGCTCCTGGAAGGGAATGGCGACCTCCGTGGTGCCGAGCAATGTTATCGGCAGGCGATTCGTACCGATCCGGAATCCTTTGAGGTTCGCTTGAATCTCGGCGCCCTGCTGGCCGAGCGGAAGGAGTTCGCGGCAGCCGAGCGGCTGTACCGGGAAGCGGTGCTGTTACGCCCCGTATCGGCTTCGCCGTGGTCGAATCTGGGCGTGCTCTACGCCTGTCAGCACCGGGAGATCGAGGCTGAGCAGTGTTTCCGGACAGCGATCGATCTCGATGACAACTATGGCCGGGCTCGATTCAACCTGGCCTATGTGCTCCTGCGCCAGGGACGTTTCGCCGAAGGCTGGCGCTGCCTTGAATACCGGGACTGGCGTTCCCCGCGAGTAGCCGAGTTGAGTTGCCCGCGCTGGCAGGGCGAGTCGCTGCAGGGCAAGGACATCCTGGTGGGTTGCGAGGCGGGCCTTGGCGACATGATCCAGTTCAGTCGCTATGCCGTCACCCTGAAGGAACTTGGCGCCAGACG
>PMIF01000220.1 GCA_003157035.1 Rhodocyclaceae bacterium
GATGTTCTCGACGTCTTCGCCGACATAGCCAGCCTCGGTCAGAGTCGTCGCGTCGGCCATCACGAAAGGCACGTTCAGAAGTCTGGCCAACGTCTGCGCCAGCAACGTCTTGCCCGAACCGGTTGGACCAATCAGCAGAATGTTGCTTTTCGCCAGTTCAACCTCATCGTTCTTCTGGTGATGGCGCAAGCGCTTGTAGTGGTTGTAGACGGCTACCGCCAGGATCTTCTTGGCCTGCTCCTGGCCGATCACATACTGATCGAGGATGCCACGAATCTCCTGCGGCGTCGGCAAATCGCGCGCCGACTTGCCGCCTTGCTCGGCCGCGGTCTCGTCGCGGATGATATCGTTGCAGAGATCGATACATTCGTCGCAAATGAAAACCGAGGGGCCGGCGATGAGCTTCTTGACCTCGTGCTGGCTCTTGCCGCAAAACGAGCAATAAAGCAGCTTCTCGCCTGATTTCTTGTCCGTCATGGCCGTTCCTCTATCGGTGCGCCGGAATCAAGCCTCGGCGCGATTGCTCAGCACCTTGTCCACAAGTCCGTATTCGACGGCCGCTGCGGCCGACAAAAAGTTGTCGCGGTCGGTATCTCGTTCGATTCGCTCAACGGGTTGCCCGGTGTGATGCGCCAGCATCTCGTTCAAGCGTTGCTTCAAATACAGGATTTCCTTGGCGTGGATTTCGATGTCCGAGGCCTGGCCCTGAAAACCGCCGGCCGGCTGATGGATCATCAACCGGGAATTGGGCAGACAGAAGCGCTTGCCGTTGGTACCGGCGGCCAACAGAAACGACCCCATCGATGCTGCCTGGCCGATACACAATGTCGATACATCGCATTTGATGAACTGCATCGTGTCGTAAATCGCCATCCCCGCGGTAACTGAACCTCCGGGCGAATTAATGTACAGGTGGATGTCCTTGTCCGGGTTCTCCGACTCGAGAAACAGCAGTTGCGCCACGATCAGGTTGGCATTGATATCGTTGACCTGCCCAACCAGGAAGACCACCCGCTCCTTGAGCAACCGGGAATAGATGTCGTAGGCGCGCTCGCCCCTGCCGCTGGTCTCGATAACCATCGGCACCAGGCCAATAGCCCGGGTTTCGGTGTCGTGTCTGGATGTATCCATGGTGATGCTCAACGGCATCATGCCGCATTCCCCATCAATTCGTCAAAGGTCACTGGTTTGTCCACCGTCTTGGCATTGGCAAGAATCCAGTCGACAACGTTGTTTTCCATGGCCAGGGCTTCAGCTTCCGCCAGGCGCTCAGGCTGGCTGTAATACCAGCGCACGACTTCCTTCGGCTCTTCGAACGTCTCGGCATAATCATCGACAATAGCGCGAACCTGATCCGGCTTGGCGTGCAGGCCACGGAGTCTCACCAGCTCTGCGAGCACGAGACCAAGCTTGACCCGACGAATCGCCGGATCGGTAAACCATGACGGTTCGACCGGCACATCCTTGCCAGCGACACCTCGTCCCTGCAAGTCCTTGAGCGCCTTTTCCGCCATTTGCCTGGCTTCGAGGTCGACAAGCGACTTCGGCACATCAATGTCGTTGACGGCCAGCAAGACATCCATCACCAGGTTCTTCACCTTTGCCTGCAGGCGCTTGCGCACCTCGCGTTCGAGATTGGCCCTGACTTCGTCGCGCATTTTGCCGAGATCGCCGTCAGCAACACCCAGCGCCTTGGCAAAGGCGGCATCGAGTTCGGGCAGCACCGGCCCTTCCACCTTTTTGCAAACGACATCGAATTGGACCAGCTGGCCCATCAATTCCTTGGCGTGGTAATCGGCCGGGAAGGTAACGTCGAAGGTCTTCGACTCACCGGCGCGCATGCCGAGCAACCCGGCATCGAAGTCCGGAACCATCATCCCTGAACCCAGGAGCACGGAAAAGTCGGTTGCCTTGCCGCCTGGAAATTCTTCGCCGTTCTTGCGGCCGGTAAAATCGACCACCATCCGATCGCCGCTTTCGGCGGCCCGATCGGCCGTGACATAGGTCGTTCGCTGCCGGCGCAGAACCCCAATGGTCTGCTCCACCTCGGCATCGCCGATGGTCAACGTCGGCCGTTCGATCGAGGACGCCGAGACATCGCCAAGAATGATGTCGGGGTATATCTCGAAAATCGCAGTAAATTCCATGGAGGCATCGTTGGCCGCGCTCTTGGGCTCGATGCGCGGATAACCAGCAACACGCAGGTTCTGCTCGCGAACCTTGTCACCGAACGCCTTCTCGATCGCCACGCCCATCGCTTCCGAATGCGCCTGGGCTCCATACTGCTTGGCGACGATATTCATCGGCACTTTGCCCGGGCGGAAGCCAGCCATCTTGACGGTCTTCGAAATGTGCCTCAGACGCTGCTGCACTTCCTTGTCAATATCGGCCAGGGGCACCGCCATGTCGATGCGACGTTCCAACGAACTGGCCTGGGTGCCCGAATTTTCTTGAGTCTGCATGCAAGAACCTCTGGAATCTGCTAAGAACCGCTGTGACAGCGAATGGTGCGAAGGAAGGGACTCGAACCCTTACGCCTCGCGGCGCTGGAACCTAAATCCAGTGCGTCTACCAATTCCGCCACCTTCGCGCGACCAAGGATTTTACCCGATATACTCATTTGCTGCCGATGCCTGAATCCCATTACGAGAACTTTCCCGTCGCCTCACTGTTGCTGCCCTCCCGGCTGCGCGAGCCAGTATCGGCAATCTATGCCTTCGCCCGCAGCGCCGACGATTTTGCCGATGAAGGGCAGTTATCGCCGGAACAGCGCCTGACGCTGCTCGCCGGCTATCGGCAGCAACTCGACGCCCTCGAACGCGGCGATCCGGGCGGGCATCCGGTATTCTCCCGCCTGCGCCCGGTGGTCGCTGAATATGGGCTACCGCTCAGCCTTTTCCGGGACCTGCTGGATGCCTTCAGCCAGGACGTGGTGAAGACGCGCTATGGCTCGTTCGCCGAGCTGATGGACTATTGCCGTCGTTCGGCCAATCCCGTCGGACGACTGCTGTTGCGACTGTTTGCTGCTGATTCGCCAGAACACCGTATCTGGTCGGATGCGATATGTTCAGCGTTGCAACTCATCAATCACTGGCAGGATGTTGCCATCGACTGGAGAAAGGATCGCATCTACCTGCCAGCGGAGGACATGTCCCGATTCAATGTCAGCGAAGAAGACATTGCCAAGCAGAATTGCGCCCAGCGCTGGCAAGCGCTGATGCAGTTTGAACTCGACCGGGCCAGCGATCTGATGAACATCGGCGCCCCGCTGGGCCGCGCTCTACCCGGCAGGATTGGCATCGAGATGCGGGCAATCATCTTTGGTGGTCTGCGCATTGTCGACAAGATCCGCGCTGCCGGCTATGACGTCTTCCACCGCCGGCCGACGCTCGGCCCATTCGACTGGATTCGTGTTGTGGCCGCGGCGCTATGACCCCTGACCAGTACTGCCGGGAGAGACTCGCTGCCAGCGGATCGAGCTTTGCCCATAGCTTCCGTTTCCTTGATCGCGAACGGCGACAGGCAATCACGGCGCTCTACGCCTTTTGCCGCGAGGTCGACGACGTGGTCGACGAATGTACCGAGCCAGCCATCGCCGCCATCAAACTCGCCTGGTGGCGCCAGGAAATCGTCGCACTGTACGGCGGTCAGCCAAACCATCCCGTCAGCCGCGCATTGGCCAAGGCGATCGCGAAGTTCGCCCTGCCGCAGGAGCACTTGCAGGAGATCATCGACGGTATGGAAATGGATCTCCGCCAAACTCGTTACGCGGATTTCAAGGATCTGCATCTGTACTGCTATCGCGTCGCATCCGTCGTCGGTCTGCTGTCGGCCGAGATCTTCGGCTATCAGGATCGCCGCACGCTCAAGTATGCGCACGACCTCGGACTGGCCTTTCAGCTCACCAACATCATCCGCGACGTCGGCGAGGACGCGCGCCGCGGTCGCATCTATCTGCCGCAGGACGAATTGGCGCGCTTTGGCGTCAGCGAGCACGATATTCTGCGCAGCCAAACCAGCGAACAATTTCGGGCGCTGATGACCTTCCAGGTCCAGCGCGCCGTCGGCCACTATGACCGGGCGCTTGCCGAATTGCCGGCCATCGACCGCAAAACGCAGCGTCCCGGGCTAATCATGGCGGCGATCTACCGCCGCCTGCTCGCCGAGATCGTCAATGACGGCTGTCGCGTCCTGACCCATCGCGTATCCTTGCCTCCGCTACGCAAGCTGCTGATAGCGATGGCGACCTGGCTGCGGACATGAGCCGCCGCATTGCCATCGTCGGCGCTGGATTCGCCGGGTTGGCCGCAGGCGTCGAACTGGCGCGACAAGGAATCGCCGTCGATATCTTTGAAGCCTCGCGAACCCTTGGCGGACGGGCGCGCAAAGTGGACGGTGACGAATTGGTGTTGGACAACGGCGTCCATATCCTCTCGGGCGCCTATAGGGAAACCTTGCGCCTGATGCACCTGGTAGGCGCACCGCGCACGGGCTTGCTGCGCCTGCCATTGGCATTGGAGTTTCCTGGAGAATTTCGCCTGCAGGCTCCGCGGTTACCCGCGCCACTGCATCTGGCATCGGCGCTGCTGACCGCGCGCGGCCTGGCATGGTCCGACAAAGCAGCAGCGGTCGCGTTCATGCGGCGAATGCGCCAGGCCCGCTTTCGCCTGGACTCGGACACGACCGTCAGTACTTTGCTTGCCAGCCAGCCCGAGGCCGCCCGCCGTTTCCTCTGGGAACCGCTGTGTCTCGCGGCACTGAATACCTTGCCTGAACGAGCATCGGCGCAGGTCTTCCTCAATGTGCTGCGCGACAGCCTGGCAGCAAAGCGTGCCGCAAGCGACCTGTTGCTGCCCACCATCGATCTGTCCTCGCTATTGCCGATCCCGGCCGCCCGGTACATAGAGACCCATGGCGGCCGAGTTGAGCTCGGCCGCCGTGTCACACGCATCCAGCGAACGCCCACCGGCTTCGCCATTGACGAGCAGGGAGCCTATGCGCAGGCCGTGCTGGCCGTAGCGCCACAACATTTGCCGGCGCTGATTGGCGAGTTTCCTGAATTGGCGGCGCTCACCCGTCAAGTCGGCAGCTTTGTCTGGGAGCCGATCGTCACCTGCTATCTCGCCTATCCCGAGACGGTACGCCTGCCGCAACCGATGCTCGCCGTGCTCAGGGGTACGGCGCAGTGGCTGTTCGACCGTGGACAGACGCATGGCCAGGCTGGCCTGATCGCAGCCGTGATATCCGCCAGTCGACGGCAGCAGGACACTGCAGCCGAAGATCTGGCGCGCGAGATCGATGCCGAAGTCCGCGCTGTCGTTCCCAGCTTGCCAACACCACGCTGGCAACGCATCATCACCGAAAGACGCGCCACTTTTGCCTGTACACCCAATCTGTCGCGACCGCAGACGCCAACTGCAGTGCCAGGACTTCATCTCGCGGGTGACTACATCGCTGGCGATTATCCAGCCACCATTGAAGGCGCCGTGCGCAGCGGCACGTTCGCCGCACAGTCAGTAATCGACCAATTTGCCAGCGACCAGGTGTAGGGTGCGTCCGCAGCGACGCGCCAGCGTCTCGTCGTGCGTCACCAGCATCAACGTCGTTCCCGCTTCCCGGTTCATCTCGAACATCAGTTCGATGATCTCCGCACCCGTGACTGGATCCAGATTGCCGGTCGGCTCATCAGCCAGCAGTAGCTTCGGCGCCACGGCAAAGGCGCGCGCCAACGCCACGCGCTGCTGCTCGCCGCCTGAGAGGTGTTTCGGATAATGCTTGAGCCGCTGTCCCAGGCCGACACGCTGCAACATCGCCTCGGCCCGGGCGACCGGCCTTTCGCTAGCCATCAGTTCAAGTGGCAACGCCACATTCTCTATGGCCGAAAGTGTCGGCAACAGTTGGAACGATTGGAAGACAAAGCCGATGAGGTGACCACGCAATTCCGCCCGTTGATCCTCGCTCAAGGTTCCAATCTGCCGACCGTTCAAAGACACGGAACCGGTGCTCGCGAGATCAAGACCGGCGATCAGACCGAGCAACGTCGACTTGCCGGAGCCGGAAGCCCCAACGATCGCCACAGTCTCACCGTAGCTGACCGAAAATGAAATCTCGTGCAGAATCACCAGGGTTCCGTCTCCGGTGGAGACATGCTTGCTTAGGCGTTCAACCTCGACAATGCTTTCTGCCATCTCGCGAATCCTCTTGATCCTCTGGCTATCTCTGGCACCGCTGAGCGCCCGAGCCATGAACAACATTCTCATCTTCGGCGACAGTCTATCCGCTGGCTACGGCATCCAGCAAAACCAGAGTTGGCCGGCACTGCTCAACGATCGATTGACGGCCACCCATCGTCCTTACACAGTCATCAACGCAAGCATCAGCGGCGAAACGACAGCCGGCGGGCTGTCGCGTCTGCCGGCTGAACTCCGACGAAGCCATCCTACGGTCCTGGTGATTGCGCTCGGCGCCAATGACGGGCTGCGCGGATTGCCAGCCAACGAGATTCGCGACAACCTGCGCAAAATGATTCAGTTGGCCAAGGCCGCTGGAATTCGCATCTTGTTGATCGGCATGAAGTTGCCGACAAATTATGGCCCCGACTATACGGCACGTTTCGAACAAGTGTTCCGGGATCTGGCGAAGAGCGAAAGGGTCGGGCTGTTGCCCTTCCTGCTGGCGCCGGTTGCACTCGATCGCCTCGCTTTTCAAAGCGACGGCCTGCATCCGACAGCGGCAGCGCAGACCAAGTTGCTCGAGCACATTTGGCCGGCGCTCGATCCCCTCCTGAAATGACGGCAATGAGCGATCTTCCCAAGGGCGTCGCGACGCTGGCACAACTCGGCGAGTTCGACGCAATCATCGATGCCCGCTCGCCGGCCGAGTACGCCGACGATCATGTGCCGGGCGCCATCAGTTGCCCGGTGCTCTCGAACGAGGAACGCACCCAGGTCGGCACGCTTTACGTCCAGGTATCACCGTTCGAGGCACGAAAGCTTGGCGCCGTGCTGGTTGCGAGAAATATCGCCCGTCATCTCGAAGCGTGTTTTCTCGACAAGTCCAAGCATTGGCGGCCGCTCGTCTACTGCTGGCGCGGCGGCCAACGTAGCGGCGCCTTCGCCCACATTTTGCGCGAGATCGGCTGGGACGCTCATCGTCTCAAGGGTGGCTACAAAGCATGGCGACGCGAAGTGATTGATTCATTGGCGCGACTACCAGCGGAATTCAGCTTCATCGTCCTGACCGGTGCCACGGGCAGCGCGAAAAGCAGGGTTCTCGAAGCGCTGGGCCGAGCAGGCGCACAGGTATTGCATCTGGAGGCCCTGGCCGAGCATAAGGGATCCGTACTGGGCAGTCTGCCCAATCGGCCGCAGCCGTCGCAGAAGGCGTTCGAGACGCGGCTGCAGTCCGTCCTTGCCGAATTCGACCCAGCCAGGCCCGTCTTTGTCGAAGCGGAGAGCCGACGGATCGGCACCACATCGCTGCCCAATGCCTTGATGACCTCGATGCGGAACGCACGCTGCGTGCGAATCGAAGTATCTCTTGCCGCCCGAGTGGACTTCCTGCTGCGGGACTACGAGTACTTTCTCGCCGACAGACATTGGCTGGCGGAGAACATTACGCGACTGCATGGCTTACAGAGCAACGAACTGCTGAGTCGTTGGCTTGCCCTGTCCGAGCGAGGCGAGTTCCCGATCCTGGTGGCTGAATTGCTGGAGAAGCATTACGACCCGCTCTATCACCGCTCGCAGGGAGCCAATTTTCTGGCTGAAGCTGCGGCTGCCACGGTGACAGCCACGGACCTGCTGCCAGAGAGCATCTCCATGATGGCAGGACAGATTTTGGCAACGCTAGGTTGATGGCGGCCATCCGAGCACCCGTCGGTAAGCTGCGACGGTTGACAAAAGTAATACACTCGGCGACGGTTTGGTGGCGGAATTGCTCGACGGCAACGATGTGCTGAAGGCCAGGTGCTATATTTGCTGCATTGCAATACCAGGCGATGCTCACGGCGTCCCTGAAGCCAGATGAACAACGAGCGTCACTACCTGACTTTCCTGTTCGAGCCCCGATCCATCGCCGTCGTCGGTGCTTCCGAAACCCCCGCCTCGATCGGCGAAACACTTGTCCGCAATATGCTGGACAGCAACTACGCCGGCAAGCTGTATTTCGTAAACCCCCGTCACGACAGCGTTTTCGGCCAGAAGAGCTACCACTCGGTCGAGACGATCCCGCAACGCCTTGACCTGGCAGTGATCTGCACGAAGCCGGAGACGGTTCCCGACATCATCGAGGCTTGCGGACGCGCAGGTACTCGCGCCGCCATCGTCTTGTCCGGCGGCTTTTCGGAGACCGGCCCACGAGGGGCCGCCCTCGAACGCGCGGCCATGGAGGCGGCGCGCCGTCATCGTGTCCGCCTGCTGGGTCCCAACTGTTTGGGCATCATGCGGCCATCGGCCGGCATCAACCTGACGTTCGCCCACGGCAACGCCAATCCCGGAACGGTTGGGCTGATTTCGCAGTCCGGGGCTCTGTGCGCGGCAATTCTCGACTGGGCCCTACCCAACGGCGTTGGCTTTTCGAACGTCGTTTCCCTCGGCGCCGAATGCGATATCGATTTCGGCGAGGCCCTCGAATACATGGTGGCCGATCCGAAGACCGAGAACATCTTCCTGTACATCGAGGGCATCAAGAATTCGCGCCGCTTCATGAGCGCGCTGCGTGCCGCGGCGCGCTGCAAACCCGTCCTGCTGATCAAGGTCGGCAAGCATGCCGCCGGCGGGCAGGCCGCTTTTTCGCATACCGGTGCGCTGGTCGGCGCCGACGACGTCTTCGATGCCGCGCTGCGCCGCGCCGGCGTGGTGCGCTTGAATACCATCGGCCAGATGTATGCCGCCGCGCAAGCGCTGTTTTCTCATTTCCGCCCGCGCGGCAACCGATTGGCAATTATCACCAACGGCGGTGGGCCGGGCGTCATGGCCGCAGATCATTGCGCCGACCTCGACATTCCGCTGGCGCAACTCTCCGCAGCGACGACCGCCAGACTTGACGCCGCCTTGCCGGCCACCTGGTCGAAGAGCAATCCGATCGACATCGTCGGCGATGCCGATCCTGCGCGCTACGCTGCCGCCTACCAGGCCTGCCTGGACGATGACAGCGTGGACGGCGTCATGATCATCCTGACGCCGCAGGCGATGACCGATCCGACCCAGGCTGCGCGCATGGTGATCGAACTTGCCCATCAGTCAGACAAACCGCTGGTCACCTGCTGGATGGGCGAAGAGCAGGTTCGCGAGGGTCGGCTGCTGTTCAAAGGTGCCGGCATACCGACTTTCCGGACGCCGGAGCCGGCCGTAGAACTGTTCTCGCACATATCCGCCTTCTACCGCAACCAGCGCCTGCTGGTGGAAGCGCCGGCTTCACTCTCCGATCATGTGCCACCGCGCCTCGAATCGGCAAAGCTGGTCATCGAGACCGCGTTGCAAGAAGGACGGCGTGTTCTCAACGAGATGGAATCCAAGGCGTTGCTGGCGGCATTCCGGATACCGATCGCGCAAACCGTGGTCGCCCGCTCGCCGTCGGAAGCCATGGTCCTGGCTGAAGAAATGGGCCTGCCGGTAGTGATGAAGATCGACTCGCCGCAGATCACGCACAAGACCGATTCCGGCGGTGTCAGGCTGAACCTGCATTCACTGTCGGCCGTCCGCGAAGCCTACGCCGAGATCGTTGAAGAAGTACGCAAGAACCGGCCGGACGCCATCATCCATGGCGTCGCCATCGAGCCGATGATCCAAAAAGTTAACGGCCGGGAACTGATGGTCGGCACGACCCGCGACCAGATTTTCGGCCCGACGATCCTGTTTGGACCCGGTGGGGTCGGTGTCGAGGCGACTGGCAAGGATCGGGCAGTCGCACTGCCGCCGCTCAACCAGTTCCTGGTCCGAGACATGTTGGCTTCGACGCACACATCGGCAAGACTGGGAGCCTTCCGCAAGATGCCGCCCGTAAGCATGGAAGCGCTGGAATCCGTGCTGCTGCGGGTTTCGGAAATGGTCTGCGAATTGCCGTGGATCACCGAACTCGATATCAACCCATTGATCGTCGATGAATTCGGCGCCGTAGCAGTAGACGCCCGCATCAGCATTAACGAACTACCGGTCGGCGCCGGTCGCTACGACCATATGGCGATTCACCCATACCCGTCGCAGCTGTCGGTCAGCTACCTGACCAACGACGGCCAGACGGTTCTGATTCGGCCGATTCGGCCGGAAGACGCCGACATGGAGCAGGAATTCGTCAAGCACTTGTCGCCCGAAGCGAAGTACTACCGCTTCATGAATACGTTGCGCGAACTTTCCCAGGCACAACTGGTACGCCTGACTCAGATCGACTACGACAGAGAAATGGCTTTTGTCGCCCTGGTCAAGCAGGACGACGGCAGTACTGAAATCGGTGTTTCCCGTTATGCCATCAATCCCGACGGGGAATCCTGCGAATTCGCCATCGTGGTTGCCGATGCCTGGCAGGGAAAAGGCGTCGCCCGCCGGCTGATGACGGGATTGATCGAAGCCGCGCGGAGCAAGGGGCTTAAGTATATGAACGGCGACTTCCTGGCTGAGAACACCCGCATGCTCAAGTTCGTAGCCAGCTTTGGTTTCGTCCTATCGACACACCCGGAAGATTCCGGTCTCAAGCGCGGCATTCTCGTACTCGACTAGCGGCGTCAGCACGCCTAAAATCGCCGGCCATCCCCTAGTACCGGCGAAGCTGATTTGCTCGGAGACACTGTGACCACCGAAAGCCCTGAACGTCGAAAGCTCGGCACGCTAGCGCTCGCAGCGCTGGGGGTGGTCTATGGCGACATTGGTACCAGCCCTCTTTACACGATGAAGGAAGTGTTCGCCGGTGCCCACCACGCGGTACCGATCACGCACGACAACATCCTTGGCATTCTGTCGATCATCTTCTGGTCGCTGACACTCATCGTTGCCATCAAGTATGCATGGGTGATTCTCCGCGCCGACAACAAAGGTGAAGGTGGCATCATGGCCCTGATGGCACTCGTCTTGCGCCATTTCGAGGGCCGTGTGCTCGGTATCCGCATGCTCTTGCTCGGCCTGTTCGGTGCGTCCCTTTTCTATGGCGACAGCGTCATCACGCCGGCGATTTCCGTGCTTTCCGCAGTCGAAGGCCTTGAAGTGGCCACACCGGCGTTCAAGCCCTTCATCATCCCGATCACCCTCGCTGTCCTCGCCGCGCTCTTTGTCTTCCAGCGCCACGGTACGGCTCGAGTCGGCGGCTTATTCGGGCGGGTCATGTTGCTCTGGTTCCTCGTACTCGCTGTCGCCGGTATCACCAACATCGTCATGCAACCGGAAGTATTGGCGGCATTGAACCCCTATTACGCACTCGTCTATCTCGCCCGCGACCCGGTGCTCGGCTACTTCTCTCTGGGTGCGGCGGTACTTGCCGTCACTGGTGCCGAAGCACTCTACGCCGACATGGGCCACTTCGGTCGCCGTTCGGTACAACTGGCGTGGTACGGACTGGTGCTGCCGGCGCTGGTGCTCAATTATTTTGGCCAGGGGGCGCTGCTGCTCTCCAATCCTGCCGCCATCGCCAACCCGTTCTACCTGATGGCGCCTAGCTGGGCGCTCTACCCAATGGTGGCCATTGCCACCGTTGCCACGGTCATCGCCTCCCAAGCCGTCATCTCAGGCACCTATTCGATCACTCAGCAGGCCATCCAACTCGGCTATTCGCCACGTATGGAGGTCCAGCACACGTCGAGCGAAGAGCGCGGGCAAGTCTATCTCCCGGCGATCAACTGGGCATTGCTCGTCGCTGTCGCGATATTGGTCGTCGGTTTCGGCTCTTCCAGCGCGCTGGCATCCGCTTACGGCATCGCGGTGACCGGGACGATGATTATCACCACAGTACTGGCCTACGTCGTTGCCCGTACCCAATGGGGCTGGAGCCGAATCAAGGCGGTGCTTGTATTCGGCATATTCCTGGTCGTCGACGTTGCCTATTTTTCGGCCAACTTGGCCAAGATTGAAGACGGGGGCTGGTTTCCCCTGGCGCTGGGCGGCGCCATCTTCCTGCTCATGACCACTTGGAAGCGCGGTCGGAGGCTGCTCCAGTCACGGCTGGCCAGCGAGGCACTACCGATGGACGCCTTCGTCAAGGACACTACGGATACGGGAATACCGGATATCCCCGGTACTGCCGTATTCATGACGACGAATCCCGTCTTCGTGCCACATGCGCTGCTGCACAGCATGAAGCACTACAAGTGCCTGCACGAGCGCATCGTCATCCTGACCGTGGATTCATTCGACATCCCGCATGTTCCCGCCGCCCAGCGAGTGATGGTGGAACGGCTGAACAAGCGATTCGTGCTGGTTCGCGTCTTCTTCGGCTTCATGGATGAACCGAACCTGCCGGAGGCGCTGCAATGGTGCACCGAGCAAGGCCTGGAACTCGACATGATGGATACCTCCTTCTTCCTCGGCCGCGAAACGCTGATCCCGCAACTAAACTCGGAAATGTCACTCTGGCGCGAAAAGCTGTTCATCGCGATGTTCAGAAATGCGGGCAGCGCCGCAGCTTACTTCAAGCTGCCACCCAACCGCGTCGTCGAATTGGGCACCCAAATCGTTCTCTAACGCGGTGTTGAACGCGGGCAAGTACACGCCCGCGAGATAGCGTTTGGCCGAGAACAAGAGTGATTGCGCCCTACCTGGCGCAGCAAAAAAAATCGCCGGGCTATACCCGGCGATTGTTGCGATTTCGGCGTGTTCGTGCCGCAGTCTTTTTCGATCAGACGCGGGTCGCCTGCTTCCTTGTCCAGCCCATTCCCACCATGGCCACGGCAAACAGCGCCAGCGTGCCCGGCTCCGGAACCTTGTTGCCGTTAACAGTCAACTTGACCTGCTCAGATTCACCCTGACCATGATGAACACCATCAAATATTTGACCATAAGGTGCGATCGGGGAGAAGTCACTGTTGTACGTTGCGAGAGTCGTACTCCACTGCTGATTCCACGAATAGGTGGAACCCAGCGTCGTACTCAACAAGGTATCCGAGCAAGTCACGCGGGCCAAGAGGTAGTGATCGCCAATCATCGCGTTCGTCAAAGTGGTCGGACCGCTGACGAAGTCAAAAGACTGGTTAACGACGACGTTGCCGGGGCCCCACGGGGGTGTGACGGACGCATTGGCTATGTTGGCACCGAAGAGCACCACCTCGTTAGACTGGTATATCTGGTCACCGCTAAAATCGACCCATACCTTGAGGAGATCGGCGTAGTGTTTGCCCAACTCGTTCTTGTGCATGGTGATCTTGAACTCGACGGATTGGCCGACAACGAGGGCGGAATTCCCCCAGGTGGTGCCGTTGTTTGTACTCCATTGGATGCCGGAGATGTCCTGCCAAGTAGGAACATCATTTAGCGGCAGCGACGGCGTCGCCCAGCTGTATCCCGCCATCGCGACCAGACCAGCGGCAAGAAAAAAACGCAGCGACTTCAAGTTCATTTTTCGACTCCGAGTAAGCAGGCCCGATTCATTTTGGCCGTCCTGACAACGCTTTCGGTGCAAGCCCGGCACCTAGGGCAAAGACCAAAGACTCAATCACATGTCACATGAAAGCAAATATTATGCCAAAAATGTATTACATTGATTTTAAACAAGAATATTACTAACACTTACATTCAGTGTAAGATTATCCGACAGAACTTTCCTATTTCGGCAATGCTTTGGTCACTTGCCCAGTTGGGTTTGAAGCTTGCGGGCATCCTCAATGCCCGCGAACGAGGTGGCACCCTTCAATGCCTGCCCGACTTCTTCGCGCGCCTCTGTGCTGCGCCCACTCTTGGCCAAAGCCGCCGCCAGGTGGTACCGGATTTCCGGGTCGGTTGAATCCCGCAGGCGGGCGTCGCGCAGCAGCGCCAACCCACGGTCAATCAGTCCTTGGCGGAACAAGAGCCAACCGAGGGTATCGATGACCGCGGGATCGTTGGGGCGCAAGCCGTACGCCCGTTCGGCGAAGCCGGTTGCGGCTTTGTCGTTCTGTGCCGAAGCCGCCAGCGCCAAGTTGTTCCACGTCTGGCCGTCGTCCGGCTGCAGCTTGAGGATTTTCTCGTAGGCAATACGGGCGGCGGTGAGATTGCCCAACTGCCGGTTGGCATCGCCGATGGTGCGCAGGACCAGGGAATTGTCCGGATGG
>PMIF01000282.1:0-2736 GCA_003157035.1 Rhodocyclaceae bacterium
ATGGTCAATGCGAACCCCCTGGAAGCCATCTCGGTGGACGCCGGTTACGTCTACGATCCGGCCAAAGGCTTCGGCTTCAACATGGCCACTATCAAGATGGACGAGAAGCGCGACGCCGCCAAGGGCCGCGCCTGTATCGAGTGGGCGAAAGGCATGTATCGCGACCTGTTCGCCTGATCAGGAAACAGCAGGCCGGCAACGGGGGCTGCGGCCCCCGTTTTCCTGTCACCCCAACTATATGGAACCGAGAACATGGACAGAAGGCGTTTCATCAAGCTCTGCGGAACCACGGCGGCACTGGCCGGAATCCAGGGCTTGCAGGTCGGCCAGGCAAACGCGGCCGAGATGCAGAAGTTCAACCGGGTCAAACTGGTCGACGACAAGGGGGCACCGCTGAAAACCTCTTCACTGTCGACTACCGAGGCCTACATCTTCACCTACCCATTCAAGGGCACGCCGTGCTTTCTGATCAATCTTGGCAGCAAGCCGGCCGGCAACGTAGCGCTCACCTGCAACGACGGTGACTACGTCTGGCCAGGCGGCGTCGGCGGCAAAGGCACAGTAGTCGCCTACTCGGCGATCTGTGCCCATCAACTCTCTTACCCAAACAAGGAACACACGCCGATCAGCTACATGGGCAGCGAGTCGAGCAAGGTCGCGGGGCGCGCCGGGGTCATCGTCTGCTGCGAACACAACCGGGTCTACGATCCGGCCGAAGGCGGCAAGATGGTGGCAACCGACAAGAAGGCGACTCCGCCCCTGCTGACCATCATGCTCGAACACGATAGCGCGACGGACGAACTCTTTGCCGTCGGCGTACTCGGCGGCGCCACCTTCGAAGAGTTCTTCAAGTCTTACAAGAACGAGTTGCGCGAAGCCTACGGGACGGGTGTAGCCAAGGAAGAAATGGCCGACACGACGCCAACGGTGCTGTTGTCCCAGTACACCGGCGTCTGCGACCGCTGCTAACGCCGGCCAGCACGGGTCAGGAGTGGCCCGTGCTACCGAAACCGCCTTCGCCGCGGTGACTTTGCTCGAAGTCGTCGACGACGTTGAAAGCCACTTGCACAACGGGCACGACAACCAGTTGCGCCAGGCGATCCAGCGGATTCAGTGTGAACGGCTCCTTGCCGCGGTTCCAGGTCGAGACGAAGATCTGGCCCTGATAATCGGAGTCGATCAGACCGACCAGGTTGCCAAGGACGATGCCGTGCTTGTGGCCAAGACCCGAGCGCGGCAGGATGATCGCCGCCAGACCGGGATCGGCAAGATGAATGGCCATGCCGCTGGGCACCAGCACGGTCTCGCCAGGCTGGATGACCAGCGGCGCGTCGATGCAGGCGCGCAGGTCGAGGCCGGCCGCGCCAGGCGTGGCGTAGTGCGGCGCCAACTCGCCGGAGGCGTCGCGCAATCGAGAATCGAGGATCTTGACGTCTATGCGGTGCATATCAACATTTCCGTAATGTGGGTCACGATGGCGCGCGCCACCATCAGCTTCTCTCCGGCAGGCAATGGATGGGCGCCACGGGCGTCGAACAACACGACTTCGTTGCGGTCACCGCCAAGGCCATGCTGAACCAGATTGCCGACCAGCAGAGGCAAGTTCTTGCTGCGGCGCTTGGCTTCGGCGTACTCGGCAAGCCGCTCGCTCTCGGCGGCAAAGCCAACGCAGAAGGGCGCATCCGCACCCGCCGCCACTTCGGCCAGGATGTCTGGATTGGCAATGAGTTCCAAGGTGCGCTGTTGCGCTCCCTTCTTGATCTTCTGTGCCGCCACCACGGCCGGCCGATAGTCGGCGACGGCGGCGACGCCAACGAATACGTCGGCACCGGGCAAAGCCGCCAACACCGCTTCGCGCATCTGCAGCGCACTGACGACGTCGAGGCGAGAAACGCCCATCGGCGTCGGCAGACCAACCGGACCAGCGACCACGGTCACCGCCGCGCCGGCTTCGGCAAAGGCCCGGGCCAGAGCGAAGCCCATCTTGCCCGAACTCGAATTGGTCAGGCCGCGCACCGGGTCGAGGGCCTCGAAGGTCGGCCCGGCAGTCAAGAGCACCCGCTTGCCGGCCAATCGCTTCGGTTGCAGGAAGGCGACCAGGGCGTCCAGCAGCTCACCGGCCTCGAGCATCCTGCCGTCGCCGACTTCGCCACAAGCCTGCTCGCCGCTGGCCGGGCCGAGTACCGCAACACCGTCGGCCGCCAGTTGGCGCAAATTCCTCTGGGTCGCCGGCTGATGCCACATTTGCCGATTCATTGCTGGCGCCACCAGCAAGGGGCAATCGCGGGCAAGGCAGAGGGTCGTCAACAGATCATTGGCCATGCCGTGGGCAAGGCGGGAAAGAAAATCAGCGGTAGCCGGTGCGACCAGCACTGCATCCGCACCGCGGCTGAGGTCGATGTGGGCCATACCGCGCCCCTGATCATCCCACAGGCTGCTCCACACCGGTCTGCCCGACAAGGCCTGGAACGTCGCTGCGCCAACGAAATGAGCGCCGGCCTCGGTGAGCGCAATATCGACCGTAGCGCCGGCCTTGACCAGCAAACGAGTCAACTCGGCCGCTTTATAGGCGGCAACGCCGCCAGTGACGCCAAGCACGATGCGCTTGCCGGAAAGGTCGCTCATGACATTAGAATAGGCGTTGATCGAATCGTGATTTTACTCCATGACCATTTCCGACTGGCCGCAACACGAACGCCCACGCGAGCGCCTGCTGGCCCGCGGCGCCGACGCGCT
>PMIF01000282.1:2743-25842 GCA_003157035.1 Rhodocyclaceae bacterium
CGGGCACTCGGCGAGCGGGCTCGCGACGCGGACGTCCTGTCGGCGCCGACGGCGGTACGCGATTGGCTACGTCTGAAGCTCGCTCCTCTGGAACACGAATGCTTCGCGGCCTTATGGCTCGATGCGCGCCACCGGCTGATCGCCTATGAGGAACTGTTTCGCGGCACGCTGACCCAGACCAGCGTCTTTCCCAGGGAAATCGTCAAGCGAGCGCTCGCTGTCAACGCCGCGGCGGTCATCTTTGCCCATAACCATCCATCCGGCGCCGCCGAACCCTCGGCTGCCGATGAAACGCTGACCCGCTGCCTGAAAGACGCCCTGGCAATGATCGATGTCCGTTGCCTCGACCATTTCATCATCGTCGCCCACGCCCAGCCGTTTTCATTCGCCGAACGCGGCTTGATCTAAATAGCACTTGAAACCGAGCCCTCATTCCAGGTATACTTCGCGGCTTTACTAAATTCGACTAACTGGAGCAAGACCATGTCTCGCGTCTGCCAAGTGACGGGCAAGGCCCCGATGGTTGGGAACAACGTTTCCCACGCCAACAACAAGACCAAGCGCCGTTACCTTCCCAACCTGCAAAACCGCCGTTTCTGGGTGGAAAGCGAGAACCGCTGGGTGCGTTTGCGCGTATCCAATGCCGGGCTGCGCACCATCGACAAGAAGGGCATCGATGTCGTCCTCGCCGAGTTGCGCGAGCGCGGCGAAATTTAATCCGAGCGTCCAAGGAGAGCGAACATGGCCAAAGGCGGTCGCGAGAAGATCAAGCTGGAATCCACGGCCGGTACCGGCCATTTCTACACCACCAACAAGAACAAGCGCACCACGCCTGAGAAGCTTGAGTTCATGAAGTATGACCCCAAGGCGCGCAAGCACGTGCTCTACAAGGAAGTTAAGTTGAAGTAAATGCGGCTGAAATAGTCCGGCTTCGCTCCGGTAGAAGACCCGCTGCGGCGGGTTTTTTATTGCCGGTCGCCGGCCTCACGCTCGCCGATAATGCGGACTTCCCGCTGTGGATAGGGAATCTCGATGCCGGCTTGACGAAAATCACGCCAGATCGCCAGGTTGATCTGCGAACGCAGCGGCACCATCCCTTCTTCCGGGTCGTTGATCCAGAAGCCCAGTTCCAGGTTGATGCCTGAATCGGCAAAGACAACCAGGAAAGCCTGCGGCGCCGGATCGACAAGAACACGCGGTTGCGCCCGCGCCGCCTCGACGAGAATGGCCATCGCCCGCTCCAAATCACATCCGTAGGCGACCTGCACCGGCACCGCCACCCGCACGCGCCGGTCGGAGAGCGTCTCGTTTTGCACCACCGAAGCCATCAGCATCTCGTTGGGCACGATGGCCTCAGTGCCGGCGTTGTTGCGCAGCACCGTATAGCGCGTGGTAATGCGCGTCACCTGACCGCGATCCTGACCCACCGCAATCGAGTCGCCGATGCGGATCGAGCGGTCGAGCAGGATGATGAATCCCGAAATATAGTTGGCGGCGATTTTCTGCAGGCCGAATCCCACGCCGACGCCAAGGGCGCCGCCGAACACCGACAGCGTCGTCAGATCGATGCCGACTGCCGGCAGGCCAACCAGGACAGCCAACACGACCAGCACGGCCTTGGCCACGCGGGCCAGCACGACGCGCAGATTGGCATCCATGCCGCTGGCTGTCATCAGCTTGGTTTCGATGGCGCTGGCGATCCAGAGGGCAAGCACCAGCGTTGCCAGCACCGTCACCATGCCCTGCAAGACCAGCCACAGCGTCAGTTGCTGCTTGCCGATGCTGAACGAGATGCCGTCGAGCGCGTCAACCAGATCCGGCAACAGGCCGGTGATGTGCAAGGCAACGACGGCCCAGGCCAGGAAAGCGAAACCGCGCTCGAAACTCGCCAGCCATTCGCCACGGAAGCTGTGGCGCAGCACAAAGAAGACGATCCGGATCACCGCCAGCGACGCCAGCAGCGGCACCGCCACCGACAGCAGATTGACGTGGTGCCACCTGTGCGCCACCATGCGCACCGCCACGACCAGGACCAGCGCCACCAGCGGGAACGCCACCCGTTTGAGGCCGCGTCGACCAAGGTCCAGGGTGGCCCGCTCGGTGCGCGGGGCTTTGTGCGCCAACCGGCCGGCAAACCCGGCCACCAGCAGGCAGAGCAGCAACTCGGCGATCTGCCACAAGACCTCCGCCTGCTGCAAATCGGACCATAGATCGGCCAGCAGGCCGCCGAACTCGCTGCCGGCCATCACGGTTGCACCGCCTGGGCGTACGGCAGGGCATCAGCGCGATGGCGCTGCCAGTTGTCGAGATAGGCCTTGGCCACTTTGCTGTCGCCACGGATGACGATCAGGTTCTCGGCGTTTCTCGCTTGCGCCGAGTACGTATAGTTGTAGCTGCCGGTGGCGACCACGTTGCTTTCCTCAAGCGGATCGGCGACAAGAATCTTGTTGTGGGCGGCAGCATAGCGCACCTCCAGCCAGACCGGAATGCCGGCGGCAACCAGTTGCGGAATCTGGCTGTTCTCACCCTTGACTGTCATCTCCCGATCGGCAAGCACCTGCACATCGACGCCGCGCCGCTCGGCCTCGATCAGCGCCCGCGCCAGCGTCCGGCTGGTCAGCAGGTAGGCCTGAACACGCACCGATTTGCGGGCGCCGTCGATCAGCCGCAACAACACGCCTTCGGCATCATCCCAGGGCGTAAACGCGACTTCGATGCTTGCGGTCGACGCCGCTGGCACCGCGGCACAAGCGGCCAACAGGAGGGCCAGCAGAACCGCAGCCAAACGCTTCACGACGAACGACGCTCCATGACCACGGCAAAGAAGCCGTCGGTACCCTGGCGATGGGGCCACAGGCGAAGCGTCTCGCCGCCGTCGTAGCTGATCAGCTGCTTGGCCAGCGCATCGGCCGCCGACAGGCGAAAGAAATCCGCGTGCGCTGCGAGGAATTGATCGACGATGGCTTCGTTCTCCTCGGGCAGGATGCTGCATGTGGCATAGACCAGCCGGCCGCCATCCTTCACCAGCCGGGCCGCGCTGTTCAGGATGTCGGCCTGCTTGCGCGTCAGCTCCGCCACGGACTGCGGCGTCTGCCGCCACTTGAGATCCGGGTTGCGGCGCAAAGTCCCGAGTCCGGAACAGGGGGCGTCCACCAGCACGCGATCGATCTTGCCGGCCAGGCGTTTGATGCGGACATCGTTCTCGCCGCTGATGCAGATGGGATGCACATTCGACAAGCCGGCGCGCGCCACGCGCGGCTTCAGCTTGGCCAAGCGCTTTTTGGCGACATCGAAGGCGTAGAGCCGGCCCGTCGAGCGCATCAGGGCTCCCAATAGCAGCGTCTTGCCGCCGGCACCGGCGCAAAAGTCGACCACCATCTCGCCGCGCTTCGGTGCCAGCAAGTGGCCGAGCAACTGGCTGCCTTCATCCTGGACTTCGATCTTGCCACCGAGGTATAACGGATGCCGCGCCAGGGACGGCTTGCCCTTGAGGCGGATGCCGAACGGCGCGTAGCGGCAGGCCGTCGCGTCAATACCCTCTGCCGCCAGTTGCGACAGCACTTCATCACGGTTGGCCTTGATTTCGTTCACCCGCAGGTCGAGCGGCGCCGGCTGGTTCAGTCCCTGCGCCAGTGCGAGCAACTCGGCCTCGCTGAAATGGGCCGACAGCCGCTCGACCAGCCAGTCAGGAAAATCGATCAGCTCTGCCAACGACAATTGCGGCTCCGCCATCGCCTTGATCTGGGCCAGCCACTCCGCTTCCTTCGGACTCACCACTTCCGCCAACTGGCGCTGACTAACGCCCTGGAAGCGTACCAGCGCAGCCAGCAACAGGCGGCGCGGTGACTCGCTGCCCACCAGGCGAGCAAGCCGTCGGCGATGACGAATCACCGCGTAGGCCGCCTCGGCGATGAAGGCCCGCTCGCGCGCACCGGTGCGGTCGATCTTGAAATGGGTCGACAACACGGCGTCGGCCGGTTGCGAAAACTTCAGCATATCGGCGGTCGCCACTACCGCGGCATCCACCAGTTGTTCGTTCAGGCGCATCAGTGCGCTTCTCCTTCCTGAAATTCAATCGAGTCCGCCGTCTGGTCGTAGGCATCGCCCTTCTGGTCCACCATATAGATACGCACCGGCAGGTGGGCGACACTCGGCGCCAGCCAGACATCCGTCGTCGCCGGGCCGTCGGCGTCCTGATAATGAAAATGCACGGCACTCAGTTTGCCGCGGCCGGTGTCGACATCTTCCTTGCCGACCATGACGAACTCGTAGTGTTCGACGCGCTTGCGGGTCACCACCGGCACGATGATACGATCGCCGTCGAAGGGCAGCACCGACAGCTGGCAGAACAGCGACAGGATGTCCTGGGCGCCCGCTTCCAGCACCACCTGCCGTTCCGAGGGCGACACCACTGCCTGCATCTTCGCCCAGTCGAAGCGGGCGCGCTCGGTGGTCAAGCCGTCGCGTGCGATATGAAACGCCACCGGCCGCAAACCGCCATCGACCACGTCACCGTCCGACTGATAAACCATCTGGATGGATTTGAACAGACGGGCGATGCCAGTCGTTTCCAGGACGCTGCGCATGCGATAGCTTCGTTCGTCGCGACTAAATTCCTCGGCCGCTATGCCGATGACCAGGCCGCTGTCGCCCAGGGAGATCCGGTAGTGCAGCTTGAATGCATAGGGCAGCCGACGGCCAACGGTCTTTGCCGCGGCAACCGGGATATCTGCGTTGGCCACCAGCGCCGGCTCCTCGACGGCAGCACCGGCCTCGACTGAAGAACCAAGCTCGGCTGCTGCTTCCGTTGCCACCGGCTCCGTCAGCGCCATTGCGGTCGCCGGCAACGGAGCCCTAATCGCCGCGCCGCGCGCTCTGCGGGGCTTCCCCGGCCGCGGCGGCGGCTGATCCTCCGTCGGCAGCGCCAGGGTCGCATCCAGGCGCGGCGGCGCGCCGTCCGCCTCGCCGGGCAGCCGCCAGCCGGTCCCGGTGACAGCAATCGCGTGCGCCACTACCGAGATCAGCAGTGCAAACAAGAGGCTGCGATGGCTGTTCATCCGAGGCCTGGAGAAAGCAGCACTGCGGCCGCGGCGGACTCTCCGGCGACTCGCACCCGGCCATCCACCAACGTCAGCCGTCCTTCGAGGAACCAGCGCACGGCGGTGACGTAGATCACATGTTCCTGCGCCAGCACGCGAGCAGCCAGCACTTCGGCGCTGTCGTCGGCGAGCACCGGCACGGCGGCCTGGATGACGATCGGTCCGGCGTCGAGACAGGGCGTCACGAAATGAACGGTCGCACCATGGATCTTGACGCCCGCGGCAAGAACGGCTGCGTGCGTGTGCAAACCGGGAAATGCCGGCAGCAGCGACGGATGGACGTTGAGCAGCCGGCCTGCGAAGCGGCGAACGAAGTCATCGCCAAGCACGCGCATGAAGCCGGCGAGAATCACCAGATCGGGAGCATGTTTGTCGATCTCTGCTGCCAGCGCCGCGTCGAAATCGGCGCGGTCCGGGAATCGACGATGATCGACCACCACCGTGGCGACACCGCGTGCAGCCGCCCAGGCCAAGCCAGCCGCTTGCGGACGGTTACTGATGACGGCTGCACAACGCCCCGGCAGCGCGGCGTCGAGCACGGCCTGCATGTTGCTGCCACGACCAGAGATCAGGATGACGAAGGTTTTCATTTCAGTGTCGCGAATGGGCAGGCCGGCGACCAGACCGCAGCAGCTATTTTACCGCGCGGCGCCGGACTATTCCGGCGCCATGGCTCAACGTGCCAAACGCTGTTTGACCGCGGCCGCCAACACCGGCAGGAGCGAAAAGCCGACGATACCGAGAATGACCACCGAGAGATTGTCGCGCACCAGCGGCAGGTTGCCGAACCAGTAGCCGGCCAGGCTTAGGGAACCAACCCAGATCATGGCGCCGAACAAATCGAACAGGAAATAGCGCAGATAAGTCATGCGCGCGACGCCGGCAACGAATGGGGCGAAGGTGCGCACCAACGGAATGAAGCGCGCCAGGACCATCGTCGCGCCGCCCCAGCGCTCGTAGAAGGCATGCGCCCGGTCGTAGGCGTTGCGATTGAACAGGCGCGACGTGCCCTCGCCCCAATGCAGGACGCGCAGGCCGAACCAGCGCCCGATCCAGTAGTTGCTGTTGTCGCCGAGCACAGCGGCCAAGAGCAGCACCACGATCAGGGCCGAGATATCCATGCCACCGGTGGCCGCCAGGGCGCCGGCCACGAACAGCAGCGAATCGCCGGGCAGGAAGGGCATCACCACCAGACCGGTCTCGCAGAAGATGATCGCGAACAGGATGGCGTAGATCCATGGGCCGTATTGCACCACCAGCACCGCCAGGTACTTGTCGAGGTGCAGGATGATGTCGAGGAACTGGCTGAGGATCTCCATGGGGCGCGTAGTGTAACCCAGCCCATATAATGTTCCGCTATGTTGCGCATCCAGCTCCTGCCCGACCTCCTGATCAGCCAGATCGCGGCCGGCGAAGTCGTCGAACGGCCGGCATCGGTGCTGAAGGAACTGATCGAAAACAGCCTCGATGCCGNNGCCACGCTCGAGGATCTGGAACGCGTCGACAGCTATGGCTTCCGTGGCGAGGCCTTGGCCTCGATCGTCTCGGTGGCACGCGTGACGCTGACCAGCCGCCGCGGTGACGACGACCACGCCTGGCGACTGCGCGCCGAGACGGCCGCCGAGCCTGCGGCCCTGGCCCAGGGAACCGTGGTCGACGTTGCCGACCTCTACTTCAACACGCCGGCACGGCGCAAATTCCTCAAGTCCGAAGCCACCGAGTTCGCCCACTGCGACGAGGTCTTCCGCCGCATGGCCCTGGCCTGCCCCGCTGTCGCCTTCTCGCTCAGTCATAACGGCACGTTGAAACGACGGCTGGCCGCCGGCGATCTCCACCAGCGGGTGCGCGAAATCCTCGCCGATGATTTTCCGTCTCATGCCCGCAGCGTCGATGCCGCGGCCGGCACCCTGCGCCTGACCGGCTTCGCTGCCCTGCCAGCCTACTCCAATGCCTCGCGCAGCGAACAGTACTTCTTCGTCAATGGTCGCTTCGTGCGCGACAAGCTGCTCGCCCACGCCGCCCGCGAGGCCTACGCCGACATCCTGCACGGCGGCCGCCATCCAGCTTATGTGCTGTTTCTGCAAGTCGACCCGGCTGCGGTCGATGTCAATGTCCATCCAGCCAAGATCGAGGTGCGCTTCCGCGACGCGCACAGCATCCACCAATTCGTCTTTCACGCCTTGAGCCGTACTCTGGCCGACCCGGTTACGGCGGCACGCGCGCTGCCGAGTTCCTACGCGCCAGCGCCGCACCACCAGCTCGGTTTGTCGGTGCAGGAGCGACAGGAAGCTAACGCCTACCTCGACTTTGTCGGCAGCGCAGCACCACCAATAGCTCACGCCGACGCCGCGCCAGCGGCTGGCGGCCTGCCACCGCTGGGTTACGCGGTCGGCCAGATCCACGGCCTCTACATCCTGGCGCAGAACGCGCACGGCATGGTGGTCGTCGATCAGCACGCTGCGCACGAACGCATCCTCTACGAGCGTTTGAAGATCGCGCTCGACTCCGGCCCGCCGGCGCTGCAGCACTTGCTGGTACCAGCGCTATTCACCGCCGACGAGCGCGAAATCGCCACCGCCGCGGACCACGCCGACACGCTTGCCGCATTCGGATTCGAGATCGCCGCCGCCGGGCCGCGACAACTCGCTGTGCGCGCGGTGCCGGCGCTGGTTGCCGGTGGCGACATCGAGGCGCTGGTGCGCGCGGTGCTGGCCGAACTCGCCGAACAGCCGGTCAGCCAGGTGATCACGGCCCGCCGCAATGAACTCCTCGCCAGCATGGCTTGTCACGGCGCCGTACGCGGCCGGCGCAGCATGAGCCTGGCCGAGATGAATGCCCTGCTGCGGCAGATGGAAGACACCGAGCGCGCCGATCAGTGCAACCACGGCCGGCCAACCTGGGTGCAGATCGGACTGGCCGAGCTCGACAAGCTCTTCTTACGCGGAAAATGAAGCTGCCACCGGCTATTCTGCTCATGGGGCCGACGGCAAGCGGCAAGACGGCGCTCGCCTTCGAGGTCGCCCGCCGCTTCCCGGTGGACATCGTCAGCGTCGACTCGGCGCAAGTGTTCATCGACATGAACATCGGCACGGCCAAGCCAGATGCCGCAACGCTGAGCGAATTCCCGCACCGGCTGATCGATCTCATCACGCCGGAACAACGCTACTCCGCAGCGCGCTTTCGCGATGATGCCCTGCGCGAAATGGCGGCCATCAGCGCGGCCGGTCGGGTACCGTTACTGGTTGGCGGCACCATGCTCTACTTCAAGGCCTTGCGCGAAGGTCTTGCCGATCTGCCGCAGGCCGATGCCGAATTGCGTGCCGCCATCGACGCCGAGGCAGCCGCGCGCGGCTGGCCGGCGTTACATGCCGAGCTGGCGCGTCTCGACCCGGAGACCGCGTCGCGTCTGGCCACCAACGACGCCCAGCGCATCCAGCGGGCGCTCGAGGTTGTCCGCGTCACCGGTCGGCCGATGGCGGAATCCTTCGCCCGCCAGAAGGACGTTTGCCTGCCCTACCGCACGCTGTCGCTGTCCCTCGCACCCAGCGATCGTGGCGCACTGCATCGGCGCATCGCCGAGCGCTTCGACGCCATGATCAAAGCCGGGCTGGTCGAAGAAGTGCAGGCGCTGCGTCACAAGTACCGGCTCGATGCCGGGCTGCCGTCGATGCGCTGCGTCGGCTACCGCCAGGCGTGGGCGATGCTCGAAGGCGAAATGCCAACCACCGAACTGCGCGATCGCGGCATTTTCGCCACCCGGCAGTTCGCCAAGCGCCAGATCACCTGGCTGCGCGCCACGCCCGGCGTCACGGCCCTTGACAGCCTCGACGGCGATGCAACAGACCAGGCACTGCGCGCCATCGCCGCGCTGGCGCGCTAAACCAACCGGTATCAGGCAGCCAATGTTGTTTGGGTTTGTAGAATAGGCAGATCGAACTGCGTATCGCCAACAACGAGGATCAAGACATGATCGTATTTCTTACTGGAGCATCGGCCGGATTTGGTGTCGCCATTGCTCGGGCATTCGTCAAAGGAGGCCACCGCGTCGTTGCCACCGCGCGCCGACATGATCGTCTTCTGGCCCTTGGCGAAGAACTCGGCTCTGCCCTCTTGCCAATCGAACTTGACGTGCGTGACCGCGCAGCGGTCGAGGCCGTAGTCCCCATGCTGCCAGCCGAGTTCGCCGCCATCGACGTGCTCATCAACAACGCCGGCCTGGCGCTCGGGCTGGAGCCGGCGCAGCGTGCGGACCTGGCAGACTGGCAGGCCATGATCGATACCAACTGCTCCGGCCTGGTGCAAGTTACACGGGCTTTGTTGCCGGGCATGGTCGAGCGCAATCGTGGCCATGTCTTCAATCTCGGCTCGGTGGCGGGCCGTTGGCCCTACCCTGGCGGCAACGTCTATGGCGCGACCAAAGCTTTTGTCCGTCAGTTCAGCCTAAACTTGCGCGCCGACCTGGCCGGCACTGCAATTCGCGTGACGGACATCGAGCCCGGACTCTGCGGCGGCACTGAATTCTCCAACGTGCGCTTTCATGGCGACGATGAGAAGGCGGCCAAGATCTACGAGAATGTGCAGCCGCTGACGGCCGAGGACATCGCCGAGACAATCTACTGGATCGCCACGCGCCCCCAGCATATCAACATCAACACGATTGAACTGATGCCGGTAGCCCAGTCATTTGCCGGACTTTCTGTTTATCGCGGCTAAGCGTCCACTGGTCACCTCCGCGCGACCAGCACCGCATGGCAATCGCTGATCGCCGCGAGTATCCCCGGCATCGCCGTCTGGCTCATCTCGCCGCCGAGGCAGTAATGCTCCATGTGCTGCCACTCCTTCATTCCGTATAGCGGTCATTCAAACAGCTGGCTCAGCTTAGAAGTTGCCAGACGGCGTATGCTGATAGCCTGGCCTTTGTACAATCCATGCCGTGACCCAAATCGATTCGCCATGCTTCGCGTTGCGGGTTTGTCTCGCCTCTCCGTTATGTATAAGTTGCTCAACTCGCATTACTGATGTGGAAGCAGCTCATTAATCGGCAGAAATCCTTCAGTCAGATACAGCGACTGCTATGGCTGACCGTCTTGGTGGCATGGACTGGCTTGCTTCATGCGGAAACGCTTGCGGTGGGCATTCTTTCCTTCAGACCGGAAGCCGAGACGCAAGCGCATTGGCAACCCCTGATGGATTATCTGAGTTTGGCCGTTCCGGGAAAGCATTTTGAGTTAAGGACACTGTCCTATCCCGAACTCAACGTTGCAATCGCTCGCAAGGAAGTGGATTTCGTTTTCACCAACCCGGCCCACTACATTGAGTTGCGTCATCGCGTCAATCTGTCCGGCGCCTTGGCGACGGCCATCGAAACTGAAGACGGGCACCCACTGAGCGAATTCGGCGGAACCATATTTTCATTGAGGGAACGAAGCGACATCGACTCGCTGCAGGATATTGCTGGCAAACGTGTTGCCATACCGGATGCCTCTTCCCTCGGTGGCTATCACATGCAGGCATTCGAACTCGTACAGGCTGGAGTGGCTTTGCCGGACCAAGATCATTTGCTGGTGACCGGCACACCGCACGACAAGGCCATTTTAGCCGTCGTTTCCGGCAAGGCGGACGTGGGCTTCGTTCGCGCCGGCGTCATCGAACATATGATTGCGGAAGGTAGGCTCGATGCTGGGCGACTGAAGGTCCTTCATCGCGTTGATCTGCCCGACTTTCCTTTCGCATCTTCGACCCGCCTGTATCCGGAGTGGCCATTTATCGTCCTGCCGCATGTCGATGCGCGCATTTCCCGACGGGTTGCCTCCGCACTGTTAGCCATCGAACCGGGATCTCAGCTGATGAGAAGTATCGGGCCGCACGGCTTTGCGGTGCCGGCGGACTACTCGCCCGTGGAAGAACTGATGCGCGAATTGCGCGTACCCCCTTTCGATACGCCATTGCAGGTCACCTTGCGGGATATCTGGCTGCGCTATGAGTCCGCCCTCATCGTGGTCATGATTTCATCAGGCATCATTCTGATGATGCTGTTCCGTCTCGTGGCTTCTAACCAGCACCTTCAGAGGGCTCAACATCGAACCGAGCAGGTCATGAGCCAGCTCAGGCGGCAAGATGAATTTCTACGCAACGTTACCGATAATCTTCCGGCTCTGATTCTGTACTGGGATCGTGACCAGCGTTGCCGTTTCGCCAATCACCACGCTGCAAGCTCGTTGGGCTTGGCGGAGGATCAACTGATCGGCAAGACGCTATGCGATGCTATGGGCTCCGAACACTATGCACGCGACAGGGAGCAAATCGTGGGCGCTTTGAACGGATTTCCCCAAGAATACGAACGGCCCTACGCTCTGCCGTCGGGACAGACCGGCTATCACCTGGTGAATCTCGTGCCCGATCACCAGAGCCAGGAGGTCGCCGGTTTCTTCGAGTTGCTTACTGACATCACGCATCAGAAGCTCGCCGCCGAGGAACGAATTGCTTGGGCGATCGCCCAGCGCGATGCGCTCGTGCGCGAAGTACATCATCGCATCAAGAACAATCTGCAAAGCGTTGGCAGCCTTTTGGAAAAGGAGCTTGGCGCATTCCCCGACTTTGCGCCGCGCTTGCAGCGCGCCATGGGCCAGCTACACACGCTATCCGTGGTTCATGGTCTGCAAACCATGATGGCCGGAGAACATATTGCACTGATGGAGTTGCTTCGGCAGATTTGTACTCGGCACGGCGAGCAGACCGCGCGCAAGATTGATCTCAACGTCGCAGATGGGTCGGCGCAGGCAGGACAAATGATGATCGTTCCGACGGAGGCGGTTGCCGTGTCGCTCATCCTGAACGAGTTGATAACGAACGCCTGCAAGCATTCTCCCGACCGCTCGCCTGTTCGCGTCTCCGTTGGCTGCGAGGAGGTCAGCGCACAAGTGCGAATCGAGATCGTCAACGAGCTTGCCGGCACGTTGCCGGATTTCAATGTTGCGCGCGATCTACAGTCCGGTGCAGGTTTCCGCCTCATGAAAGCGCTCCTGCCTTTACAGGGGGCAAGTTTGACAGTCCACCCGAATGCCACCGGTGAAGCCGTCGCCACATTGCTTATGACCAGACCGATAATTGCGTTATGAAACCCAAAGCTATCCCGGAACAACCTTGTCTGCTTGCCGCGGATGATGATCCGCTAATTCTTTTCACTTTGGTCGAAGGCCTGACCGAGGCCGGATTTGACGTATTGCAGGCCAGAGATGGGCTGTCGGCACTTGAGCTTTGCAAGTCGGTCCGACCGGATCTGGCCCTGCTGGACATCCGCATGCCAGGGATGGATGGGATCGAACTCGCGCAGCGCCTCAAGACCGAAACGACCGTTCCTTTTCTGTTCTTCTCGGCATTCAGCGACGAAAATTATGTACAGCAGGCGGTGGATGCCGGCGCTTATGGATACCTGCTGAAGCCATTGTCTGTCGCCGCTATCGTGCCGACGGTCAGAACAATTCTGGCCCGCACCCGGGAAGATGCTCATCGGCAATGCCGACAAGATCAGTTCGATTCAGCCCTTGAAAGTAACCGCCTGATCGCCACAGCGGCTGGAATCATCATGCGCGACCTCGGCATGAATCAAGAAGGAGCATTTGAACACCTGCGCGGCAAGGCCAGGCGCACACGGGTCAAGTTGATCGATCTTGCTCAACGGGTCGTTACGCAAGGCACATCGTCGGGCGATTCTTGACGAGAGTCCGACTAACTTGATCGATTAATTGCCCTATTCGGGCGACTTTGCTAAGTTGTGCGCTGGAAGCAAGCGCACGTTGACCGTAGTTGATTGCGGCACCCGTGCGCAACCGTAGGCCTACTCCCCGCCTCGGCAGGTGCGCGAGCTTGCTCGCGCAAACGGATTGCCGTCAGCAGACGCTTGGGCGGCAATTGTTGGTGAGCTTTGGGGAGATATCGACAGACCTTGTTCTTATTGGCCGGACGGCTTGGTGCCGCTTCGCCCATGGATGGGTGTCCATCGATTTTCTCCAGATCATCACATCGAAACTGGAGAATGAAATGAAATTGAGCACAAAGCTAGTCGGGCGGAAAGAGCGTGGCCTGGTTGCGGGAGTCACGGTGTTGGCGCTGCTGACATCCATCTGGGCGGGTGGGGCTATGGCAGCCGACGCTGCCGCCGTGCTCCCGGCAGAGCGTCTGATCGTCGATCTTCGCGCTTGGCCGACACCCAACACGGACCTCTCGAAGTTGCCAAACAATGAGAAGAACCGCCTGATTAAATTCGGGCAGGCTGTGTTCACGCACACATCGGAATATCTTGGGCCCGAGGTGCGCGATCCCTCAAAACGCTACGCGGGTACGAACATGTCGTGCTCGAATTGCCACCGCGCCGGCGCAACGTTGCCGTATGCCGCTCCGTTGATTGGCACATCCAGCGTGTATCCCCAGTTTTCGCCTCGGTTTGGCAAGACGGTTACGCTCGAAAACAGAATCAACCTGTGCTTTACGCATAGCCTGGCCGGACGCGAAGTCCCCGACGACTCGAATGAGATGAAGGCGCTCGTTGCCTATATCGAATACCTCTCGCGCGGCGTACCCAGGGGGGCCAAGATCATCGGCGAAAAGGAAATGGTCGTCGAAGAGCCGAAAAGAGCCGCCAACCTCGTGCGTGGCGAGGAAGTCTTTAAGAATCAGTGTGCCGTCTGCCATGGCGCCGATGGCCGTGGCAAGCGCGTTGGCACCGTGGGCGATCGTAAAGGCTACACATTTCCGCCGCTCTGGGGGCCGGATGCGACCAGCGAGTCGGCATCGATGTTCCGTATCTTGTCGACCTTCCAATATGTTTATGTGAACATGCCGTTCGGCCAAGCGACGTGGGATCGCCCAGCGCTGTCAAAGGACGATGCCTATGACGTCGCCGGTTTCGTCATCTCGCATCCCCGCCAACCCAGGGAGGGCGAGGTGGCAAAGGACTTTTCCAACCCGTACGATAAGCCCGAGGATTTCCCGTGGGGCCCATACGTCGATTCGTTCTCCGAGACGCAGCACAAATACGGCCCCTTTGACGCGATCCGCGCCGAGGATGCCGCGGCAAGGGAAAAGGCCAAGAAGGAGAAGGAAGCAAAAGGCAACCCAGCTTCCCCGCCCGCATCCAAGTAAGGCCTTGGTTTTCCCCGCGACCCATGCAAACAGCAGAGGCCGCGACGGCGTCCTCGACTTCGACGAAGAGTCTGTGACGAGGCGCGGTCTGATGTGACCTTCACTACTCTGGAAGGAAACGCTCATCCGCATCGAGGCCATAAGGATCGTGGCCTCGATGCGAGCGACAACGATTGGCATTGTCAAACGGACCATCGCTCCACCCGACTGACATATGCGCATAAGGGTCGTTGAAACGCTACGGAGATGAACGGCCGGAGGCCACCGAGCCGTCGTTGCAGGCCACGTCAGCTATTGAAATTCGACCAGCCATTTTCCGCAAACCGCCGGTGAAAGGCCCAGCACCCCGCCTACGTAATCTGACGTATTCCTGCTCCGCGGCCCACTCCGTACATTGGGGCCGTGCCAACCCGACACGGCAACCCCCTCAATTCGACAGGAGCCCGCAATGCAGAATCGTCGCAACTTCATCAAGGTCACGGCCATTACCGCCGCGCTGGCCGCCGCCGGCCTGACTTCGTTCTCGGCACTCGCCGCCGACACCATCAAGGTCGGCATCCTCCATTCCCTTTCGGGCACCATGGCCATTTCGGAGACGGCGCTGAAGGAAACCGCGCTGATGACCATTGACGAGATCAACGCCAAGGGCGGCGTCATGGGCAAGAAGCTCGAGCCCGTGGTTGTCGACCCGGCGTCGAACTGGCCGCTGTTCGCCGAGAAGGCACGTCAGTTGATTTCGCAGGACAAGGTCGCGGTTGTCTTCGGCTGTTGGACCTCGGTCTCGCGCAAATCGGTGAATCCGGTGTTCAAGGAACTGAACGGCCTGCTCTTCTACCCTGTGCAGTATGAAGGCGAGGAACTGGAGAAGAACGTTTTCTATACCGGTGCAGCGCCCAACCAGCAGGCGATCCCGGCAGTGGAGTACTTGATGAGCAAGGACGGCGGCTCAGCCAAGCGCTGGGTGCTGCTCGGCACCGACTACGTCTATCCGCGCACCACCAACAAGATCCTGCGTGCCTTCCTGAAGGCCAAGGGTGTGGCCGACGCCGACATCATGGAGGAGTACACGCCCTTCGGCCATAGCGACTACCAGACCATCATCGCCAAGATCAAGAAGTTCGCCGGCGAGGGCAAGAAGACCGCCGTGGTGTCGACCATCAACGGCGACTCCAACGTGCCCTTCTACAAGGAACTGGGCAACGCCGGCCTGAAGGCCACCGACGTGCCGGTGGTGGCATTCTCTGTCGGCGAAGAGGAACTGCGCGGCGTGGACACCAAGCCGCTCGTGGGCCACCTGGCCGCCTGGAACTACTTCGAGTCGATCAAGAATCCGGAGAACACTGCCTTCATCAAGCTGTACAAGGACTGGGCGAAGAAGAAGAATCTGCCCAACGCCGACACCGTGGTCACCAACGACCCGATGGAAGCCACCTATATCGGTATCCACATGTGGGCGCAGGCGGTCGAGAAGGCCAAGAGCACCGACACCGACAAGGTGATCGCGGCCATGGCCGGCCAGAAGTTCAAGGCGCCGGACGGTTTCGAGATCGAAATGGACCCGAAGAATCACCACCTGCACAAGCCGGTGTTCATTGGCGAAGTGAAGGCGGACGGCCAGTTCAACGTCGTCTGGAAGACCAAGGGCCCGATCAAGGCGCAACCCTGGTCGCCCTACATCCCGGGCAACGACAAGAAGAAAGACGAGCCGGACACCAAGTAAGTGGAACAGACCGGGGGCGCAAGCCCCCGGTTCATCTCTGCCTGCCCATATGAAACACGTTCTTGTCGCCCTCATCCTCGCCTGCCTGACGCTCTGTGCGTCGGCCGCACTCGACCCGCTGCTGGTCAGGCAACTGGCCGCCGAGGATTCGGACGAGAAGATCGCCGCCATCGAAGCGCTGGCCAAGAGCGGCGACCCCGAGGCAGTCGCGATCCTGAAGCAGCTCGACGAAGGGACGCTGAAAGACGAGCAAGGCGAGGACATCACCATCAACAACCGCGTTCGCGGCAAGATCGCCGAGGCGATGGCCGCGCTGCGCCTGTTCGACCCCGACAAGGGAGCGCGTCTCGTTGCCGTCAAGGAATTGCTGGCCAACATCGATCCCGGCATGGCGCCCATGCTGGCCAAGGCGCGCGAACACGAGGGCGAGCCGAGCATCAAGGCATTGCTCGACCAGGCCTATGCGCTGGCGACCATCCGCGCTGCCGACCCGGCAGCACGCCTGGCCGCGGTGAAGGCCCTGGCGACCAGCGGCGATGCCAATGTCCGCACGCTGCTGCTCGACTACTACTGGAACAAGACCGCCGAGCCCGACCTGGCCATCCGCCGCGCCGCTTTCGCCTCGTACCTCGAAGTGCAACAGCGCATCGAGATCGCCGACCTTGTCGGCAAGGTGTTCTCCGGCCTCAGCCTGGGCAGCATCCTGCTGCTTGCGGCACTGGGCCTGGCGATTACCTACGGCGTCATGGGCGTGATCAACATGGCGCACGGCGAGCTGTTGATGATCGGTGCCTATGCCACCTACGCCATGCAGGGTCTGTTCCGCGCCCACTTGCCCGGTTACGTCGACTGGTACGTGCTCGCTGCGGTGCCGGTAGCCTTCTTCGCCGCCGCTACGGTGGGCATCCTGCTCGAGCGCACGGTGATTCGCCGGCTCTACGGTCGCCCACTGGAAACGCTGCTCGCCACCTGGGGTCTATCGCTGATCCTGATCCAGGCGGCGCGCGTCTTCTTCGGCGCCCAGAACGTCGAAGTCGCCAATCCGACCTGGATGTCGGGCGGCATCGAAGTGCTGCCGAGTATCGTCTTGCCGTTGAACCGCATCGTCATCATCGGTTTCTCGCTGTTCGTGCTGTCGCTGGTCTGGGTGTTGATGAACAAGACGCGGGTAGGGCTATTCGTCCGTGCGGTGACGCAAAACCGGCCGATGGCCGGTTGCGTCGGTGTCCCCACCTCGCGCGTCGATACGCTCGCCTTCGGGCTCGGCGCCGGCATCGCGGGACTGGGCGGCGTCGCGCTGTCACAGATCGCCAACGTCGGGCCCGACATGGGCCAGGGCTACATCGTCGATAGCTTCCTCGTCGTGGTGGTCGGCGGCGTCGGCCAGTTGGCCGGCGCAGTGTGGGCGGCACTGGGCCTGGGCGTGATCGCCAAGTTCCTCGAAGGCTGGACCGGCGCGGTGATCGCCAAAATCGCCGTCCTGGTGTTCGTCATCATCTTCATCCAGAAGCGTCCGCAGGGAATATTCGCGCTAAAGGGACGGTTTGTCGAAAACTAATGGCCCCCCACGCTCGCAAATTCGGCTCGCTGCCCCCCACGGGGGGGGCGCATGTCTCCTTGGGGCGGCCCGGCGGAGACATGACCATGCCTAACCGCGCGCCTTTCATCATCCGCTTCTTCACCGCCATGCCGAAGACCGGCTGGCTCGGCTTAAGCGCCTTCGCCGCACTCGCCCTGGTGCTGCTGCCGGCGCTGCACCTGCTGGTGCCGGAAGGCAATCCGCTGCACGTTTCCGGCTACGTCATCACCGTCGGCGGCAAGATCATGTGCTACGCCATCGTCGCGGTGGCCATGGACCTGATCTGGGGTTACGCCGGCATCCTCTCGCTCGGTCACGGCCTGTTCTTCGCCCTCGGTGGCTACTGCTTCGGCCAATATCTGATGCGCCAGATCGGCCACGACGGTGCCTACCACGCCGATCTGCCCGACTTCATGGTCTTCCTCGACTGGAAGAGCCTGCCCTGGTACTGGGTGGGCAGCGACAGCTTCGCCTTCGCACTCATCAAGGTGCTGGTCCTGCCGGCTCTGGTGGCGTTGATCTTCGGCTTCTTCGCGTTCCGCTCGCGCATCAAGGGCGTCTATTTCTCGATCATCACCCAGGCGCTGACTTTCGCCGCCATGCTGTTGTTCTTTCGCAACGAGACCGGCTTCGGCGGCAATAACGGCTTCACTGACTTCAAGCGCATCCTCGGCTACGGCATCACGACGCCGGGAATGCGCGTGACCCTGTTCGGCCTCTCGGCCGTGGCGCTGATGCTCACGTTGCTGCTCGGCCGCTATCTGACCACTTCCAAGTTCGGCCGCGTGCTGACGGCGATCCGCGACGCCGAGTCGCGCGTGATGTTCATCGGCTACAACCCGCTGCACTACAAGCTCGCCATCTGGACCCTGTCGGCCATGCTTTGCGGCATCGCCGGTGCCCTCTACGTACCGCAGGTGGGCATTATCAACCCCGGTGAGATGAGTGCTGCCAACTCGATCGAAATCGCCATCTGGGTGGCGGTCGGCGGCCGCGCGACGCTGATCGGTCCGGTAATCGGTGCGGCGGTGGTGAACCTCTCGAAGAGCTTCTTCACCCAGGCCTTCCCCGACTACTGGCTGTTCTTCCTCGGCGCCTTGTTCGTCGCCGTGACGCTGTGGCTGCCGGACGGCGTCGTCGGCTTGTGGCGGAAATTGCGCGGGAGCAAGGCATGAGCGACGTGATTCTCTTTCTCGACAAGATCACGGTCAGCTTCGACGGCTTCAAGGCGCTCAACGAATTGGCGCTGTCCATCGATGCCGGCGAGCTGCGCTGCATCATCGGCCCCAACGGCGCCGGCAAGACCACCATGATGGACGTCATCACCGGCAAGACGCGGCCCGACAAGGGCAAGGCCTTCTTCGACCAAACCCTGAACCTGCGCACCATGACCGAGCCGGAGATCGCCCATGCCGGCATCGGCCGCAAGTTCCAGAAGCCGACCATCTTCGAGAACCACAGCGTGTTCGAGAACCTGGAACTGGCGATGAAGACCGACAAGCGCGTGCGTCGCAGCCTATTCTCGGTGGTCGACTCCGAAACGCGCGACCGCATCGCCGAGACGTTGCACACCATCCACCTCGCCGAACAGGCCGACCGCCTGGCCGGTCTGCTCTCGCACGGCCAGAAACAGNNCTGGAGGGCAAGCACAGCCTGGTCGTCGTCGAACACGACATGAGCTTCGTCGACCAGCTCACTGAGGGCCGCCGCAAGGTCACGGTGCTGCACGAAGGCTCGGTGCTGGCCGAAGGCGACCTCGCCACGGTGCAGAACGACGAGCGGGTCATCGAGGTTTATCTAGGACGTTAGCCATGCTCTCGGTCGAAAACCTCAACCAGTACTACGGCGGCAGCCACATCCTGCGCGACCTCTCCTTCACCGCCGAAACCGGCAAGGTGACGGCGCTCTTGGGCCGCAACGGCGTCGGCAAGACGACGCTGCTGAAATGCCTGATGGGCCTGGTGCCGGCGAAGTCGGGCAAGATCAGCTTCGACGGCCGGGATATCACTCGCTTGCCGTCCCACGAGCGGGTCAAGGCCGGCATCGGCTACGTGCCGCAGGGCCGCGAGATCTTCCCGCGCCTCACCGTGCTGGAAAACCTGCAAATGGGCCTCGCCACGCGGCCGGCCGGCACGGCGATCCCGAAACGCATTTTCGAGATGTTCCCGGTACTCGAACAAATGCTGAAGCGGCGTGGTGGCGACCTCTCCGGTGGCCAGCAGCAACAACTCGCCATCGGCCGCGCGCTGGCCATGCAACCCAGGCTGCTCATCCTCGACGAGCCGACCGAGGGCATCCAGCCTTCGATCATCAAGGACATCGAACGCGCCATCCGCAGCCTGGCCGCGACGGGTGAGATGGCGATCCTGTTGGTCGAGCAGTACTATGACTTCGCCGAATCCCTGGCCGACCAATACCTGTTGATGGAGCGCGGCGAATTCATCATGCGGGGACGCGGCGAGACCATGCCGCAAGATGGGGTGCGGGAAGCATTGGCGGTGTAAGGAGAACTCGGCGACTGATTGCAACTCCGGCTGTCGCCGATGCCCGCGGACGAATCGTTGGATTCTTTATCCATCGCCGACAAGTGCGGGGCGTTCCCGATTTGATCGTGGCTATGTCTAAAGTATAATGATCGATTCACGGAACAAGGCCATGACGACTCTCCGTTTGTTAATCGTATTGCTGATCACGCTGGGTACTCTCAGCAAGGCCAATGCTGCCGGCCCGGACTGCTCACGGCCCTACACCCTGGCGCTGCACGATCACGGGCTGCTCTATTCCGCCGCCACGGACACCGGTATCGACAAGGATGTTGCTGATGAGCTGATCCGTCGTAGCGGCTGCAAGGTCACCACCAGCCTGATGGCGCGCGCCCGCATCTGGCAGTTGATCGAATCCGGCGCGCTTGATTTCAGTCTTTCGGGAATCACCAACACCGAGCGCGACAAGTTCGCCAGCTTTGCCTGGTACTTCAGCAACAAGTACTACTTGCTGGTACGCAAGGATTCCGGCGTGCGCGCCCAGACGGATTTCGCGCAGAACGACAAGTTGCAGCTGGGCGTAATCCGCAGTTTCCGTTACAGCCCGTCCGCTAATCACCTGGTGGACAAGCTGCAGGCGGCTGATCGGGTCAGTCAGGCGGGTGGTCTCGCACCTCTATATCAGGCTCTGATGCTGGGCGATATCCAGGGCATGATCATCGAACCCTTCGATTACCCGACGCTGGAAGAAAAGAGGATTCGCGCGATCACGACGGTCATCGAGTTCAACGATCCCTCGATTGCCCACGGCCTGATCATGTCGAAGGCCGCTCTGCCGCCGACAGAGCAGGAGAAGTGGCGGACGCTGGTGAATGGGATGCGCAGTGACGGAACCATGCGCCGCATTTTCGAGAAGTACTTCAAGCCTGACCTGGCGGCTGCCATGGTCGACTTCCAATCGCCGTAGCAAAGAACCGTTCATGCCCGCACCGCGCCTGTTGCTACCATGGCTGATCCTGCTGACCATGCTCGGGACGACTTGGTTCGTCTGGAACCACGAACGCCAGAACGCCCGCAACGAATTGCACGCGCAATTTGACTTTGCACTCCGTGAAACCGTCAGCCGGATTGACCAGCGGGTCGCTGCCTACGAGCAAATGCTGCGCGGCGTACAAGGCCTGTTCGCCACGACACCAATGACCAATCGCAACGCCGTTCGCGACTACGTCGAAACACTCGGGCTTGACGCCAACTTCTCGGGCATTCAGGCCATTACGGTGATCGAGCGGGTGCCGTCGTCTGGCAAAGCTGCCCATGTTGCGGCCATGCGTCGATTCGGCTTCACCGGCTATGCCATCTTCCCGGAAGGCGCGCGCGAAATCTATGCGCCGATCATTCAGCGCGAGCCCGACGTCAAGCGTGACCGTACGCCCATTGGCTTTGATGCCTGGGCCGACCCGGTGCGTCGACTGGCGATGCAACAGGCGCGCGATTCCGGCCTGCCAGCCATCACGGGGAAGCTGCAATTGCGCATCGACAAGGATGCCGAACCCATTCCCGGCTTCATCATGTATCTGCCAATTTTTGTTCCAGACCAGCCACGAGAGAACGTCGCCCAGCGTCGGGACCATTTGATCGGCTGGGTCTCTGCCTCATTTCGCATGCGCGACTTCATGGCCAGCTTGTATGGCAGACCCACGCCCGGTCTGGCGCTGGCAATCTACGACGACGTCACGCCCTCCGACGCCGCGCTCATGTACGGGAATGCCGAAGCCGCCAGCCGCCATCCGCCTGCCAGCGGTAACGAACTACGCGCCCGGGAATACATGGTCGTCGGCGGCCACACATGGATGCTGACATTGGCTACGCAAGCAGAATTTGCCGACCACTTCGCTAGTGACTCCGCATTTGTCATCGCCGTGGCAGGCACCGGACTGAGCCTGTCGATGGCATTGCTGGCCTGGTTCATGATCACCGGGCGCGCCCGGGCACTGCGGCTGGCCGCTGAGATGACCAGGGAGTTGCGGCACATGGCCCAGCACGATTCACTCACGGGATTGCCCAACCGTGTCCTGTTCAGCGACCGCGTCCAGCACGAACTGGCCTATGCGAAGCGCCATGGCGAGCGATTCGCCATGATCTTTTTCGATCTCGATAAGTTCAAGTCGATCAACGACAACCACGGCCATGCTGTTGGCGACATGCTGCTGCGACAGGCGGCGGAACGGCTACAGAAGGCAGTTCGNNCAGGCGGTGAGACACCCCTACAGTATCGATGGTCGCGAATTGACCATTTCATGCAGCGTCGGAGTTGCCATTTACCCTGACGACGGCGACAACGAAGTCGCATTGTTCAAGAGCGCCGACGAAGCCATGTATCGCGCCAAGGAAGATGGTCGCGACAGCATTCGGCTGGCAGCATGAGAACCGTCGCTGAAGTATCTGCTGACGCTTACAACCAATAACTGATTCAGAAGCCGGCATCGCCGTCGGCGGCCTCACCAGCAGGTCATCGGCCGGTCATAGTTTCAATATGGCGGGATGTAACTTAATAAAATGCATGTTGCACTTGATAAAGTTAATGTTCATTGCTACAGTAAGAAAAAATAGGGACTTCCCGTATGGATATGGCCAAAGCGCATTGCCCAAACTGCGATCAGTCCATGACGATCAGTCGATTGATATGTTCGGACTGTAGTTTGGTATTGGAAGGTAACTTTCAGGTCTCGCCTCTGGCGAGGCTCTCTACCGAAGACCAGGTGTTCGTTACAGCATTTATCCGCTACCACGGATCGATCAAGAAGATGGAAGAGTTGTTCGACATCAGCTATCCCACGGTCAAGAACTGGCTCAACGCCATCGGGGCTGCGCTGGATAAGGGCTATCAAGCCCCTTCCGCCAATGCCATTATTCTCGAACAGGTCTCGCGCGGTGAAATCACGGTGAGCGAAGCCCTGGAAAGAATGAAGTGACGCTTCCTGCATTGCTGGTATTCGACATAAGGAGTCATTGATGCCTCACGAACGCAAACAAGTCCTTGAACTGCTCGCTCAAGGAAAGATCACTCCGGAAGAGGC
>PMIF01000214.1 GCA_003157035.1 Rhodocyclaceae bacterium
ATCGATTGGTTCACCGTCGGCGCGCAGTTGCTCAACTTCCTCATTCTAGTGTGGTTGCTGAAGCGCTTTCTCTACCGGCCCATCCTCGATGCCATCGACGCGCGGGAAAAGCGCATCGCCGCCGAACTCGCGGATGCCGACGCGAAAAAGGCGGAGGCGAAACAGGAGCGCGACGAGTTCCAGCACAAGAACGAGGCCTTCGAGCAACAGCGCGCCGCGCTTATGAGCCAGGCGACCGATGCGGCCAAGGCTGAACGGCAAAGGCTTCTGGACGAAGCGCGCCAGGCGGCCGATGCCTTGAGCGCCAAGCGCCAGGAGACCCAGCGCAACGAAGCCCAGAGCCTCAAGCAGGCCATCGGCAAGCGGACCCGGCAGGAGGTGTTTGCCATCGCCCGCAAGGCGCTGACCGATCTTGCCTCGGCCAGTCTGGAAGAACGCATGGCGGAGGCGTTCATCCACCGCCTGCGTGAATTGGGCGAGCCGGCCCGAAACGCCCTTGGCGGGACACTCAGGACAGCATCCGAACCGGCGCGGGTACGCAGCGCCTTCGAGCTGCCGCCAGCGCAGCGTGCGGCCATACAGGACGCGCTCAACCGGACCTTCTCGGCGGATCTCGCCCTCAAGTTCGAAACGGCGCCGGAGTCGATCGGCGGCATCGAATTGACCAGCAACGGACAAAAGCTGGCGTGGAGCATCGACGATTACCTGGCGGCGCTGGAAGATGGTGTCGATGAACTGGTAAACGCGCGCAGCTCAGCTACGACCACAGTGCAGGCATGATCACCGCGCCTGATAGCCTCCAGGAAGTCTTCGACGCCGCCTTTGCCGACCTGGGCCAGGCGCGCGAGGCCTACACGGCACAGCTGATGCCGCGTGAAGTCGGCACCATCGTCAGCGTCGCCACCGGCATCGCCAAAGTCTCCGGCCTGCCCGGCGTGGGTTTCGATGAGGTGTTGAGGTTTCCCGGAGACATCTACGGCATCGCCTTCAATGTCGATGCCGATGAGATCGGTGCGGTTCTGCTCGGCGACTATTGGCGTTTGCAGGCCGGCGACGAAGTCGTGCGCACGGGCCATGTGGTGGACGTGCCGGTGGGGGAGGGCCTGATCGGACGCATCGTCGATCCGATGGGGCGGCCCCTTGATGGCCGTGGTCCGGTGGCAGCCAGCGCCCGTCTGCCTATCGAGCGCCGGGCGACGGCGATCATGGACAGGGCGCCGGTCACGGTGCCCTTGCAGACGGGGATCAAGGTTATCGATGCGCTCATCCCGGTGGGGCGCGGCCAGCGCGAGTTGATACTCGGCGACCGCCAGACCGGCAAGACCGCGGTGGCGCTGGACACCATCGTCAACCAGCGCGACCAAAACGTGCTGTGCGTGTATTGCGCCATCGGCCAGCGTGCTTCCGGCATGGCCAAGGTGATTGCCCGCCTGCGCGAAAAGGGTGCGATGGACTACGCGGTCGTCGTGGTCACCGAAGGCAACGACCCGCCCGGTCTGGCCTACATTGCGCCCTACGCCGCGACTAGCATTGCCGAGCACTTCATGGAACAGGGCCGCGACGTGCTGATCGTCTACGACGACCTCACCCACCACGCGCGCGCTTATCGCGAACTATCTCTCTTGCTGCGCCGGCCGCCCGGCCGCGAGGCTTTCCCCGGCGACATTTTCTACATCCACTCGCGCCTGCTGGAACGCGCCACGCGCCTGCGCCCCGAACTCGGCGGCGGCTCGCTCACCGCGCTGCCCATCATCGAGACCGAGGCGCAAAACCTCTCCGCCTACATTCCGACCAACCTGATNNATTTCCATCACCGACGGGCAGATCTACCTGTCGCCGTCGCTGTTCGAGCTGGGCGTGCTGCCCGCGGTCGATGTCGGGCAATCGGTGTCGCGCGTCGGCGGCAAGGCGCAACGCGCGGCCTACCGTATGGTGGCGGGGGACCTCAAGCTGGCCTATGCCCAGTTTGAGGAACTGGAGACCTTCGCCCGCTTCGGCGCCCGCCTGGATGACGACACGCGCCAGCGCATCGAACATGGACGGCGCATCCGCGCCTGCCTCAAGCAACCGGAATTTGCGCCGGTCTCGGTGCCCGAGCAAATTGCCATCCTGCTCGCCTTGACCGCGAAGCTGTTCGACCCAGTGCCCATCGAGCGGATGACCGAGGCCGAACATGCGGTGCGCGAGGCGGCGGCGACGATCCCGGCGGAGATCAGGGAGCGCTTCGAGACCGCCGACACGCTCAGCGACGAAGATCGGGCCGCCGTTGTCGACATTGCCCGCAAGGCGCTGGAAGACTTCCTGCCAGCGACGAAGCCATGACAAACTGAATAGTCCACAAGCACTTCAACGCCAGCCACGCCCACTCCACCGGAGCACATCATGCAAATCCAGATCAACACCGACCACAACATCGAAGTCCACGAGGCTTTTGCGGCTCAACTGCGCGACACCATCACGACCACCCTGCATCGATTCAAGGATCGCATCACCCGCGTGGAGATGCACCTGAGCGACGAGAACGCCGGCAAAACTGGCCAGAACGACAAGCGCTGCTTGTTGGAAGCCCGCCTCCAGGGCCGCCAGCCCATCGCCGCTAGTCACGAGGCTGAGAGCCTCGGCCAGGCAGTCGACGGTGCCGCCGACAAACTGGCGCGAGAGATTGAAAGCGTCCTGGGTCGTGCCGAGCGGCCTACGGCGGCAGCGGACTGGAGCGAACCCAGCGAGCCGAAATGAGCGGCACCACCGCCAGCCTGCGGCGCAAGATCGATACCGCCGGCGATCTCCGCTCCGTCGTACGCACGATGAAGGCCCTGGCTGCCTCGAACATCGGTCAATACGAGAAATCGGTGCGGGCTCTTAGCGACTACTATCGCAGCGTGGAACTAGGTTTGAGCATTTGCTTCCGGAAAAATGCACCGCTGGCAGAAATCGCCTCGCGACAAGAGGAAGTCATCGTTAACGCCGTCGTGTTCGGCTCGGACCAAGGACTGGTGGGTCGCTTCAACGACGTGGTGGCCGACTTCGCCTTGCAGACCCTTGCCGAGTTGCCCGGAAAGACCCAAGTCTGGGCGGTTGGCGAACGCGTTCATGATCGTCTGGCCGATGCGGGCCTGACGCTGGCCGGACTCCTCGCCGTACCGAATTCCGTGCAGGGCATCACGCCGCTGGTCGGACAGATCCTGGTCGAGAGCGAAGCGCGCCACGGCCCGAGTGAAATCGGCGAACTCCATCTGTTTCACAACCGCCCCACCTCCGGTGCCATCTATCAGCCCGTCCAGCAGCGGCTGCTGCCTCTGGACAATGCCTGGCGACGCGAACTCGCCCGGCGGCCCTGGCCAAGCCGGAATCTGCCCGAGGTCATGCCCCACACGGCCGGCGACGCCATCACCTTGCGGGCGCTGATCCGCGAGTATCTGTTCGTCTCGCTGTTCCGNNTGCGCCGAATCCCTCGCCAGCGAAAATGCCAGCCGATTGGCGGCCATGCAGCGCGCCGACAAGAATATCGACGAACTACTGGAGGGCCTGAACGGCACATTCCGCCGCTTGCGCCAGAGCGGCATCGACGAAGAACTGTTCGACGTGATCTCGGGGTTCGAGGCACTGACGAATCATTGACACAGCATTTACGATTTACGGAAGGATGGCGATGAAAATCAAACTCGCGGATTTCCAGGTAAAGGTAGGCGCAAAGGTCGACCTGAAGAAGTGGCCGACGCTGGTCAAGCCCGTCTACAAGTCGAAGGAGCAGTATCGGAAACTCCTCCAGGAACACGTTGATGAGTTGAGTTCTCTGCAACGCCTTCATTACGCTTCCAACCGCTATGCGGTGCTGCTGATCTTCCAGGCCATGGATGCGGCCGGCAAGGATGGCGCCATTCGGCACGTCATGTCCGGCGTGAACCCCCAAGGATGCCAGGTATTCAGCTTCAAACATCCGAGCGCCGCGGAACTGGAGCACGATTTCCTCTGGCGCACCACGCGAGATCTGCCTGAACGCGGCCGGATCGGCATCTTCAACCGTTCCTATTACGAAGAGGTACTGATCGTCCGCGTGCATCCGGAGATCCTCCGCAGCCAAGGCCTCCCGGATCAGTCGACCGACGAGAACACGGTCTGGCAGGAGCGATATCGTTCCATCGTCGACCTGGAAAACCATCTCCATAGCAACGGCACAAGGATCATCAAGTTCTTTCTGCACCTTTCCGAGGAAGAGCAGCGCAAGCGATTTCTCGCTCGCATCGACGACCCGGACAAGAACTGGAAATTCAGTCAGGCGGACATCGAGGAGCGAAAATTCTGGCAGCAGTATATGCAGGCCTACGAGGCATGCCTGAGCGCGACGAGCACAGAAATCGCCCCCTGGCACGTGGTGCCAGCCGACGACAAGGAAAACGCCCGGTTGATCGTGTCTCAGATCATTCTTGATACGTTCAAGGGACTCAAATTGCGCTACCCGGGAACCGACGCAAAGCGCCGCCAGGAATTGCTGGCGATCCGCAAACAGCTTGTCAAGAAAGCCTGAGGTGGCAACGCGGCAGTTGGCGCTCTTCATCGCGATATCCGGTTTGTTTGGCTTTGGGTGGTCCTCCGGCGCGCTGGCACATATGGCCGGAAAGACCCATGAACCCCGGTTTGCCCACCTCCGCAAACGAAACTCGAATCGTGGCTGACTGCCCGGCATCAACTATCATAGGACGCCACGTACACCGTTTGCCGGATGATACGATACGGGACGCTGGCAGCCGTTAGGCCGGGCCAGTATACCGGGGGACCTCATGAAGACACCGTGTTCCTGCGCTTTGGCTTCACGACCATTGAGACTGGCCTGCATGGCAGCCGTCATCGCTGCCCTAGGGGCGGCCTCATGTCGTCCCGCCGCTCCCCCGCCAACAGCCAACGCCGCTGCAGTAGCCGCAGCTACGAGGCCAGTTGACGCTGCGGGAGGCATCGATGGTGTCGGAGTAAAGAGTCCCCTGGATGCTCAACTGTTTCGCGCGGTGGCTGCGAACGATAGCGATGCGGCAATCCGACTCATCGAAAGCGGTGCTGAGGTGAATGCCTCGGACATGCTGAAGCGAACTCCACTGTACTCAGCTGCATTCCACAATCGCACGGAACTTGGGAAGCTACTTCTGGCGCATGGAGGCAGAACGGACGTTCGAGATATGACTGGGCTAACGGTGCTGGACGCCAGCGTCATTGCCGGCAGTATCGGTATGGTTAGGCTGCTTATCTCATCCGGGGCGGATATCAATGCTCGCTCCGAGACCGGAAAGACGGCGTTGCACTTTGCCGCCGCTATCGGGGCAACGGAAATCGCGAGACTCCTGATCACTGACGGTGCCGACACATCAATCAAGGACATCTACGGCGATACAGCCGCTTCGTTGGGGACGAGAAATCGACAAACGGCTACGGTGGCGCTGATCAATGCCAAGGTTCGGCGGACTTCTCCCTAGCGCATAGACGTTGCCTCGTTGCGCCTCGGAACGGTATGAGAGCAGGCTAGGGGAGCGGAGTCTGTCAGAAATCTTGTGGGTGAGGCATAACATGTTGCAACAGTTGAGCCACCTGTGGGGTTACGCGCCAGACGCGGACAAGCCTGTGGACGCGGGCAATTGCCGCAATGGCGTGGGCGGCAAGACGGTGCTGACCGAAGAATGGCAACTGCCGTTTGAATGGTCGGTCAGCCCAACTTGCGAGTGGCAGCTACTGGTTGATTGAGGCAGCGTGGATCCTACGTTGCTCGCCGAAAACCGGATCCTCAAGTGAACCGGAGCCAGTTCAGCCCGTAGAAGTGGAAACGTAATCTCGTGTGGCGGGAATCGGGCGATCATGGCCGCCGGTCATGATCAGCGGCGCATGCGTGAAATCGGGCGCCCTGGCGCGTTCGCGCAATGCCAGCAATGCCAGGGAGAAGGGGCGGGTGAAACGATCGCGACGGGAATGATTGGCCAGATCTGCGGCGGTGGTCATTTCCCTGGAAACCCTAAACAGGCCCTACACACGATTCCGATCGCAGAAACGACAAGGGCCTAGCCGAAGCTAAGCCCTTGTTTGTGTTGGTTGCGGGGGAAGGATTTG
>PMIF01000283.1 GCA_003157035.1 Rhodocyclaceae bacterium
GTGACGCCCCACAAGACCCGGTATTGCCGCGCCGCCAACAATTCGCGGCGAAGGTGCTGGCCCGTATGGGTCACCACCTCGTCGCCGCCCATGCCCGAGAGCATGGTGCGGATGCCGAACAGGCTGGCCCAGCGAAAGAATTGTTCGAACCCCGTGGCCACATCGTTTTCGACCGGATAGCCGGTAATGGCCAGCGCCCGCTCCACGTCCTCGTTCATGTCGATGGGCGAGGTCGACAGATGGTTGTGAACGATGCCGCATGCGTAGCTGGTCTCGAGCAGATAGGCAGGTTCCAACTCGAGGGCGGCGCGGCCAAAGGCATGCAGCGCCTCCAGCGGCTGCGGCGACAGTCGCGCCGCCAGCGCCGTGATGGCTGACGAATCGAGGCCGCCGCTGGTTTCGGTACCGAGCGGATAGACGCTACGCAACCGGCAGCGCACCGCCTCTTCGAGAGCCGCCCGGTAGGCATCGACCCACGGCTGCGAGCGACGATAGACAGCCGGCGCATCATCGACGAACTCGAAGTAACGGCGCTGCCGCAGGCCGCCCGCGTCCAGGCTCAAGGCATGGGCCGGCGGCAGCTTCAAGACACCGGCGAAGGCGGTCTGGGTGAAACTCATCGAGCGATCAACCAGGAACAAAGCCATCCATTGGCGATCCGGCCCCGGCCGCTGGCGCAAGAGCGCGGGAAACACCGCCGCCGTGGTGGCGAAGACAAAGGCATCGCCGGCCATCAGATAGTAGAAGGGCTTGGCACCCACGCGATCGCGGGCAGCGAACAGGCTGCGGCGCTGCGGATCGTAGATGGCGAAGGCAAAGTCGCCGACCAGATGCTCCGGGCAGCGATCGCCCCACCGACGATAAGCGGCGAGGATCAGCATCGGATCGGTCATCGCCGCCAGGCCATGGCCATCGATGTCCAGCTGCCGGGCCAGGTCGGCGCGCTCGTCGAGGCGGCACCAGGCGGCAATCACCAGGCCGCTTTGCGGGCAATGCCAGGGCACCGATTCATGGCGCGACTCGGCGGTATTGAAAGTCAGCGTCTGGGCAAGCAGAAAGTGCTCGTCCTGCCAGACGCCCTTGCTATCCGGCTGGCGGCCGAGCGACAGGATATCGAGCAAGCGCGGATGCGCCAGAAACTCGCCGGGGCGCTTATCATCCGCCAAGCACAGTACGCCTGAGAACATCTGGCGAGTCTAGCAGGATTGCCCAGCCAACCGACGCCCCCAGCCATGCGCAACGCCCATGCCGCCCAATTCGCCGCCTACGTGCAGGCGATGCGCCAGTTTGCCGGCGATGCCCGGCTGGCCGTGACGGTCGGCCTGATGGCCGGCGGTGCCCTGATTGAGGGCGTCGGCCTGCTGATGCTGTTGCCCATCCTCAACGCCCTCGACGCCGAAGGATGGGCGAGCGTGACGCTGGGCCGACTCGGCGACTTCTCGCTTCCCCTCGCTGGCTGGCTGGGGCTGTTTCTCGTCCTGGTCGCACTGCGAACGCTACTGACCCGGACGCGCGACGTCGCCACGGCACGCCTGCGCATCGGCTTTGCCGACCATCTGCGCCTTGAACTGCAAGCGGCGCTGGGCGCCGCCGAATGGCGATTCCTCGCCGGCCTGGGCCACGCCCGGCTGTTGCAAGCGCTCACTGCCGACCTGCCGCGCATCAGCTACGGCACCTACATGCTGCTGCAACTGGTGGTCAACATCCTCGTCGGCGGCGTAGCGCTGGCGGTGGCCGCGGCGCTGTCGCCGGCGCTGACGGCGATCACGCTGGCGATTGGCGGCCTGCTCTGGTGGCTGTTGCGCGGCCGCCTGGACGCCGCCCACGCCCTGGGCGAACGCCTGAGCGCCTCGAACGAGGCGCTGCTGCAATCGGCCAGCGATTTTCTCGCCGGTCTCAAACTGATCAAGAGTTCGGCCGCGGAAGCCGCGCACCTCGACGAGTTCTCGCACAACGCCAGTGCGCTGGGCGAGATGGAAATCGAATTCATCCGCGGCCAGGCCACCACGCGCGCCGCCTATGCCGGCGGTTCGGCGCTGCTGTTCGCCGCCTTGTTGTTGTTCGCCGCCCAGGGATTGCACCTGCCGAAATCGGAACTGCTGGTCATTCTGCTCATCTTCGCCCGCCTGCTGCCCCTGGGGCATGATCTGCACGGCGCCGTCGAAGTGATCCTGCACATGCTGCCGGCGTTCGCACAGACCCGCGAGCTGCGCGACCAAGCCGACGCCGCTGCCGAACCGACGGCGACGGCGGACGCCACAGCGCCGGCGCTGGGCGACGAGCTGCGCCTGCAACAGGTAAGCTTTCGCCACCGTGCCGGCGGCCCGCAAACGCTGGCTGACATCGACCTCACCATTGCCGCCCGCAGCACCACAGCATTGGTCGGGCCTTCCGGCGCTGGCAAGACCACGCTCGCCGACCTGCTGCTCGGCCTGACCGCGCCCGACACCGGCACCCTGCTGGTCGACGGCGTGCCCCTGGCCGGTGGCCAGCGCCGCGACTGGCGACGCGCCGCCGGCTACGTGCCGCAGGATGCCTTCCTGTTCCCCGGCACCGTGCGCGAGAACCTCTTCTGGGCAACCCGGGACGGCGCCGAGGCCGACCTCTGGCAGGCGCTGGAACTGGCCGCGGCCGCCGACTTCGTCCGCCGCTTGCCGCAGGGCCTCGACACCGCCGTCGGCGAGCGCGGCATCCGGCTATCCGGTGGCGAGCGCCAGCGCATCGCGCTCGCCCGTGCCCTGCTGCGCCGGCCGCAGCTGCTGGTGCTCGACGAAGCCACCAGCCACCTCGACAGCGAAAACGAAAACCTGATCCAGCGCGCCCTGGAGCACCTGCACGGCAAGCTGACGCTGGTAGTGATCGCTCACCGCCTGTCGACCGTGCGCCACGCCGACCGCATCGTCGTCATCGAAGGTGGGCGCATCGTCGAGACCGACGACTGGGATACTCTGGTCCGGCACGGCGGGCGCTTCAGCGAGATTCTCGACGCNNCGGGTGGTCGCATCGGCGCGGGATGTTGTGCCTGCGGCACAACCTACGCACAACCTACGGGTGGTCGCATCGGGATGGGGTGTTGCGCCTTCGGCACAACACCCCATCCCATGAGCCGGCCGCGGTCATGCCCATGTCTAAAGTACTGGTATAATCGCCCGGGTTAACAGGCAGGCTACGAAACAACATGGGGGATGGCGCGGGAGGCTTGGTCCGGCCGCACAGTTCGGTGCTGAGCGCGATCGTGCGCGGCATCGACGCCTTGTTGATCCTGGCGGCACTAAAGCTGGCGCTGGAATTGACGGCCCGGCCGCTCGACCATGCGGCCTTCACGCTCGCCAGCGCCTGGGCAGTTCTGCTCTTCATCGGCTTCGGCGGCTTGCTCGGCCTCTATGCCTCGTCACGCACCCATTCGTTGCAAGCGCTACTGGCACGGGCGCTACTGGCCTGGGTGATGACCGCGACGACCATGATCATCATCGCCTTCCTGACCAAGACGTCGGGCGAGTTTTCGCGTGTGGCAACGGTGACCTGGTTTTCGCTGGCACCGGCGCTGCTAGTGCTCGAGCGCCTGGTACTGCGCGTGGTGTTGTCTTCGCTGCGCAGCGGCGGCCACAACACCCGCACGCTGGCCATCGTCGGCAAGAACAGCCAGGCTGAAGAACTGCATCAGCGGATTGCCGCCGCCCCCTGGATGGGCCTGCGCTTCGTCGGCTTCTACGACGACCGCGCCTTCGACCGCGAGAAGGGCCAGCCCCACGCCACCGCACTGCTGGGTCGCTTTGACGACCTGGTCGCGCGGGCGCGGCGCGGCGAGATCGACTATGTCTATATCGTGCTGCCGATGCGTGCCGAGAAGCGCATCGTGGACCTGGTCGATGCGCTCGCCGATACCACGGCCTCGGTGTACTTCGTGCCCAACTTCTTCATTTTCGACCTGATGCAGAGCCGGGTGACGCAGATCGACGGCATCCCGCTCATCGGCCTGCATGAGACGCCACTGTTCGGCATCGACGGCTGGCTCAAGCGCTGCGAAGATTTGGTGTTCGGCAGCGCGATTTTGGCGCTGGCCACCCTGCCGATGCTGGCCATCGCGCTGGGCGTCAAGCTTTCTTCGCCCGGACCGGTGATCTTTCGCCAACGGCGCTATGGCCTCAATGGCAAGATCGTCGAGGTGTGGAAGTTTCGCACCATGAAGGTCTGCGAGGATGGCGCCACCATTCCCCAGGCCTGTCGCGGCGACTGCCGGGTGACGCCCTTCGGCGCCCTGCT
>PMIF01000053.1 GCA_003157035.1 Rhodocyclaceae bacterium
GGCATCGGCAATGCCAATGGCCGCCACTTCGCGCACGCCGGGATGGGCGGCGACGACTTCTTCGACTTCGTTCGGATAGACGTTGAAGCCGGAGACCAGAATCATGTCCTTCTTGCGGTCGACCAGGAAGACGAAACCTTTGTCGTCGATATAGCCGAGGTCGCCGGTGCGCAGGAAGCCATCGGCATGGAAGATGGTTTCCGTATCCTCAGGTCGCTGCCAGTAGCCGGAGGTGACCTGCGGGCCGCGCACGCAGATTTCGCCGACCTGATTACCCGTGACTTCCTGGCCGGCGTCGTTGCGTACCGATACTTCGGTGGATGAGATCGGCAGACCGATCGAGCCATTGAACGCAGGCAGGTCGAGCGGATTGATCGTTGCTGCCGGGGAAGTCTCGGTGAGGCCGTAGGCCTGGGTCAGCGGTCGCCTGGTTACTTCCTGCCAGTGTTCGGCGACCGGCGCTTGCACAGCCATGCCGCCGCCAAGAGTGATCAACAGGTGGGAGAAATCCAGTTTGGCAAAATCCGGATGCTGGAGCAGGGCATTGAACAGGGTGTTGACGCCGGTGATGACCGTGAATGGATATTTGCCCAGTTCCTTGACGAAGCCGGGGATGTCGCGTGGGTTGGCGATCAAGAGGTTGCTGGCGCCGATGCGCAGGAAGGTCAGACAATTCGCGGTCAGGGCGAAGATGTGATAGAGCGGCAGCGCGGTGACGATCAATTCCTGTCGATCGCGTACCAGCGTGCTGATCCAGGCATGGGCCTGGGTGACGTTGGCGACGATGTTGCGGTGACTGAGCATGGCGCCCTTGGCGATGCCTGTGGTGCCGCCGGTATATTGCAGGAAAGCCAGATCGTCGAGCGTCAGTTGTGGCGNNACGATATGCTTCATCGCCGGACAGTGCGGCAATACCTGCTCGACGGTGTGGGCGAAGTTCTCGACCACGACGATCGCTTCGGCGCCGGAATCCTTCATCTGGTGTTCGAGTTCGCGCGGCGTGTAGAGCGGATTGACGTTCACTGCGACGCAGCCGGCGCGCAGAACGCCAAACAGGCAGATCGGGTACTGGAACAGATTCGGCAGCATCAGGGCGACACGGCTGCCCTTCTTGAGGCCGACGCTTTGCAGCCAGCCGGCGAAGTCGGCGGCCAGACGGTCGAGTTCGGCGTAACTGAGTTCCTTGCCCATGCTGATGTAGGCGGTCTTGTCAGCGTAGCGGTGACAGGCGTTCTCCATCAGCTCGGCGAGCGAGTTTTCCTTCAGCGGCAGGATGTCGGCCGGCACATTGGCCGGATAGGTCTTCAGCCAGACTTTTTCCATGGTGACCTCCCTAGCCGCCAAGCAGTGCCTGTTTGAGTGTCTCGTCGATCGGCTTGCCGCCGAGCCAGATCTTCAGCAAGGCAGCGCCGAAACCGGCGCCGGCGATACTGCCCTTGTCCTGGCCGTTGAAGCTGACGCTCGTGGCTGCTGCGGTCAGATCGAGGGTGATGAGATCACCCGGCTTGGCGGTGCCGATGGCGCGCATGATCGCTTCCAGGCGCTCGATCTGCGGCTTCATGGCGGTCAGCTCGGCTTCGCTATGGTTCTGCTGCAGGCCCTCCTTGAGGGCGCTGAGCAAGGAGTCGGCCTCGACCTGGCGCAGCATGTGCATGGCGATGCGTCGCGGCTCCGTCGCATCGATCAGTTCGGCAGCCTTGGTCGTCTTGTGGGGCGCGTAAATACCAATGACATAGACCTTGAAGAACAGCTTGCTGCGCAAGCCGGCGCCATTGAGCACCAGTTCGCTGCCGGCCAGCCGGCTATGGTCGTCGAGCCGGACGCCGGCAACCTCGGCAGCGTTGGCAGCGGCAAACAACAGGCTCAGCACGACTGCCGCGCCGGCCAGGGATTTTCGCATCATGAATCTTCTCCTCCTGAAGTTTTGCTCTTGTAATGCGCCTTGTCGGCGATGTAAACCGTGCGTTCGACGACAGCGTGCACGATACCCTGTTCATCCTTGAGTTCAATCGTATAGGTGCGGCGGGTGCGACCGTCGCGGGCGATATCGGCCCGGATCGTCGCCAGATCGGCTGCCGTGACCTGGAAATCGGCGTAGAGCGTGGTTCGTCCCGGGACGAGAAAGCGTATCGTCGCCTCCTCGTCCCAGACCACGACATCGGCGCCGAGTGCGGCCATGAGCAGGATCGGGTGCGGGCCATCGGTAATGGCGAACAGCGAACCGCCGAACAAGGTGCCGAAGGCGTTGCGCGTATTGCGGCCGAGGTTGAGGCGCACCCGCATCGCCGACATGTCGGGCGCCACGTATTCGACCCGGCCGCCGCCACGGCGATAGGCCGGATGCCAGTTGAGGCCAAACTTGACGAAACTAGGCCGCCAACTGGCCGGCAGACGTTGCAGCAGGTCGAACGACACCCGACTACAAGGCCTCGAACAGCCCGGCGGCACCCATGCCAGTGCCGATGCACATGGTCACCAGGCCCCATTTCTGTTTCGTCCGACGCATGCCGTGAACAACCGTGGCAGTCCGGATCGCGCCGGTAGCGCCGAGCGGGTGGCCCAGCGCGATGGCGCCGCCGAGCGGATTCACCTTGGCCGGATCGAGCCCGAGTTCACGGATCACCGCCAGCGACTGAGCGGCGAACGCCTCGTTGAGTTCGATCCAGCCGATGTCCTCCTGCTTGACGCCAGCTTGTGCCAGCACGCGCGGAATCGCCTCGATGGGGCCGATGCCCATGATCTCGGGCGGCACGCCGGCCACCGAGAAGGAAACGAAACGCGCCAGCGGCTTGACGTTGTAGCGCTTCACCGCCGCTTCGCTCATCAGCAGCACGGCTGCCGCCCCGTCCGACATTTGCGAGGAATTGCCGGCCGTCACCGAGCCCTTGGCCGCGAACACCGCGCGCAGTTTGGCCAGAGATTCCATGGTGGTGCCCGGACGCGGACCCTCGTCGTTCTCGAACAGTCGCTCACGGATATTCACCGTGCCGCTGGCGAAATCGGGCAGATGCTCGCGCACCAGGTAAGGCGTGATTTCATCCTTGAACTGGCCGGCCGCAATGGCGGCCAGGGCGCGCCGATTCGACTCGACTGCGAAGGCATCCTGTTGCTCGCGCGTCACCTGCCAGCGTTCGGCGACGCGCTCGGCGGTGATGCCCATGCCGTAGGCGATGGCGCGGTTCTCGTCGGTGAAGAAGGCGGGGTTGCTGGCGACCTTGTTGCCCATCATCTGCGCCAGGATGCTCATCGATTCGGTGCCGGCGCCGATGGCGACATCGCATTCGCCGAGGCGGATGCGATCAGCGGCCATCGCCACGGCATTGACGCCCGACGAGCAGAAGCGGTTGATGGTGATGGCCGGCACGGTGTCAGGCAGGCCGGCGAGCAGCACGCCGATGCGGGCGACGTTCATGCCCTGTTCCGCTTCCGGCATGGCGCAGCCGACGATGACGTCGCCGACGAGTTTCGGTTCGATCTGCGGCACTTGCGCCAGTACCGAGCGCAGGGCAAAGGCCAGCATGTCGTCGGGCCGGGTGGTGCGGAACATGCCCTTCCTCTTGCCGACGGGCAGGCGCGTGGCGGCGACGATATAAGCGTCCTGGACTTGTTTGCTCATGATGGTCCTCTCAGTTGCGCAGCGGCTTGCCGGTTTCGAGCATGTGCTTGATCCGGGCCTGGGTTTCGGGAGTCTTCAGCAGTTCGACGAACTCGCGGCGCTCGACGGCAAGCAGCCACTCGTCGTCGACGATCGTTCCGGGTTCGACATCGCCGCCACAGAGCGCCGTGGCGGCGGCCTTGGCCACCCGATAATCGTGCGCCGAGATCATGCCGCCTTCCTTCATGTTCACCAGCATCATCTCCAGCGTGGCGATGCCGGGCCGGCCGGCGACAGCGACGCCGCGGGCGCGCAGCGGTGGCCGCCAGCCGGCTTCGGCCATGGCGCGGGCGCGCCGGATGGCAACGTAGAGCAACTCGTTGGCGTTGAAGACGAAGTCGTCGCTGGCGCCAGCGAAGCCCATGTCCTTCGCCTCCAGGGCGCTCTTCGAGACATGCGCCATGGCGATCGTGGTAAATACATTCTGCAGGAAGTAGAACGGATCGTTGCCGGCTTGCCGCTTGGCGATTTCTGCCGCGCGCAGGGCGAACTCCTTGCAGCCACCGCCGGCCGGAATCAGGCCAACGCCGGCCTCGACCAGGCCGCAATAGCTTTCCAGCGCCATGACGCGATGCCCGGCGTGCATGACGAACTCGCAGCCACCGCCCAGGGCCATGCCCTGGACCGCGGCAACGGTCGGCACCTGGGCATGCTTCAAGGCCATCGAAGCGCGCTGGAACTTGGCCACCGTGGCTTCGAGCAGATCGAACTTGCCGGCGGCGCAAGCCTCGGACACTTGTTGCAGATTGGCACCGACCGCGAAGGGCGGCTCGTGCCAGATCACCAGACCGTCGAAGCCCTTCTCGGCGCGCGCCACGGCTTCAAGCAGGCCGTCGAGCACTTCATCGCCGACCGTGTGCATTTTCGACTTGACGGAGACGATGGCGATGTTGGCATCCAGCGGATGTGTCCATAGCCGCACGCCGTCGTTCTGCCAGACCGTTTCGCCGCGCGGGTCTGGCGCTTCGCCGAGGACGCGCTCAGGGAACAGTTGCCGGCGATAGACCGGCAGCGACGAGCGCGGGCTCAGCTTGTTTGCGCTGGCCGAATAGGAGCCGGCGGGCTCATGGACACCGTTGCGCTCGAACACCCAAGCTGGCAGGGGCGTGGCACTCATGGCGACGCCGGCGGCGATGTCGGCGGCAATCGCTTCGGCGATCGGCTGCCAGCCCGCGGCCTGCCATGTCTCGAACGGACCCTGGCTCCAGCCGAAGCCCCAGCGCATGGCGAAGTCGAGGTCGCGGGCGTTGTCGGCGATCTGCTCGAGTTGGCAGGCGGCGTAGTGGAAGATGTCGCGGAAGATGGCCCAGAGGAACTTGGCTTGCGGGTGCCCACTGGCACGCAAGGCAGCGAACTTCTCGGCCGGATTCCTGATCTTGAGAATGGCGTCGACCTCGGTGGCAATCTCGCCGGCAGAGGGACGGTAGTCCAGCTTCGCCAGGTCGAGTACCTGGATCTCCTTGCCAACTTTGCGGAAGACGCCGGCGCGTGTCTTCTGGCCGAGCGCGCCCTTCTCGATCAGCGCCGCCAACCAGGCCGGTGATTCGAAGTAGGCATGCCAGGGGTCATCGGCCAGCGTGTCCTTCATGGTGCGGATCACATGGGCCATGGTGTCGAGTCCGACGACATCGGCGGTGCGATAGGTGGCGCTCTTGGCGCGGCCGATCTTCGGTCCGGTCAGCGCATCCACTTCGTCGAAGCCCAGGCCCATGCGCGTCGTGTGGTGCATCACCGCCAGCATGGAGAAAACGCCGATGCGGTTGGCGATGAAGTTGGGCGTGTCCTTGGCGCGAACGACGTTCTTGCCCAGGCGCGAGGTCAGCCAGGTCTCCAGGCGATCGAGCATGCCGGGCAGCGACTCGGCGGTCGGAATGATTTCCACCAGCGACATGTAGCGCGGTGGGTTGAAGAAATGGATGCCGCAGAAGTGGCTGCGCCGCTCGGCCGGCAGGATGGCGGCGAGGTGACTGATCGACAACCCCGAGGTGTTGGAGGCAACGATGGCGCCCGGCTTCAAGTGCGGCGTGATGCGCTGGTAGAGATCTTCCTTCCACTCCATCTTTTCGGCAATCGCCTCGATCACCAGGTCGCACTCCGAGAGCAGGCCCAGATGCTGGTCGTAGTTGGCCGCGTCGATGTAGCCGAGCCGTTCCTTGGTTGCCAGGGGCGAGGGTTCGAGCTTCTTGAGAACGTCGAGTGCCTTGTTGACGATGCCGTTGGGGGTGCCACCGGGTGCCGCCAGGTCGAACAGTACGACCGGTACGTCGGCGTTGGCCAAGTGGGCGGCAATCTGCGCGCCCATGACGCCGGCGCCGAGAACGGCTGCGCGGCGGATGACGAGTTTCTCCACGGTTATTCCTTTCTATTGTTATCGTAGGTGAGGGGGCCGCCGGTGAAGGGCGCGAAGCCGGTACCGAATATTACGCCGGCGTCGGCGAGGTCGGCATCGGCGACGATGCCGTCGGCAACCAGTGCCCGCGTACGGGCAACCAGTGGCGCTACCAGCCGCAGCGCGAGTCCGGCCGGCGGTGCGCCCGCTGCTTGCCGCACCGGCTTGCCTTTGACATAGGTATAGAAGCCGCGGCCAGTCTTGCGGCCAAGTTCGCCTGCACCAACGTGTTTGGCGAGACAGCGCGGTGGCTCTGCGGCGTTGGTCAATTGACTGCCCGCCGCCTGCACGATGTCGAGGCCGACCGTGTCGGCAAGTTCGATCGGTCCCATCGGCATGCCGAAGGCGACCATGGCCGCATCGATGGTGGTCGGGGCTATGCCCTCGTCGACGCAGCGCATGGCCTCGTGCATGTAGGGTGCCAGCACGGCGTTGACGAGAAATCCCGGCGCGCTCTTCACCGGCAAAGG
>PMIF01000272.1 GCA_003157035.1 Rhodocyclaceae bacterium
GTGGACCACGGCAAGACCACGCTGGTGGATCAGTTGCTCCGCCAGTCCGGCACCTTCCGCGACAACCAGCAGGTGGCCGAGCGCGTGATGGACTCCAACGATCTCGAACGCGAGCGCGGCATCACGATCCTGGCCAAGAACTGCGCCATCGACTGGGAAGGCACCCACATCAACATCGTCGACACGCCGGGCCATGCCGACTTCGGCGGCGAGGTCGAGCGCGTGCTGTCGATGGTCAACGGCGTCCTGCTCCTGGTCGACGCTGTCGAAGGACCGATGCCGCAAACACGCTTCGTCACCCGCAAGGCATTGGCGCTGGGTTTGAAACCGATCGTCGTCATCAACAAGATCGACCGGCCGGGCGCCCGCCCAGATTGGGTCATCAACCATACCTTCGATCTCTTCGACAAGCTGGGCGCCACCGATGAGCAACTCGACTTCCCGGTGGTCTATGCCTCGGCGCTCAATGGCTACGCCATGATGGCATCCCACACCCCCGGCACCGACATGCGGCCGCTCTATGAGGCCATTCTCAGGCATGTGGCGCCGCCGGACGTGGATCCGGACGCACCGCTGCAGCTGCAAATCTGCTCCCTCGACTACAACTCCTACGTCGGTCGCATCGGTATCGGCCGCATCACGCATGGCCGCGTCAGGCCGGGTCAGCAGGTCGCGGTCATGTACGGCGACGAGGCACGCGGCTTGGCCAAGATCGGCCAGGTCTTGACCTTCCACGGCCTCGAGCGCCAATCCGACGAGGAAGCCGAGGCCGGCGACATTGTCCTGGTCACCGGCGTCGATCAAGTTGGTATCGGTGTCACGATCTGCGACCCGCAAAGTCCGGTCGGTCTGCCGCCCATCGCAGTGGATGAACCAACGCTGACCATGAACTTCCAGGTGAACACCTCGCCGCTGGCCGGCAAGGAAGGCAAGTACGTCACCAGCCGCCAAATTCGCGAGCGTCTGGACAAGGAACTCTTGGCCAACGTCGCGCTACGAGTCAATGAGACGGCCGATGCGGATATCTTCGAGGTCTCCGGTCGTGGCGAACTTCATCTCACCATCCTGCTGGAGAACATGCGCCGCGAGGGCTATGAACTCGCCGTCTCTAAGCCGCGCGTCGTGGTGCACGAAGTCGACGGCGACAAGCAGGAACCCTACGAAGTGCTTACCGTGGACGTCGAAGAGACTCACCAGGGTGGCGTCATGGAAGAGCTCGGCCGACGCAAGGGCGACCTGCTGGACATGCAGCCCGATGGTCGTGGCCGGGTTCGACTCGAGTACCGCATTCCCGCCCGGGGTCTGATCGGTTTCCAGGGCGAGTTCCTGACCCTGACTCGTGGCACCGGCCTCGCCAGCCACGTCTTCGACGACTACGGACCTTGGTCCGGCGTCATGGCCGAGCGCCGCAATGGCGTGCTGATCTCGGCCGAGGACGGTCCTGCCGTTGCCTACGCGCTGTGGAAACTTCAGGACCGCGGGCGCATGTTCGTTAGTCCCGGCGACCCGCTCTACGAGGGCATCATCATCGGCATCCACAGTCGGGACAACGATCTGGTGGTCAATCCGATCAAGGGCAAGCAATTGACCAATGTGCGTGCCTCGGGCACCGACGAAGCCGTGCGCCTGGTGCCACCGATCCAGCTGACGCTGGAATCAGCCGTCGAGTTCATCGCCGACGACGAACTGGTGGAGATCACGCCGAAGTCGATTCGCCTGCGCAAGCGTTACCTGAAGGCCCACGAGCGCAAGCGCGCCGATCGCGAGGAAGCTGCCTGACAGCACTCCGGGGCGACGCCTGGCAAAGAGCGCTTATTATCGGGCCATGGTCACGCGAGCTGTCCCAATCGCTACGACATCACACCCCAGGTATCGCCCCGACATAGACGGCCTGCGCGCCATTGCAGTGCTGTCGGTAGTCGCCTTTCATGCCTTCCCGACCTGGATCAGGGGTGGGTTCATCGGTGTCGACATATTCTTCGTCATTTCGGGCTTTCTGATCTCATCGATCATCTTCGAGAACCTGGAACGTGGAACCTTCAGCTTTGCCGAGTTCTATGCCCGTCGCATCAGGCGTATCTTTCCGGCCCTGATTCTCGTCTTGGCGGCAAGTTATGCGGTTGGCTGGTTCATTCTGCTCGCTGACGAATATAAGCAACTCGGGAAGCACATCGCGGCCGGCGCCGGATTCCTGTCCAATTTCGTTCTCTGGGGCGAAACAGGCTACTTCGATACATCAGCCGAAGCAAAACCGCTCCTACACCTCTGGAGCCTGGGAATTGAGGAGCAGTTCTACATCGTTTGGCCGCTATTGCTCTGGCTTGCCTGGAAAACAAAATTCAATCTTCTGGCGGCAACGGTACTTGTCGCCGGCGTATCCTTCTACTTGAACCTGAATGACACCAAGAACGATGCAGTAGCCGCCTTCTATTCGCCGCAGACGCGGTTCTGGGAGCTCTCATGTGGCAGCTTGCTGGCATGGACGAGCACCTATAGGAAGGAGGCCTCCCTCGCTATCAAGACCCGTCTAATCGCTTGGCGTGGAATCCCTGAGGATGGCGAGGCAGCAGAATCTGCCGTGAAGGCGTTGCGAAATCTCGGCTCGTTTCTTGGAATATTGCTTTTGGTTTTCGGCTTCTGGCGCATCAATCGGGAACTCAGCTTCCCCGGCAAGTGGGCTCTGGTACCAGTCCTGGGGGCGGTGCTCGTCATCTCTGCAGGGCCAAGTGCATGGATCAATCGAACTGTATTGTCGAGTCGACTTGCCGTCTGGTTCGGCCTTCTCAGCTTCCCGCTGTACCTCTGGCATTGGCCGATGCTGTTCTTTTCTCGCTTTGCAGAGGAGCCTGAGGGTCCCGATGGTGATATTCGCCTGGCCGCGCTTGCAGTTTCTGTTCTTCTCGCCTGGGCGACCTACATGGTGGTCGAAAAGCGCATAAGGTTTGGCGGCCATGGCAAAGCAAAGGTTGTCTCTCTCATAACACTGATGATCGTCGTTGGCTACGTTGGCTACAACGCCTACAGTCGTGACGGCCTTGGCTTCAGAACCAAATATGCTCACCCGCTCATCAGCGAGCTCGGCCGAATTAGCGATGTCTACGACTTCTACGACTACGCCAACATTGTGCGGGTCGGTATTTGTCACTCCGTGCCAATTGAATCGTGGAAGAAGAACGGCTGCATTGACATTCGTAAGCGAAACATCGTTCTGTTGGGGGATTCTTATGCCGCTTCGCTATATCCTGGGCTCCGGCATACCCGCGATGAGGAATACCCAGACGTAGGCATTACGCAGCTCACCGATGGCAACGGACCACCTTTCTTGACCCATGGCAGTGGCAAGACGGACGACGGCAAGTCCATTTATGAAGTCAATGTCAATCGGCTGGGAATAGTCAAGACATACCAGCCGGATGTAGTACTGCTGTCTTGGATGATCGGCGGTGCCAATGCTCCGCCAACCCGCGAGGAAACGCTTGCTGAGCTAGACCGGACCATCGATGAAATATTGACCGTTGCGCCGAAATCCAGAGTCGTCGTCATCGGCCCGTTCCCCAAGTGGGTCGATACGCTGCGAAAGCAAATCCTGACTTATGGCAAACAAACGGGCCGGGTGCCTCCGGCCTACATGTCGCGCGGCTTGGTTGCCAAAGATCGAGAGTGGGACTCGTTCTTCAAGTCGACCGTTAGACGAAAGAATGTCACATACATATCCACTCAAGACCGTCTCTGCAATTCTGACGGCTGCTTGACGCGCACCGGCAATTCGGCCAGCCAGTTGACCGCTGTCGATTGGGGCCACCTGACTAACGCAGGCTCAGTGTTTCTTGCCGGGAAGATCAAGAACCTGATCTTCAGTAGCGACGTGCTTTCCACTCCGGGAACATCCGGCGGCTCCGACCGAATAAGAACAGCGCCTAGAGCCCCTTGACGGCGTAGATTGCCGGCAGGTTGCGCCAGGCACCCTTGACGTCCATGCCGCAGCCGAAGACGTAGCGGTTGGGCAGGCGCAGGCCGACGAAGTCCGGTACCACCGGCTTTGGCCGGCCCAGTTCCTTTTCGGTGAGTACAGCAACCAGGCATTTCGCCGCACCCTGATCGAGTAAGCGCGCCTTGATCGCCGCCAGCGTCACGCCTTCATCGAGAATATCGTCGAGCACCAGCACGACTTTGTCTCTGACCGATGCCCGCGGTTCCACCACCCAGGTCAGGGCACCGCCAGAGGTGCCGGCGCCATAGCGCGTGACATGCAGGTAGTCGCATTCGAGCGGAAAACCGAGCCGCGGCAGCAACTGGCCGGCAAACACCACACCACCGCCCATCACCGTCAGCAGCAGAGGATTGTCGTCGGCCAGCGCCCGCCCGATGTCCACTGCCAAGCGATCGATTGCCACCTGAACCTCATCTGCCGTGCAGATGAGGTCTGCCTCGGCGAGAATCTGGCGGGCCTCGCTGGGTGCCATGGTCATTGGCGATTCTTCAAGTAGTCGGCAAAGGCTTCGCCAACCTCGTGGTGGCGCAGGCCGAATTCCACCATCGCCTGGAGGTAACCGAGCTTGGAACCGCAGTCGTAACGTACGCCGCGATAGCGGTAAGCCAATACCTGCTGTTCATCCATCAGCGATGCGATACCGTCGGTAAGCTGAATTTCGCCACCCGATCCCGGCCGTATGCTCTCGAGGTGATGAAAGATTCGCGGCGCCAGCACGTAACGGCCAACCACAGCCAAAGTCGAAGGCGCATTTTCCGGCTTCGGCTTCTCGACAATCGCCGATACCTGCTCGATGCGGTCTGCCAGCGGCCTCGATGCGACGATGCCGTAGCTCTGGGTATCGGCTCGCGGTACGTCCTGCACACCGAGCACCGAACAATGGTAGTAGTCGAAGACGTCGACCATCTGCTTCATCACCGGCGGCTGACCATCCAGCAAATCGTCGGCCAACAGCACGGCAAACGGCTCGTCGCCAACGGCTGGTTTCGCACACAGCACGGCGTGGCCCAAGCCCAGCGCTTCGGCCTGGCGGATATAGATGCAGTTGATGTTCCTCGGCAACAGGTTCTGCACGAACTCCAGCATCTCGGTCTTGCCGCGTGCTTCGAGTTCGGTTTCCAACTCGTAGGCCTTGTCGAAATGGTCTTCGATAGCTCGCTTGGACCGGCCGGTAACGAAGATCATGTCGGTAATTCCTGCTGCCACGGCTTCTTCAACGGCGTATTGGATCAGCGGCTTGTCGACGATGGGCATCATTTCCTTCGGACTGGCCTTGGTGGCGGGCAGGAAACGTGTGCCGAGGCCTGCCACGGGGAAGACTGCTTTGGTGACTCTCTTCATGACTTGAGCAACTCCATCAATTGATTCTGGTCGAGAATCTTAACGCCCAATTGTTGGGCCTGGTCCAGCTTCGAGCCGGCTTCGCTGCCGGCAACAACAAAATCAGTCTTCTTCGACACCGAGCCGGTCACTTTGCCGCCCTGAGCCTCGATCAAGGCCTTGGCCTGGTCACGCGGCAAGTCGGCAAGCGTGCCGGTAAGGACGAAAGTCTTGCCGGCCACCGCGCTATTGGTCGAGGTCATTGGCGGGCGCTCGTCCGGCCAAGCGATGCCCGCGGCCAACAAATCGGCGATCACCTCCCGGTTGTGTGGCTCGGCGAAGAAACCGGCGACCGACGAAGCGACGATCGGTCCGACATCCGGCACCGTCTGCAGCATTGTCATGTCCGCAGCCATCAACGCTTCCAGGTTGCCAAAATGGCGGGCCAAATCCCTCGCTGTCGTTTCACCGACATTGCGAATGCCCAGCGAGAAGATGAAACGTGCCAGGGTTGTCTCGCGGCTCCTGGCGATGGCGGCCAGGAGATTGGTTGCCGACTTCATGCCCATCCGCTCTAGCCCGGCCAATCGTTCGGGGCCGATTTTGTAAATGTCGGCAGGCGTAGCGACAAGCCCGTTATCCACCAGTTGCTCCACCAGCTTGTCGCCCAGGCCCTCGATATCCATGGCGCGCCGGGCAGCGAAATGCAGCAGCGCCTGCTTGCGTTGCGCAGGACAGAAGAGTCCAGCGGTGCAGCGAGCGATGGCCTCTTCAGCCGGACGTTCGATCGCCGAAGCGCATGCCGGACAAGACTTCGGCATAATGAACTCAGCGGTCAATATCGGCCGTCGCTCAGGCACCACCCTGACGACTTCCGGAATCACGTCGCCAGCACGGCGGACAACGACCGTGTCACCAACGCGAACATCCTTGCGCCGAACCTCGTCCTCGTTGTGCAGCGTCGCGTTGGTCACGGTCACGCCACCGACGAACACCGGCGCCAGCCGCGCTACCGGTGTTAGTGCGCCGGTGCGGCCGACCTGGACGTCGATGGCTTCGACCGTCGTCAGCGCTTCTTCGGCCGGATACTTGTGGGCAACGGCCCAGCGCGGTTCGCGGCTGACAAAGCCCAGTTGGCGCTGTAGCGCCAGCGAATTGACCTTGTAGACCACACCGTCGATATCGAAGGGCAGTGTGTTGCGGCCAGCGAGCACGCGTTGGTGAAAAGCAATCAGTTCGTCGGGCCCATGCGCAATCGCTCGTTCGCGGCATACAGGCAGACCGAAAGCCAGCAATGCGTCCAGGACCGCCGCGTGCGTCGCCGGTAGCGGCCAGCCGTCCACAACGCCCAAACCATAGGCGAAGAAGGACAGCGGTCGTTCGGCGGCCAGCTTCGGGTCGAGCTGGCGGATGCTGCCGGCAGCACCATTGCGCGGATTGACCAAAGTGGCCTTGCCTGCCAGGCGCTGGCGTTCGTTATAGCGCTCGAAGTCCGGGCGACTCATGTAGACCTCACCGCGCACTTCGAGTACGGCCGGCGCGCCGCCGTTGAGACGCAGCGGAATCTCATGGATGGTACGGATGTTCTGCGTCACGTCTTCGCCAGTCTCGCCATCGCCGCGCGTAGCAGCCTGGACGAGCGCGCCATGCTCATAGCGCAGGTTGATGGCCAGTCCGTCGAACTTGAGTTCCGCTTGGTAAGCCACCGGCGGCGCATCATCCGCAAGCTCCAGCAGCTTGCGCACACGGCCATCAAAAGCGCGGGCGCCCGATGGTCCGGTATCGGTTTCGGTACGAATCGACAGCATCGGCACCGCATGGCGCACGGCGACGAAGCCCGCCAGCGTTTGGCCGCCGACCCGTTGCGTCGGCGAGTCCGGCGTCAGCAGTTGCGGCTGCTCGGTTTCGATTGCCTGCAGTTCGCGAAAGAGCTTGTCGTACTCGGCGTCCGGTATCGTCGGCGCGTCGAGCACATAGTAGGCGTGATTGTGGCGCTCGATCTCGCCACGCAGATACTGTGCGCGCTCGCCAGCGTTCAACTGAACAGGCGTCGGGCACGTACGCTGCCCGGCGCAATCCGTCGTTGCCCCATTTGGCCTTGCAAGTCCGCGATCTTGGCCCGAATGGCCGAGATCGCCTCAGCGGCCAGCGCATTGCGCTGAGCGTCGACCAACGCGCAGTCGAAACGGGTCGTCAGGTCGCCGACCAGCGCCAATAGGCGATCGAACGCCAACAAGCCGTCAGCGACACGCGGGACATCCAAAGTCAGCGTTACGCCCTGCTCCATGGCATCTTCGGGAAACTCGTCGAATGCGTCGCCGCCGAGGCGCGCGAGCGCAAACAAATCCTCGGCGGTGCGGAAGAAGCCATCGCTTTGCAAGGCAAACCCGGCCTCCTCGACAACATGGCGGAACGCCGCACCATCAAACGGTCGACCGCTCGCCGGCACCACATTGAGCGCCAGCTGCATGTCGACTGCGATGCAGGCATCATCGACGGCACGTGCCCGCATCAGTACATCGTCGGCGGCCGGAATTTGCGCCACACCGGGATGGCGACGCAGCAGTTCGTGAAGGCCATCGAGAAATAAATCGATTTCGCGTTCCGATGCCGGTCCGCGGCGGTCGGCCAATTGCATGGCAGCACAGACCACGGCATAGCGGCCGGAGTCCGTTTCTCCCAGCTGCCGCCAGTGCTGGAGCATCGAATCCAGGCCCAGCCATTGGACAGAACGTTCGATCTGCTCCGACCACTCGGCTTGCGCCTGCCAAATACTGAGAACGGAGATTGGTTCGGCAAAGTCCAGGCGGACTACGCAGTCGGCAATTTCGTCGGCCCATGCTTCCGGCAACGGCGGCAGGGATTCGTCGGCTTCGATCACCGGCTCCCGCCTCTCTGCGGGCGCAGCGGCATCTGCTGCCACCTCGAGAACATCGCCGCTGCGGTCGCCGAACAGCTGCTCCGCCTGTTGCTGCTGACGCCGCTCCTGCCAACGGTTGTAGCCCCAAACTGACGCCACGACGGCAACGCCGCCCGCGATCAGTGCCAGCTGCAATTCGCTCATGCGGCCTCTCTTTCGGTCATGCGCATGGCCTCTTCCATATCAACCTCGACGACCCGCGACACACCTTGTTCCTGCATGGTGACGCCGATCAACTGCTGGGCCATCTCCATGGCGATCTTGTTGTGCGTAATGAAGATGAATTGTGTCTGCGCCGACATGCGCTTGACCATAGCGCAAAAACGCTCGGTATTGGTGTCGTCGAGCGGCGCATCGACTTCGTCGAGCATGCAGAACGGCGCCGGATTCAACTGGAACATGGCGAACACCAGGGCGATGGCCGTCAGTGCCTTTTCGCCGCCGGAAAGCAGATGTATGGTGGAATTCTTCTTGCCCGGTGGTTGGGCCATGATCTGGATGCCGGAGTCGAGAATCTCCTCGCCAGTCAGGATCAGGCGCGCTTCGCCACCGCCGAACAGTTGCGGGAACAGTTCGCCGAAGTGGCGATTGACGGTGTTGTAGGTCTCCTGAAGTTGTTCGCGTGTCTCGCGGTCGATGCGCCGAATGGCATCTTCCAGGGTGTTGATGGCCGTGTTGAGATCGAGATATTGGGCATCGAGAAAGCCTTTGCGCTCGCTGGCGACAGCGAGTTCTTCCAATGCCGCCAGGTTGACGGGCCCGAGAGCCTCGATCTCGGCACCCAGGCGCGCGATATCTCCCGCCAGAGTCGCTTCCTTCAGGCCCGGCACCAGTTCGGTCGCCAACGATGCCTCGGCAGTTTCCTCGGCGACGCCAGCCTCGATGAGCCGCTGCTGAAACTGCTCGGCGTTGAGCTCTGCCGCCTGCTGTTTCAAGCGCAGTTCATTGATCTTGTCGCGGGCTGGCTGCAAGCCTTGTTCAAGCTTCAGGCGCTGTTCCTCCAGCCCTCTGAGTTCGGCGGCGGCCGTCTCCAGCGCATTGCGTCGCTCGGCGAGCAGCCCTTCGCGACCCTGGCGGCCATCCAGCGCCGAGTGCAACTGTTCCTGAAGTACCACATCGCTGATGGCGGCGAGTTCGACTTGCGCCGAGTCGTTCTCGGCTGCAACGCGCTCCAGTTGCGTGCGCGCAGTCTCGGCGGCCCGCGCATTGTCTGCCAGCTTGCCATGGCACTCGCGCTCGGAAAATCCGGCCTCCTGCGCTTCTCTGGCCAGTTGATGCTCGAGCGCTCGCGCTTCGCGCAAGTGGGTGTCTTTCTGTCTTTGCCAGTCCAATGCCTCATCGAGCCGCAGGCGAACGGCATCCAGTTCGCCGCGACAGCGCTGTGCCTCGCTCTCGGCACGAACCAGCTCGCCACGCTCCGCTTCTTCGGCCAGTTCGATTTCCGCCAGGTCATGGCTGATCTGACCGATGCGCTCCTCATAGCGCGTCTGCGCTTGAGTAAGCTTGAGCCCTTCGACGCGAGCGGCGTGCAGGCGCTGCTGTGCCTCCTGTCCGGCTCTCCGACTGTCGGCGAGGGTCACCTGGCGATCCGACAGGTTGGTTTCTGCCTCGGCTTGAGCTGCCCGAGCGGCTTGCTCGTCCAGTTCCGTTCGGCCAAGGGCAAGTACCAGCTCATCGATTTCACGTTGGCGCTCGATGACGCCGTGCGTGCGGACGTCGGGCACATACAACGTCAGCCCGCCCTTGCCCAGCAGATGGCCTTGCCTGGATACCCACAGACCATCGGCAGGTGGCAGGAAAGCCGTCAGATCCTCGGCGGCTTGCACCCCGGCCAGCCACTCATCGAGAACCGCCGACCAGCGAGAATCGTCGCAGCGAACCTTGGCGCGCAGCGAATCAGCGGCAGGTGGATGACCGATGCGCTCATCGAGCGCCGCGAAGGCAAACGTCACCGGCGGCGGGCTGGCCAAGGCCTGCCGCATCGCATCGCCATTGGCGGCGAGTGCCGCCAGCCGCTCACGCAGCACCGCTTCGACAGCGGTCTCCCAGCCGGGCTCGACGTGAATCGCCCGCCACAGCGGTTGCTGGTCGGTCAAACCCTGTGCGGCCAGCCAGTCGGCGATCCCGCCGCTTTGCTGGACACGGCTTTGCAGTTGTTGCAAAGCATCGCGCCGGGCACGAATTTCCGTAACCTGGCGATGCGCCTGCGCCAGGTTCTCGCGCGCAGTGCGCAGCGCCGCTTCACATTCTGGCAACTGCGCCTGCAATTCGGCGATTCTGGCCTGATGCGTAGCCAGGTCCTGCTCGGTGATTCGTTCGGTTTCCAGCGCGGCTTGCAAGGAAGCGGCATCTGGAGCCGACAAGGCCAGCTTGTCTTGTTCCAGGCGGCCGCGCCGCGACGACAGGTTTTCGATGGCGCGCATGGCGTGGCCGCGATCGGCCTCGGCCAGGCGCAGGCCCTGCTCGGCTTCGTTGAGCGTTCGCCTGGCCTCGGTCACCTGCGCCGCAGCCTCCTGGACCTCGGTTTCTGCCTGAGGCAGGCAGCCAACGGCTTCCTGGTGTTTGGCGCCCGCCACGACGGCGCGGTCGCGGGAGTTTTCCAGCAGCGATCGCCAACGGAAGTCCTCTTCCTCGACGCGCTTCATCTCACCGCTCCAGTGCGAGCGCTCGACCACCAGCTGCGCCAATCGGGTCTCCAGGCGCTGGCGCGACTCGCGAACGTGATTGAGTTCCGATTCCAGCCGTTTGACTTCCGCGTTGGCGGAGTACATTTCGGCCTGGGCGGCATGCAAGGTGTCCGAGGCAGTGAAATGCGCCTCGCGGGATTGTTCGACCCGGGCCTCGACCTCACGCAGTTGCGCTGTCTCGCTCTCGACCCGGTTTATCGCCTTTTCGACTTCCCGGCCATGACGTTCCGCCTCGTGGCGAGCGTCGTTGCGCTTCTTCAGCCACAGCAGGTTCTGCCGGCGCCCGAGTTGTCCGTGCAATTCGCGG
>PMIF01000268.1:0-14218 GCA_003157035.1 Rhodocyclaceae bacterium
CGCGCTGCGCCAACTTGCCGGCGTCGAATCCGTGCTATCCGGCTACAGTGGTGGCCGCCTGCCGCAGCCGAGCTATGCCCAAGTCTGCTCGGGCAGCAGCGACCACGCCGAAGTCGTGCGCATCACTTTCGATCCGACCGTGATCGACTATCGGACTTTGCTCGAGGCCTATTTCGCCATCCACGACCCGACCACCCGGGACCGCCAGGGCAACGATGTCGGCAGCCAGTACCGGTCGGTGATTTTCACCCATTCGGCGGCGCAGCAGGAGATCGCGAGGACACTGATCGCGGAACTGGTCGCCAACCAGGTGTGGCCCAATTCGATAGTCACCGAAGTGCTGCCGGCAGCCGAATTCTGGCCGGCCGAGGACTACCACCAGGACTATTTCGCCAACAACCCGCGACAGTCCTACTGCCTCGCCGTGGTGGCACCGAAGGCCGCCAAGTTGCGCGAGAAATTCCGCAGCCGGCTACGCGATCGTTAGCGCCAGACTGCCCAGCCGGTCGATTCTGGCGTTGACGCGGTCACCGCGTACCAGCGGCCCGACACCGGCTGGCGTGCCGGTGAAGATGAGGTCGCCCGGACGCAATTCGACGTAGCATGACAGTTCGGCGATGATCTCCGCCACCGACCAGATCATGTCCGACAGATCACCATGCTGGCGCTCGACACCATTCACGGCCAGCGAAATCTGACCCGCGGCCATCGCACCGCAGCTGTCGGCGACATGGATGGGCCCGATCGGTGCCGACTGGTCGAATCCCTTGGCCATCTCCCAGGGCTGCCCCTTCTTCTTGAACTCTGCCTGCAAGTCGCGGCGCGTCAGATCGANNGTGCGCAACGGGTAGGCGATCTGCCCTTCGCCGCCGGCCGCTACCGGCACGACGGCATCCGCCGGTTTGGCAAAGAAGAAGGGTGCCTCGCGCCCTGTGGCACCCATCTCTTTGGCGTGTTCGGCATAGTTGCGGCCGACGCAGTAGATGCGCCGAACCGGAAAGTCATCACTCGAGCCTGCGATCAGGACTCTCGGCAGCGCAACTTCAAATACCATAGCCATGGTCTTCCTCCCGTCGGCCAATACCGACCTCATGACAAAATATTGCTGATCAAATTCCAGGTCAGCAATATTATGACGGTTCGGCCACCACTGATGCCGGGACCTTCGACGGGAACTGGGTGCGATACGTACTGAAAGCCATCCTGCTCGCGCCAGCCGTAGCGATGGCGGCGCCGCCGCTCGCCGATATGGCGCCGGCACTTCGACTCGCGCACGAGTTGACCTTTCCGGCGACGCCGGTCACTGCGGCAGAACGCGCTGTCCTGCGCGTGGAATGGCAGGCCGCCTTGTCGGCGACAACCGAGAGGGCGACGGTAAGCGACCTGCTCGATCGCATCCACAAAGCCAGCGATGACTGCGCGGAAGTCCGCAAGCTGCTGGTCGCGCTACCTGATTCCCTGCCGNNTAGCGCAACCCGAGGCAGGCAGCGCCGATTCCCCCCGGCCGCCACCGCCGAGCGAATCGCTGCCAGCCCCGGACGAAGCGAGCGCCGAGGCCGACGGTTTGTCGCCAACGTTGATCGGCGGCGGCATCCTGGCGGCTATTGGCCTGGCCTGGGCGTGGCTGCGGCGACGGCGACATCGAATGGGCGAAACCGTGATCGCATCGACGGTCATGATGCCGTACGGCCATGAACGCACCACCATCATGGAGCCCGAGAGCCCCGAGGCACTGGCGACATGGCCGCCGGAACCCCATGCGGAAATCGCCCCGACGACCGAGACCGGCGAAACCGCGCATCGCCTGGCCGACACCATGATGGCCATTGGCCTCAACGAAAGCGCCGCCCGTTCGCTGGAGCATCACATCCGCTCACATCCCAGTCGCGCACTTAGCCATTGGCTGCGGCTGCTCGACCTCTACCGCCAGTCCGGTCTTCATGCCGAATTCGACCAGGCGGCAGAACGTCTATGCCGGCAGTACAACATCGCCATGCCGGATTGGCAATCGCCAGCGACCAGCACCCATCAGAACTCCCTGGAAAGCTTTCCCCACGTCCGCGCCCGCCTGACGGCCTTATGGCCGACCGCCGAATGTGCCGACTACCTGCAACAACTACTCGAGGACAATCGGGAAGGCACGCGCCAGGGCTTCGACCGCAAAGTGATCGAGGAGATTCTGGCCCTGCAATCGATCCGGAAAGTGCGTCAGGCCGGGTTGTCGATGTCGACGAACTGACAGTCCAATGCCAACGCTTCGCGCAAATGCGCGCTGAGTGCGGCGATTCCGTAGCGCTCGGTGGCATGGTGGCCCGCGGCGATGTAGGCAACGCCGGATTCCCGCGCCAGATGGGTGCACTGTTCGGAGATTTCCCCGCTCAAATAACAGTCCACGCCAGCGGCGATCGCCTGTTCGAACATGTTCTGGGCGCCACCGCTGCACCAGGCGATTCTCGTCACTGACCGCTCTTGATCACCGATGGCAAGAACCTGGCGGCCGAGGGATCGCTCGATTGCCGCTGCTAGCGACGCCAGCGCTGCCGGTGCCGGCAGGCGCCCGACGATGCCGATATCCTGGTCGCCGAATCGGCTCTCGGCCTGCCAGCCGCAGTGCAAGCCAAGCCGGGCATTGTTGCCCAGTTCGGCATGGCCGTCGAGGGGCAGATGGTAGGCGAAGAGGCTGATGTCATGCCGCAGCAGGGTCGCCAGGCGCCTCTTGCGCAAGCCGGTGACGCGGCCATCCTCGCCGCGCCAGAACCAACCGTGGTGAACCACCACCGCCTGTGCCTGCCGGCGCACCGCTTCGTCGAGCAGGGCCTGGCTGGCGGTGACACCGCAGACCAGGCGCTCAATGTCGGCACCGCCTTCCACTTGCAGACCGTTTGGGCAATAATCGCGGTAGCGTTCCGTTTCCAGGAGTCGATCCAGGTAGCTCCTCAACTCGTCGCGCTGCATCGTCTTCTCCAGTCGGAAGGAACCGCCGGATTATGCGCCGCTTGTGGTTGGTATTCGCCCAGGCCGTCACCCTCAGCGTGGCGGTGTTGTTCGTTATCCAAACCTTGAAGCCGGAGTGGCTGAACCGTTCGGGTAATTCGCCAGTCGACGTCGTCGCGGTTCAAGAAGCGCCGGTGAAGGACGGCAATCTTCATCTCGCCTCATATGCCGATGCGGCGCACAAGGCCGTTCCCGCCGTCGTCCATGTCTACACGACGCAGGAAATTCGCTCTCGCCATCCGCTGACCAACGACCCCTTCTGGAACCACTTCTTCGGTGACCGCGGCGAGACCTCGGAACGCCGTTCTGGCCTCGGCAGTGGCGTCGTCGTCTCCGCCGATGGCTATATCCTGACCAACTACCATGTCGTCGAGGCCGCCGACGAGATCGAGGTGGCGAGCAACGACGGCCGCAAGTTCAAGGCCAAGGTGGTCGGTTCCGATCCGGAGTCCGATTTGGCCGTGCTGCGCATCGCCGCCGAGCCGCGCTTGCCGGCCATCACCTTTGCCACTGCCGACACGTTGCGCGTCGGCGATATCGTCCTGGCCATCGGCAACCCGTTCGGCGTCGGCCAAACCGTGACCTCGGGCATCGTTTCGGCACTTGGCCGCAGCCACCTNNTTCGAGAACTTCATCCAGACCGACGCCGCCATCAACCCCGGCAACTCCGGCGGCGCCTTGGTCGACAGCGCCGGCGATCTGGTCGGCATCAACACCGCCATCTACTCGCAGAATGGCGGCTCGATGGGTATCGGTTTCGCCATTCCGGTGTCGCTGGCGCGCAGCGTCATGGAGCAGATCATCAAGAACGGCGGCGTTACCCGCGGCTGGATCGGCGTCGAAGTGCAGGAAATCACCCCCGAACTGGCCGAAGCCTTCAGCATGCCTTCGGCCGAAGGCGCGCTGATCGCCGGCGTCATGCGGGGCAGTCCTGCCGACAAGGCCGGTGTGCGTCCCGGCGATGTCCTGCTCGGCATCGGCGACAAGAAAGTGAAGGACGCGCAGAACATGCTGGCAGTCATTGCCGCGCTTCAGCCCGGGCAAACGAGCCGCATCAGCCTGCGCCGGGAAGGCCACGAAATCGCTGTCGATGCCGTCATCGGCAAACGGCCGAAACCGCCGCCGCAGTAGGCCGCGCCGAACCGGGAGCGGCTACTTCTCGGTCCGATCGAGCTCGCGCGCCATTTCCTCGTCGCTTGGCGGCACGTAGTCGCTGTTGCCAGGTTGCGCCGGCTTGGCGACAAAACGGGCCAGCAGCAGACCGAGCTCGAACAGCAGGCACATCGGCACCGCCAGCATGATCTGCGACGTAATGTCCGGCGGCGTCACCACCGCCGCAATGACGAAGGCGCCGACGATCGCATACGGGCGTATCTCCCTCAACTTCTCGACGCTGACCAGGTTGAACTTGACCAGCAGGACGACCACCACCGGCACTTCGAACGTGACCCCGAAGGCGAGGAACATGGTCATGACGAAATTCAGGTATTGCTCGATATCCGGAGCCGGCGTAATGCTGGCGGGAGCGAACTCGGAAATGAACTTGAATACCGTACCGAAAACGAAGTAGTAGCAGAAAGCGATGCCCAGCAGAAAAAGCGAGGTCGAGCCAACGACCAGCGGCAGGGCGAACTTCTTCTCGTGGGCATAAAGGCCGGGGGCGACGAAGGCCCAGGCCTGATAAAGGATCACCGGCAGCGCCAGGATGAGGGCTGCCATCAACGTCACCTTGATGGGCACCATGAATGGCGTCACGACACCCGTGGCGATCATCTTGGTTCCGGCCGGCAGGTGCGCCATCATCGGCTGGGCGAGAAAATCGTAGACCGTACCGGCCCAGGGCATCAGGCAGCCGAAGATGATCAACACCGCCAGGCTCGAGCGCAACAATCGGTCGCGCAACTCGATCAGGTGGGAAATGAAGGTTTCCTGGTTGTCAGCCATCAGGGCTTGGGCGGCTCAATGGGAACGCCGTCTGCGACCACCGGCGCCGAAGCGGCTGGCGGCTTGTCGTCGATGCCGACCGCGATCGATTCATTGAGCGAGGCCTCGGTTGCCTGCAGGTGCTCGCTGACCGAACGCTCCATGCTCTGCGCCTGCTCGGCCACCTGCTGTTGCAGTTTCTTCAGATCTTCGATCTGCATCTCGCGGCTGATGTCGGCCTTGACGTCGGAAACATAGCGCTGAAAGCGGCCAAGCAATGCGCCGACAGTGCGCGCAACACGCGGCAACCGTTCGGGGCCGATGACGATCAGCGCCACCAGGCCGATCAGGATTAGCTCGCCGGAAGAGAACATGGGGAAGTGGTCAGTCGCAGAAGAAGAAAAAACGAGCGGGGCTGACCCGCTCGCGTTGCCGGGACGGCCGGGCCGCCCTCAGACTTTTTCCTTCCTCGCTTCGCCTTCGATGGTCTGCCCCACCTTCTCGGGCTCGGCCGGCTTGTCGGCGGTACCTTCCTTCATGCCTTCCTTGAAACCCTTGACCGCGCCGCCCAAATCCTGGCCGATGTTGCGCAGCTTCTTGGTGCCGAAGATCAGCATCACGATCAAGAGCACGATCAGCCAGTGCCAGATGCTCAATCCACCCATGCTTGTCTCCTATCGCTTCGGCAGCATCGAACCCAGGGGCTCGGGACCGCCGACAATGTGAATGTGAAGATGATACACCTCCTGCCGACCGATCCGCCCCGTGTTGATGATGATGCGAAAGCCGTCGGCCAGGCCCTGGCCGCGGGCCAATTCGCCGGCCTTGGCCAGCAGTTTGCCCAGGATCGCCTGGTGGCCGGAATCGGTCTCGGCAAGCGAAGCGATGTGCTGTTTCGGGATCATCATGAAGTGCACCGGCGCCTGCGGATGGATATCGTGGAAGGCGAAGATATCCTCATCCTCGTAGATCTTGTTCGCCGGAATCTCGCCACGGGCGATCCTGCAAAAGATGCAGTCGCTCATGGCCGGGGCCGCGACCGCTTCTCGTCGATGCCCGAGATGCCCTCGCGACGACGGAATTCGACCATGACATCATCGACGCCGACATCAAACTGCGTCAGTAGCACCAGACTGTGGAACCAGAGGTCGCACACTTCGCGCACGATATGCAGGCGATCGCCATCTTTGGCCGCCATGATCACCTCTGCTGCCTCTTCGGCCACCTTCTTGCAAATGGCGTCGGTGCCCTTGGCGTAAAGGCTGGCGACATAGGACGACTCCGGCGCCGCGCCCTTGCGTTCCACCAGCGTCTGCTGCACGCGATGGATGACTTCGAGGTCAATCATTTGTAAATCTCCTTCGGATCCTTGACGATCGGGTCGACTGGCGTCCAGCAGCCCTCATCCAGCCGCTGAAAGAAGCAACTCTTGCGACCAGTATGGCAGGCGATATCGCCCACTTGCTCGATCTTCAGCAGCACCACATCGTTGTCGCAGTCGGTGCGCATCTCGACGACCTTCTGGAAGTGGCCGGACTCTTCGCCCTTGTGCCATAGCTTGCGCCGCGAACGGGACCAATACACCGCCTGGCCGATCGCGGCGGTCTTTTCCAATGCCTCGCGATTGGCCCAGGCGAACATCAGCACAGCGCCGGTTGCCGCATCCTGGGCGATCACCGGCACCAGGCCCTGATCGTCCCACTTGATGTCATTAAGCCATTTACAGGTCATAGACGTACCTCGATGCCCCGGTCGCGCATATATTCCTTGGCCTGGCGCACGGTGAATTCGCCGTAGTGAAAAATACTCGCCGCCAGCACGGCATCCGCCTTGCCTTGTTGGACGCCATCGGCGAGATGCTCGAGGTTGCCGACACCACCGCTGGCAATGACCGGAATGCCCACCGCCTCGGCCACGGCACGGGTCAGTTCGAGGTCGAAGCCGGCCTTGGTGCCGTCGCGATCCATGCTGGTCAGCAGAATCTCGCCNNACAATGCATTGCGAGCCGACCTTGGCCGAAGCCTCGGCCACCAGTTCGGGATTGTTCACGGCGGCCGTATTCATGCTCACCTTGTCGGCGCCGGCGTTGAGCAAGCGGCGGACATCCTCGACCTTGCGCACGCCACCGCCAACGGTCAGCGGTATGAACACCTGGTCGGCGCACGCCTCGACGATATGCAGGATGATGTCGCGATCGTCGGAGCTCGCCGTGATGTCAAGAAAGGTGATCTCGTCGGCGCCCTGTTCGTCATAGCGGCGCGCCACCTCGACCGGATCGCCGGCATCGCGCAAGCTGANNAGAGGGCATGCGCCCCCCTGTGGGGGGCAGCGAACGAATGTGAGCGTGGGGGGCCATCATTGCGCGGAAAGCCTGTCGGCTTCCGCCTGGGCCTTCCTGAAATCCAGCTTGCCTTCGTAGATCGCGCGCCCGGTGATGGCGCCGACAATGCCTTCGCTGGCGACTTCGCACAGCGCCTTGACATCCTTCAGGCTGGCGACGCCACCGGAGGCGATCACCGGAATGCGCAGCGACTTGGCCAGCGCAACCGTCGCCTCGATATTGACGCCGGACATCATGCCATCGCGGCCGATATCGGTGTAGATGACCGCCTCGACGCCGTAATCCTCGAATTTCTTCGCCAGGTCGACGACGTCGTGACCCGTCATCTTCGACCAGCCGTCGACGGCAACCTTGCCATCCCTGGCATCGAGGCCGACGATGATGTGGCCGGGGAATGCCGTGCAGGCATCGTGAAGAAAACCCGGGTTCTTGACCGCCGCCGTGCCAATGATGATATAGCTGACACCATCGTCGATGCAGCGCTCAATGGTGTCCAGGTCGCGAATGCCGCCGCCGAGCTGGACCGGAATCTCGTCACCGACCTCATCAAGGATGGCCTTGATAGCCGATTCGTTCTTCGGTTTGCCGGCAAAGGCGCCATTGAGGTCCACGAGATGCAAGCGACGCGCACCGAGCGTGATCCAGTGGCGAGCCATGGCGGCCGGTTGTTCGGAAAATACCGTGGCATCGTCCATGGCGCCTTGCTTGAGGCGCACGCAATGCCCGTCTTTCAGATCGATAGCGGGGATCAGCAGCATGATGGCAGGCGATGGGGGTGGAAGAAATTGATTGCGCTGTGCTCAGGGTTGCCAGCGGATGAAATTGGCCAGGAGTTGCAGTCCCGCGTGGGCGCTCTTCTCCGGATGGAATTGTGTTGCGAAGATGTTAGCGCGGGCTACAGCGCTGGTAAAGGGCAAACCGTACCCGGTCGAAGCCGCTTCGAGCGCTGGCTGCGCCGGCTCGACGAAATAGCTGTGCACAAAATAGAAGCGGCTGCCGTCGGCGATCCCCTGCCAGAGCGGATGCGGCCGCGACTGCATAACTTCGTTCCAGCCCATGTGCGGCACCTTGAGGCCGACGGCCACCGTCCGTGCGGCCGGAAAACGGCGAACGCGACCGGGAAGCAGGCCCAGGCCGTCGGTATCGCCCTCTTCACTGTGCTCGAACAGCATCTGCAGACCGATGCAGATGCCGAGGAAGGGCTTCTCCGCCGCTGCTGCCACCACGGCCTCACGCAGACCGCAGGCCGCCAACTGGTGCATGCAGTCGGCCATGGCACCTTGTCCGGGAACCACGACGCGCTCCGCCGCGGCCACCACGGCCGGATCCGCCGTAATGACCACCCGCTGCCCGGCAGCGACATGCTCAACGGCCTTCGCCACCGAGCGCAGGTTGCCCATGCCGTAATCGACAACCGCAATGGTCATGGGCCTACCCCCCTTCCCAGGGAATGGGGTGACGGATGTTCGCCGCTGCGCGGCTCCCCATCGCTGACTGTGCCGTCCTTGGGACGGCCCTGCGGACGACACTCATAGTCGGATCAGAGGCTACCCTTGGTCGACGGAATGCCGGCGGCGCGCGGATCGACCTCCACCGCCATGCGCAACGCGCGGCCGAAGGCCTTGAACGCCGTCTCCGCCTGATGGTGGGCGTTGTCGCCCCGAATGGCGTCGATATGCAGCGTCACGCCGGCGTGATTGACCAGTCCCTGGAAGAACTCGCGCACCAGGTCCACGTCGAAGTCGCCGATCGTGGCGCGCACGAACGGCAGCGAGAAAACCAATCCCGGTCGCCCGGACAAATCGACCACCACGCGCGTCAACGCCTCGTCGAGCGGTACGTAGGCATGGCCGTAGCGGCAAACGCCCTTCTTGTCGCCGATGGCAGCGGCCAGCGCCTGGCCGAACGCAATGCCGACGTCCTCGACCGTATGGTGGGCGTCGATGTGCAAGTCGCCGGAGGCAGAAATCTCCAGATCGATCATGCCGTGCCGGGCTACCTGGTCGAGCATGTGGTCGAAGAAACCGACCCCGGTGGCGATCCGAGAACTGCCCCGGCCATCGAGATCGAGCTTCACCCGAACCTGAGTCTCGAGCGTGTTGCGTTGAACTTCGGCGCTGCGCATCAGTGCGACTCAATCGATGAGAAAGATGAGGCCCATGATACCATTTCATGCCGATTCCAAGCCTTTTACAAATTTCCTTTCCGCCCGATGAACCGCTATTGGAGCCAGGTCGCCAAGTCGCTGACCCCCTACGTACCCGGTGAGCAGCCCAAGCTCGCCAATCTGGTCAAGCTCAACACCAACGAGAANNGGCCCGTCGCCCAAGGTTCTGGCGGCGATTCACGCCGAGACCGGCGATACCCTGCGTCTCTATCCCGATCCCCTGGCGTCGCGGCTGCGCGCCGCCATCGCCGCGTACCATGGCCAGATCGAAGCGCGGCAGGTGTTCGTCGGCAACGGTTCCGATGAAGTTCTCGCCCACGTCTTCCTGGCCCTGCTGAAACATGAGCAGCCGATTCTGTTTCCGGACATCAGCTACAGTTTCTACCCCGTCTACGCCAACCTCTACCAAATCACCTACGAGACGGTGCCGCTCTCGGCGCAGTTCGAGATCCGGGCCGGGGACTACCTGCGGCCGAACGGCGGCATCGTCATCGCCAATCCCAATGCTCCGACTGGACGCGCTTTGCCCGCGAGCGAGATCGAGCGCATCGTCGCCGGCAACCCGGATTCGGTGGTGGTGATCGATGAAGCCTATGTCGATTTCGGTGCCGAGTCGGTCGTGCCCCTGGTCAACAAGTATCCCAACCTGCTGGTGGTGCACACTCTGTCCAAGGCCCGCTCCCTGGCTGGCCTGCGGGTTGGCTTCGCCGTCGGTCACGCCGACTTGATCGAGGCTCTCGAGCGGGTCAAGGACAGCTTCAACTCCTACCCGCTCGACCGCCTGGCGCAAGCCGGAGCCACGGCAGCGATCGAGGACCGCGAGTGGTTCGAGCGCACGCGCCAGGCGGTGATGCGCAGCCGTGCCCACTTGACGGCCGACTTGACCGCTCTGGGCTTCGCGGTGCTGCCGTCGTCGGCCAACTTCGTCTTTGCCCGCCATCCGGGCCGCGACGGCGGCGAACTGGCACAAGCGCTGCGCCAGCGCAGCATCATCGTTCGCCACTTCAAACTGCCGCGCATCGACCAGTTCCTGCGCATTACTATCGGTACCGATGAGCAGTGCATGGGTCTGGTTACGGCATTGCGCGAGTTGCTGGAAGGTCCCCAGGCAACAGCGTCGACGGAGGACACATGAATCTCCGCTTCGACTACTGCCCTTGGCTCTTCAATAGGAACTGGCCGGCCTGGTCCCCGGCACGGTGCGCCTCGGCAGCTGCCTCAGTCGCCATGGTGATGGCTGCTGCGACGACAGACAGAGCATCGCCGTGCGGAGATTGCGGCATTCATGGAGTCGCAACAGGAATTGATCGCCGAACGCTGGCAGGACGGGCGGGGATTTGCCTCCTCGCCAGGACAGCAGCCTGGCCTGCAGGGAACCGAGATGTGGTTGGCAGTTCTCTACTATGCCGCCGACGCGATTGAAGCGGCGGCGGACCTCGGCTACTCTCCTCGCGGCGTTCATCACCCCGGGCGGCCAGTAACTGCCGCCACGCGACAAATGCCACCGCCGGTGCTAGCCGCGCGCGCCTCCCTGCCCCTGCCTGGTCAAAGCGGAAGCTCGCGTTTTCGTTTCTGTTAGCCCAGTCGCGCCGACAAGCGACAGGCCAAGCTGGGAATATTCGCCGCGCCTACTTCAAGAGCATGCGTTCGCGGCGCTGGTCTTCGCTCAGCAAGTTGAGTTCGATCCATTTCATCAGTACTGAGATGGATGACAAGCGGACGCTGCCGTAGCGCAGCGGTTCTGTTACCGTCAGGGGCGCATATCGCGTCGGGGTTTCCCGCAGTGATTCGGCCGAAGCGCGCCCGGTATCGAGATAATTGCGTACGCTGGCAGCCATGGTTTCGTGGCAAACCTTGCCGGAAGTCACTTCGTGCCAGATCGCCGCGAAATGTGCTGACTTCGAATTGGTACCCAGGCGACTCAACAGTCCCATGGCCGACTTGATGCCGATCTGATCTGCCGAACGCACGGAAAAATGGGCGAGTCGCAAACGCTCGCTCGGCGGCATGGGCGCATCGATCGGTTGATTGCCGCCCAGCAGGGTAAGGAAATGATTGCCCTGGCCAATCTCATAACGGTCGAGGTAATAATCGCCGAGAAATGCGACGTTGACGGCGATCTTCCAGACCCATGGGTTGTCGTCCACCGACGGCAATGGGTAGTCGTAGTAATGCCGGATACGCCGCACCGGATGCAACTCCGATGGGTCGTCGCTTGGTTGCGGAACGTAGTTAACCCAGCCGAGTCGCACATGCGCCGCGCCAGCCTCGCCGAGAATCGAATCCAACTCATCACGCGAAGAGGCGAGCAGGAATTCGTCGCTGTCGATCGGAAAGACCCAGTCGGCAGCGAACTCGTCGACGGCTCGCCGACAAAGGTGGTTGGTAAATTGTCGCTGCAGGAAGCGGGGCTCAGCGGAATGCTCGACCGTGATCGGCAATCCTTCGGCGATCAGGTGATCCAGGATTTCCCGCGTACCGTCGAGCGTGTTGTGTTCCAGGATCAACAAGTGATCGAACAGTGTCAGGTTGTGGCGGACGAAGGCCTCGACAATGTCGGCCTCGTTGCCAATGCAGGTGATGCCGATCAGCCGTAACGAAGAGGCCCGATGGCCCACCTCTCGGACGACGAAGACCTCTTCATTGGTCGACCCGTTGTCTGTGGGCGCCGGTGCCGAAACCGGCGCCGAGCGCTGCTCGAATGCCGTCGCCAGCCGTTCGTAGTCAATCAGGCTGCCGCGAAAATCCGCCGGCATATTGATGGCATCGGTTGAGGGTAACGGATTCATGGCGGCGTCCCGCGTCCTATCCCACTGGTGCCGAGCATCGCAGCACAAGCCAGCAACACACCATCGGGCAGCGTCTCGATACGAGAGGCCGCAACCTGTCGCCACTGGCGGCGCCAAAATTCCGCCAGTCCTCGTTTCAGGCACGGATTCGTCATGTCACCGGTCAGTTCGGAGCGCTCGGTCCCGGCAACCATGGTCAGAAACTGCTGGTGCAGATGTCCTGGCACCGCTGACGGAGAAATCAGATAGTCCGGTTCGTCGACATAGGCCGGCTCGTAGTCACGGGCCACGCGCCAGGCCCATTCGAGCAGGGGATCAGGGGCATCGCGCGCCAGCCTGCCTTCGTGCTGCCAGAAATCGCGTCTCACCATCAGATTGCTGCCGCCGGCGATCGGATTGAACGAAGCGAAGGCAAGGGATGCCGTACGATGCAGGTACATGGCATCCAGGGCACGCAGCAATGCATCAACATCCGGCAACTGCCCGAACCGAATTATCGAGCCGTCGTCCGCCACGACTCTCATGCCGCCGAAAGCCCACTGCGCGGCGCCTGCGCGCAAGGCCAACGCCACGTGCGACAGCCAGCGCGACCCCCAACGGTCGCCGGCACGCAGAAAGCACAGGATATCACCAGTAGCAGCCACCACTGCTGCCTCGATCTGGTCCATCCAGTCAAGCGCGTGTTCGCTGACAATCAGCCGACAGGGCACAGCGCAAGCCTCCAGGAGCGACCGCAACTGCGGCTCCAACTCATTGCCGCGGGCTATCACGGTCAACACTTCAATGTCCCGCCATTGCTGAAGTTGAACTGTCGCAAGGGACTGCCGAATCTCGACCAAATCGAACCCGGTCAGGATGACCGAGACGCGACCGCGCGCCGACTGGTCGCCTGGCGGAAACATGCTGGCGCGTCCGAACGGTGACATAAGGTCAGCGGCCGGCGGCTGCTTCAGTGCGTCCAAGATGCCACGCTGGCGAGCAACACCTACCAGGCACAGGCCGACGTTGTGCCGACATTTGGCGACCGAATTGCCCGGAGCCAACCGGAGCGCGGAAAGCAGGTACGGCAGGGCCTGTTCACTCTTGCCCAGTTGCAGCTTGACGACGCCCATCATGTGCAGCGCATCGAAATGTTCCGGCATCGCTGCCAAGGCTTGCTGATAGAGAACTTCGGCGGCTTCCAGATGGCCATCCAGTTGTTGCCGCAGTGCCTCATTCAGCGCTACCTCCGGAGACAGGGACAGATCAGTGCCACCGCGGCCATTGGCAACGGCGCCATGACAGTGCTTGAAGCGCTTACCGCTGCCACAACTGCACAGTTGATTGCGGCTGATCAAGCTAGCGTGCGGTCCGCAACTCGGCGGCGCGGGCATGAGCGGTCAGCCCTTCGCCGTGAGCCAGCGTGGACGCGATCGGCCCAAGCGTCTGCGCCCCGGCCGCCGATACTTCAATCATGCTGGTGCGTTTCTGGAAATCGTAGACCCCGAGCGGGCTGGAGAAACGCGCACTGCGCGAAGTCGGCAGCACGTGGTTGGGTCCGGCACAGTAGTCGCCAAGCGACTCGGAGGTGAAGTGGCCGAGGAATATCGCGCCGGCATGGCGGATCTTGTCGGCCAGTACCCGTGGCTGCCTGACCGACAATTCCAGGTGCTCGGGCGCGATGCGGTTGGCGATGACGCAAGCCTCGTCGAGATCAGTCACCTGTATCAGCGCGCCACGCCCATCAAGCGAAGCAGCGATGACTTCGCGGCGCGGCATGGTCGGCAGCAGCCGCTCGATGCTGGCGGCAACAAGGTCGAGAAAGACAGGGTCCGGGCAAAGCAGGATCGCTTGCGCCAGTTCGTCGTGTTCGGCCTGGGCGAAGAGATCGATGGCCGCCCAGTCGGGCTCGCCCGAACCATCGGCAATGATCAGCACCTCGGACGGACCCGCGACCATGTCGATGCCGACGGTGCCGAAGACGCGCCTCTTGGCGCTGGCGACATAGGCGTTGCCCGGGCCGAC
>PMIF01000268.1:14235-15226 GCA_003157035.1 Rhodocyclaceae bacterium
CTCGGATAGGCGGCCTTGCCACCCGGGACGTAAAGACCGACGCGATCAAGCGCGGTAACCTTCTGGCCCAGGCGGGTACCATCCGCCTCGGTGTATTCCCAAGACTCGGCCTTCTGCCGCGCGTGATAGCTGCGGATACGTTCGGCAGCGGCTTCCAGCGCCTGCCTCTGCACCGGCGGCAGGCCGTCGAAGGCAGCCTTGAGCAGATCCTGGCCGAGTTCGAGATCGGCCATGGCGTGCGCTGCCACGCGGTCGAAGCGGCGCGTGTAGTCGAGTACCGCGGCGTCGCCAACAGTCCGCACATTGTTCAGGATCTCGGCAACCGTGCGTTCGATGGCCTCGTCGGTAATGTTGTCGAAATGCAGCAGCGCGTCGAGCGTAGACAGGAACTCGGGCTCGCGGCTGGACAGGCGTCTGATGGTCATTGCACCGCCTTGGCAAAGCTGTCGATCACTGGCTGGAGCAGGTCGCGTTTCAGCTTCAGGCTGGCCTGATTGACCACCAGGCGCGACGATATCGCCATGATTTGTTCAACCTCGACCAGGTTGTTGGCCTTGAGCGTGCCGCCGCTCGATACCAGGTCGACGATGGCATCGGCCAGGCCCGCCAGCGGCGCCAGCTCCATCGAACCATAAAGCTTGATGAGATCGACATGAACGCCCTTGGCGGCGAAGTGCTCGCGCGCCGTCTGGATGTACTTGGTGGCGATGCGCAGGCGCGCGCCGCGCTGCACCGCGGCGACATAGTCGAAGCCGGCCGGTGCAGCTACGCACAGGCGGCACTTGGCGATCTGCAGATCGAGCGGCTGGTAGAGACCGGCGCCGCCGTGTTCGAGCAGCACATCCTTGCCGGCGATGCCGAGGTCGGCGGCACCATACTGGACGTAGGTGGGCACGTCGGAAGCACGCACGATGACCACGCGCACGTCGCTCCGGTTGGTACCGATGATGAGCTTGCGCGACTGCTCCGGATTCTCGCTCGGCACGATGCC
>PMIF01000016.1 GCA_003157035.1 Rhodocyclaceae bacterium
TCCGCATTCCCCAGGAGAACCATGCCGCGCTAAGCACCGTGCTACAGATCTTGCGGCCCGCAGGCAGCGGGCTTGTGGCCGAGGCACGGCATGCTTAGCCTTCCACCGTCGATCCGCATCTTTGTGCATGCGCTGCCGACCGACATGCGAAAAGGCTTTAACGGTCTATGCGCGATCGTCAGCCAAGCGTTCGGCAAGAACGTTTTGGACGGCGATTACTTCGTCTTCGTGAATCGTATGCGGAATCGATGCAAGATTTTGTACTGGGACCACGACGGAATCGCCGTTTGGGCGAAGCGATTGGAACGTGGGGGTTTCCAGGTACCCAGCCGCGACGATGCCGCTTCGCTTTGCGTGGAGATCGATTCCGTGACGCTGGCGATGATGATCGGTGGTGTAGACCTCAACACGGCCAAACGCCGCAAGCGTTATCGAGCCGTGGCCGGATAGAATCGTCAGGCTTACACCATCAAAGCCGAGCCGCGCATCGCGTGATGCAGTGGTCGGCTTTTTTCTTCTTGACAATTGTTTCTCTGTCGATAAGATGATGCCATCATGGATGAAGTGGCGCTGCTTCAACAACGACTGCAAGAAAGCGAGCGACGCAATGAGGCGTTGCAGAGCGAAGTCGCATCGCTGCGTGCATCCTTGGAGTTGGTTCTGGTAGAGTTCACTGGTTTCCGCCGCGACCACGAAGCGTTGGTCGATGCCACGCGGATTCTTGTCGGCGAGCGCGACTTGTTGCAGAAGCGGGTGGCGGAACTGGAAGTCGTAAACAAGCGTCTGGTCGATATGCTTTGGGGCCGTCGCAGCGAGCGGCGGGCCGACTCGCCCGACCAGATGCAGTTGGCTTTTTCGGTCGAGCCGCTCAGCACGGAGCAGCAAGAGATCATCACGGCGCAAGCGAAGGCCGACGAGGCAACGGACCTGGAACTGCTGCGCCGTTTGGAGGCCCGTCGGAGGGCCCGGCAAGAGAAGCAATCTCGCAACGAGGATTTCCCGCCCGGCATCGAGCGGCGCGAGCGGGTCATCGATCTTTCCGAGGAAGAGAAGAAAGGGCTTAAGCCGATTGGCGCCAAGGTAACGGAGCGGCTGCGGTTTGAAAAACCGCACGTGTACGTCGAGGTGCTCAAGCGGCCCCAGTATGTCGTGGCCGGCCAGCCTGCGGAGGGCGTCCGCTCGGCGCCGCCGCCGTTGTCGATCGTCGAGGGCTGCAAGTACGATTTCAGCGTGATCGCGGCGGTTGCGGCGATGAAGTTCGCCTTCCACATGCCGACGTATCGCCAGCAAGATTGGTTTGGCCAGTGTGGCTGGTTCCCCAGCCGATCGACCACCAACAACTTGATCAACTACGGCGTGGCGACGATCAGGCCCTTGCATCAGCAGATGTGGCATCTCTTGTTGCGGCAGCCAATTCTCTTGGGCGACGACACTCACCTTCGCGTGTTGCTGCGCGGCGCGCTGGACAAGGAACAACTGGCGGATCTCGGCAAGCGAAGTCGTTTTCGACAGGCCGCCGATGGCGACGAGTCGACGTTGACAGGCTCGGCCGCAAGCTACGCTTGGCTTTATACCGGCTTGGACGGTTTTGCGCCGTACAACGTGTTTCACTGGTCGCTGGTGCATCAGAACGCGGTGATCGACGGTCATCTGGCGACGTATCGCGGCATCTTCGTGGGAGACGCCTGTGGGGCCAACGCCCGTTTAGAGCAACGTTCCGGCGGGCGCATCCTCCACGCCAGCTGCAACGCCCATGCGCGTCGTGAATTCGTCAAGGCGGAGTCGAACGACCCCGTCCTGGCGTCGCAAGGTATCTCGTTCTACCGGCAACTGTACGAAGTCGAGGAACGTGCGAAGACGCTGGATGCCGCCGCCCGTCGGGAACTGCGCGAGCGCGACGCCGTGCCGATCTGGAACCGCATGGAGCGTTGGCTGGCCAGTGATCCAGTTCAGCGGGCGCTGCCCCGCAGTGCGATCGGCGAAGCGCTCGGTTACCTGCGGAATCAGTGGACAGCGCTGCGGCGATATCTCGGCGAGGGGAACGTTCCCATAGACAACGACCAATCGGAAAGGACGATTCGGCCGTTGGTAGTGGGCCGCGGCAACTGGCTGTTCCTAGGCCATCCCGATGCGGCGCCGGGGCGAATGCAGCTGTACAGCGTGGTCAGCAGTGCCCATCGGCATCACCTGGTGATCGAGGATTACCTGGAGGATGTGTTGCGCAAGTTGGCCGATGCCGAACAACATCATCCCGCCGACCTTGCTCTTGACTCGCCGTATCTGCTCGACCTTCTGCCGGACCGCTGGGCGTTGACGCATCCTGAGTCGGTGTGCAAGGGCCGCATCGAGGAGCGAGAANNCGTGCCAGTGCCCGCATCGAGGCCTGTGCCGTCCCGGTGGTCCTCTCTTAGACGGCGGCCACGTGCTCGCTGCTCTGCCTCTCTATCTGCCCGTGTCGGCGTTATTCTCCTTCTTGGGCATATGCCCTACCGGGACGCTTTCGTTAGCATCAACACAGCCGCAAGAATACCGACCGTCAGCACCAGGAGGAAGTGGTGAAGGAGCGTGTTCTCCTCGCCACCGGCCATCGTCCAGAGGAGACGGTCTATT
>PMIF01000082.1 GCA_003157035.1 Rhodocyclaceae bacterium
ACGTTGTGCGTAGGTTGTGCCGTAGGCACAACACGGACATCACGGAAGAGCCGTAGGTTGTGCCGCAGGCACAACTCAGCCTATGGCGCGGTGTTTGCGTCCGCCTGAATCGCAGGCAGCCGAGCAAGCAGGCCAGGCAAGGCGGATGAGACCGTCTCCCAAACGACATCGAGATTGACTTCGAAATATCCATGCGCGAGCCGGTTGCGCCATAGCCGACGTCGAGCTGCACGGTGCTGCGGGCATTGCCAAGCCGGGCGACCAGGCGGCGCGTAGGCCGCCATAGCGTGCGTCCTCGCGGATCTCCTCGATGGTCATTGACTCAGGATCGAACGCCATTCCATCATCCACGGCGACGTTACAGATCTCCCGCACCGTGCTTGCCAAGGCGTTGATATCGGCCGGTCCGAAACCGAGAAAATCCGCGTCGCGCGTCGGTCGGTGCGGTACGTCGAACCACAGATCGAACAGCAAAGCACCCTTCAGCCGTAGGTTGTGCCGCCAGGCACAACGCCTTCCCTCTTGGTCACGCCACGGCCTCCAGGTAGGGGCGCATCACGTTGGTTACGCGGTTGAGCTTGGCATAGTGCCAGAGGTCGTCGGCACTTGCCTTCTTGGCCCGGCGCGCCTCGCGCAGGGCTTCCAGCGCCACGTCCAGGCCGATCTTGTTGCGGAACTTGAAACAGTCGGCCACCGTCTTGGCCACGCTGGTCACACGTATGTTCGCGCCGTCGACCTGGCGCGTCTCCGCTCCCGCGGCCAGCGTCGCCGCGGAGAAGCGCACGGTGCGCAGCGGCGGATAGTCCAGACGGGGAGGGTGACCTTTGTTGCCGATGGCGATCCAGACCTCAAAGGGCGCCTGCGAGGTGAGCTCGTGAATGCGCAGCGCCGTGAGCAGGCAGAACAGCACGCCGGGCGCACGCTTGGTCACCGCCACCAGGCTGCTCTGGCTGCCGCTTTGATAGTCGGGCATGGCGTATAGGCCTCGGCTCACCCGCAGCAGTTGCCCCGACGCCACCATGCGTGAGAGTTGGCTGCGGCTCATGCCAGCCGCGACCAGTTCTCGTGACCTGGCCGTGCCGGCTCGACGCAGAAGCGTTTGGATGCGTTGCTCAGTCGATATCATGCCGGCATTGTTCCATAGTTTCGGTAGTTATGGAGAAGTACCGAAATAATGGAACGGCGTCGGGCCGAGTCAGGCCGTAGGTTGTGCGTGGGTTGTGCGTAGCTTGTGCCGCCACACAACGTTCAAGGGTAATCGCGCTCCATCTGAAGCGTGATCAACGCTGTCTCTGCATCTCTCGCGAACGAATCCAGATCAGCCTTACGGGAACAAAGCAACTCGGCAACGGCCTTCGTCGGGCCATTGCCGATCCGAAGCCAGACAACTTTCGGCGGCGCGCCCCGCAAAAAACTGAGCTGCCTGAAATCGTTGTCCTTAGAGACCAGAACAAGCCCATGCTCGCGGGCATAGCCCCACACGTCACCATCCGTACCCCCGTGCAATCCGACGTCATCGACGTGCACGCTATTCGGGAAAGACTCCGCCAAGAGTCTGACGAGGCAAGGACTCAGGTTCTCGTCGAACAGCAGCCTCAGCCCCTTCATGCGGCCAAGCGCTTCTCACGATTGGCGGCAAATACCAGCGCAGCGCGAATATGTTCGAGGCGCAAGCTTGGAAAGTCTGCCAGAATTTCCTGTTCGGTCATACCGCCAGCCAGGTATTCCAGGATGTCGTAAACGGTGATGCGCGATCCGGCAATGCACGGCTTGCCACTGCGTACGCCAGGTGTCACGGTAATCAGTTCCTCGATATTCATCGTTGTTCCTTCACGAAGGGCTGGCTACGATGATACGCCTCACGAAAATTCATCGGCAAACGCAGCGCTCGCCCGGCTGACCCAGAACGTATGTTGTGCCGTAGGTTGTGCCGCCTGGCACAACGCTGCTTTTCCGCATGCCCTCACACAATCGGCGGCACCCTGCGGCCAAGTCTCAGCACGGAAAACCGATCCAGCGCCGAGCGCCGTCGCCTCGGCCAGAAGGCGCACATCGCGCAAGCGGGAAAAATCTTCCAGCAAGCCAAGGATAAACAGCGCCACGCCTTTGGGGTTGCGCCGTTTGGGAACGCACAGCAACGGACGAAAATTTACCGGCGAGCGTTTGAAGAATTGAATTGTTCGATGAGAAGATCGTTTCGGTAAGCGCGAATTCTCTCGCGGCGTCAGTGTTCCAGTGTGAGCTTGGCGATAAACCCGGAGCGGCTTTCGCCAGCGGCCTTGGCCTGGGCGTCCAGCCGGGACAGGACCCGGCGAGGCAGGCTGATATTGATCCGCTCAGTGGTGTCGTCCAGCAAGGCAGGATCAACCTTTACCAAACCCCAAACCCAACCCTTGTACGCCTTGTGCGCCTTGCGCAGGGTCTCCAGGTCGGAGGCGTGCGGAATGGCCTGGCCGGCGTCCACGGCGGCGTCGAGCCATGCCGCGATCGCCTCCTCGGCGTTGCTCATGGCCTCGTCCAGCGTGTCGCCGGCGGAAAAACAGCCAGGCAGATCGGGAACGATGACGCCGTAGGCGGTGACGTCGGTTCCGGGCTCGATCACAACAGGATAGCGCATGGTGATTACCTCTCTAGTCCAGCTTGCCCCTTGATGGCTTTGACCAGCCCAAGCCCCAAGTCCTTTTTGGGGTGGGGCACCACGACGATGCCGGGGCGCGCGGGGTGTCGGAAAACGTGGTGCGACCCGCGCACCCGCTCAAGCCGCCATCCTGCCTGCTTCAATTCGCGAATCAGAACCGTAGGTTGTGCGTAGGTTGTGCCGTAGGTTGGGCGTCTGCGCACAAGTGCTACTTGCCGGCGACCGCCAAAACGGCTTTGGGATTTGTGCTCGCGATGGCAAGTAAAGTACGGGCCGCGCCACTGGGCTGTTTGCGGCCCTGCTCCCACCCTTGCAGGGTACGAACAGATACCCCGATGAGTGCCGCAAATTGGGACTGAGACAGACCGGTCTTCTTACGAGCCTCAATGACCGGCGACGAAACAACATGAACCTGACCAGCCTTCATTTCGCGCACAGACTGTAGAAGCTCCGCAGCGAGATCGCGCTTTGCTTCATGGGCGGCAAGTTCTGACTTGGTGAGGGGCTTACTCTTCGAGGACACGGCGAATTTCCTTCAGTTGGGGGCCCGTGAGGTTGTCGGTCTTGGCCTTGGCGTACAGAGTCAATAGGACAACATGGCCTTCGGCGTTACGGGTGATGTAGATGACCCGCACACCGCCTGACTTGCCCGAACCGGCTCTTCCCCAACGCACCTTGCGAATGCCGCCGGATCCGGGCACGACATCTCCGGCGGTGGGGTGCTCAGCAATATACGCAGCTTCTCGGGCGTCCGCTCGAACGAATGGTTCGGCCCCTGGCAGCCCATGACGCTACGCTGCCTGAAGAAGAAACTCGACCTTCACTGCCTCGAACGGAAAGACAATTCGCCCGTCGTCGGTACGGTCGATGACCCCGGCGGTGAGTAGGGCGGTAACATCGCCGTGGACGGCCTTTACATCGCGGCCTGCGCGCCTTGCAGCTTCGCGGATGGACACGGGACCGGCGCCGCAAAGAGCTTTGAGCAGTTCCCAGCGTTTCTGAGTTAGCACCCGCCAAAGTAGCTCGGGAGAAGCAAAGCTGATGCGAGCAGACTTCTGAGGTTTACCGGTCTTCCAGGCGTTGGCAAAATCGGCCATGGAATCGCCGGGCGACCGTACATCAAGCGTTACTGTTTTCATGCTTCCACCTCGCAATATCACGCTGGAAATCGGCTAGCAATTTGTCCGGCGTCTTGAATGTATAAGCGGCTTCCTTCCCACCAAAGTGGCGGTGATCACCCTTGCCGGTCTCATTGTCGTAGCGGAGAACGCATTTGCCAGACACTACGTACGCAAGCCGATACTTAAATTGATGCGACGAACCTTTGACCGGCTCGGGTAGTCGCCATAGAACCAAGTCGGCAAATGACGTCTCTGAGTAAATGATCCGCGTGGAGATGAGCTCAACGGCTTTCATGTTGGAGATAGTGCCAACATTGAGCCGCGTTGTCAAATACTCCAACGGGCGCAACCTCAGGGGCCGAACGTTTGAGGTAACCGGCCGCCGGAGCGCGAAGCGCGGAGGGCACCGAGAAGCGCAGCTTCTCGGCGGTCCGGTTGACCGAGGGGATACTGATTGAGGCCCCCGTTTCCGCGGGCTTGGTTGTCATTTGCATGATTACCATCCTAAGTGTGTCATGGGGACACGATTGGAAAGGAGACCTCGATGCGATTCTATACCGAAGCCCATCAGCATTATTGCGGAATCGACCTGCACGCCCGCACGATGTACCTGTGCATCATGGACGGCGACGGCGCGATTCTTCTGCATCGCAACCTGAGTTGCGCGCCGGAAGCGTTCCTGCCGGCCATTGCCCCTTACCGGGGCGGGCTGGTGATTGGCGTCGAGTGCATGTTTGCCTGGTACTGGCTGGCCGACCTGTGCGCCCGCGAGGGCATTACCTTCGTCCTCGGCCACGCGCTCTACATGCGAGCCATCCACGGTGGCAAAGCGAAG
>PMIF01000266.1 GCA_003157035.1 Rhodocyclaceae bacterium
CCGGCGCCCGCCGACGCGGAACCGCCGATCGACCCCGAGTTGCTAAGTCCGCTGCCAGCGCCGGCCGAGCCGCCTATGGAGCCGGAATTGCCGAGACTGCCGCCCGAGCCCGCAGAGCCGCCGATCGAACCGGAGTTGCTCAGGCTGCTGCCGGCCTGGGCATCGTGGGCGATGGTGCCGGAATTGGCGAGCGTGGTGCCGGCGATGGCAAAATCGCCGATGGTGCCGGCGTTGGTCAGGGCGGTACCCGCCGAGGCGTAGCCGGTAACGGTGCCGGAATTGCTTAGGCCACCCTTGGCGTAAGCGTCGCCGCCGATCTTGCCGCTGTTGGTCAGATCGCTTCCCGCCTGGGCATCGTGGGCGATGGTGCCGGAATTGGCGAGCGTGGTGCCGGCGATGGCGAAGTCGCCGATGACACCGGAGTTGGTCAGTGACGTACGGGCTTGGGCGGCACCGCCGATGGTGCCGGAGTTGGTCAGGGTGGTGCCGGCAGTTGCCGCCTGCCCAATGCTTCCCGAGTTGTCGAGGGTGCTGCCAGCCTGGGCGTAGCCACCGATGGTGCCGGCGTTGGTGAGGGCGTTGCCGGCCGTGGCCGAGCCGCCGATCCGGCCTGTGTTGCCAAGGTCGCTGCCGGCGCTGGCCAGACCATTGATGGTACCCGCGTTGTTGAGGCTGCTGCGAGTGGTGACGGATCCGGCGATGAGTCCGCTGCTGTCGAGACTGCCAGCCTCGACCTGGGTGCCACCGGCACCGACGATGCGACCGCTGCCGTTGGCGACGTGCCCGGTGGCGTCGACGCGCAGGGCGGCGCCGCTCTCAATGCTGCCTCGATCATTCAAAATGCCAACGGTCTTGATGTCGATGGCCGAATTGCTGGCAATGCCGCCGCCGGTGTTGTCGATCTGGCCGGGAAAGTCGAGCTTCAGTGGGGCAACGCCGGTATGAACTATTTGGCCGCCTCGATTGCTGAGGTCATGGGCCTGAAAATCGATATCGAGAGCGACAATGCGCGCGCCGTCGGTGCTCAAGAGACCGTCGGTATGCGCCGTCAGCATTCCGTCGGCGATGACAGTGGCGGAGCCGGCATCGATACTGCCGACTTCCCCGCCCAGGAGCGATCTGCGCAAATCGCGACGGCTCCGGGGGCGACGGGAGTTCGGAATGGCTTCAAGAAAGATGATCAGCGCGCTGGTGTTGCTGCCCCAGATGCTAATGGAGGGGCTGGTAACCTCCAGGGTGCCGGCGGCACGGTTGCGCCCGCTGGCCTGTATGCCGGCGCTGGCCGATAGGGTCAGGTCGCCCAAATTGCCGAGGCTACCATCCGACATCAGGCCGGCGATCAGCGAGGATGTGCTCGCGCTGTCGATCCTGCTGGCTTCACCGAAAGCGTCGAGAAGGACATCGCCTTGCGCACCGATCAGACCGCTGTTGTCGACGCTGCCGGCGGTCGATATCCGCAGCGAACGGCGGGAATACAAAGTGCCACGATTGCCGACACCGCCGACATCCAGCACTACGTTGGCGTCGGCGAGGATCTGGCCGGTGTTGAGGAGCCTGCCATCGACGGTGATGACCACTTCACCCGCGCTGGCCGCGATCTTGCCGGCGTTGCGGACGCCGACGCCGGCTTCCGTGCCGATCAGCGTTATCTTGCCGGCATACATGCCACCCAGTTCCGAGACATCCAGTGCGTAGCTGGGTGCCGGCCCGGTGCCGGCGATCGGCGTTACCTGGCTGTGGTCGGCGCTGACCCGGTTGGCACCGGCGATGACCTTGAGTTCCTTGGCCTGGATGACACCGTTGACCCGCACCGCACGCGCGATGATGGCGGTGTAGTCGGTCTGGCTGGCGTCCATGCCACGGCTCTGGACAGTCACGGTGCCTTGGCGCACTTCATAGCCGGCCAGACTGCCGTTGTTAACGGTCGGCTTGCCGGTCGTAATGGTGGCCCGGCTGGCATTGATGAAACCGCCACCGTCGACCTCGACGCCGGATGGATTGGCCACCACGACTTCGGCCTTGTCGCCCGCCACCTCGACATAGCCCCGCAGCCTGCTCGGATTGCTCGACACCACTTCATTGAGGATGACCCTGGCCGTGCCGCGTGCCATCCAGGGATTGCCGGAAACCTGGCCGCCGATCTGGGTCGGCGCACCCTTGCGCGAATTGTTGAGAATGGCACCTTTCTCGTCGACGTCGAATTGTCCGTAGGTGTTGTGGGATACGCCGGCAGCGCTGGGGGTCTGAATGTTCACCAGCGGCACACCGTTGCCAGTGCTCAGTACCGTCGCCTGCTGGCTGCCGGGAGCGTTGCGGTAGGCAACGATCTGGCCGAAGGCATTGGCGACCATGGCACTGTTGATGCCCAGGACCGGCAGCAAGGCCGCGACCATCTGACGCCGCAACCGGCGCGGTAACCCCGGCCGTGAGGCCGGAGCGAGGCATCCTTCACCAGTCGCCTTGCCTTCGGCATGCGCCGTCTCGGCTACGGCCATCAGCTGACCCCGCCGGACATTGAAGACGATGCGATGACGGCCCTGGTTCATTCGGCTTCCCTCGTGGTCGTTACGGACATCGCAGGAACAGATCCTAGAAGCTGTAGTTGAGACGAAACCCCGTCGTGGCTCTGGCGGTCTTGAAGCCGACCGGTTTGGCGATCGGCGCGCCGACAAAGAACTCGTAGCCCAATCGTTTGAAGCTGCCGCGCACGCCGGCAACCGCGCCAGCGAGGCGTTTGCCAAGCAAGAGACCGCTGGAGGGTCCGCCGACTTCACCGTAATCGGCGCCGAGATAGGCCTCGACAGCCGCGGCCCCAAGAGGCAGTGCCACCTCGTTGCGCAGCAACCAGCCGCGTTCCGCCGAGAGAACCATTTCACCGTCGAAGCCGCGCACGGTGTAGCGACCGCCAATAACGAACATATCCTGTGGCGTCAGACGGGTATGGTTCCATTGCCCCCGCACGCTTCCCTGATAGGCCAGCCTCCGCCCTAGCACTGTGAAGGGCAGGTCGAGGCTGAGGTCGACGGTCGTCAAGCGAAAGCGTGAGGTACCCTCGCCGAAAGCTTCTTCCGGCGCGGCGATACCGCCGAAGGCGCCGGTGCCGAACTTGTGGCTCAGGGTGGCGTCGACGGTCGCGGTACCAATGAACTCGCGGTGGTTGAGGGCAGCGATCCAGCCGCCGACGACACGGCGCTGAACTGCCACTTCCGTGTCGTCGATGTAGTTGCGTGAAGCCCGCCGGAAGGCCGCCAGCGACACCGTGCTCTTTCGGCTGCCGTCGCGGTAGACCAACCTGGACAGCTTGAACTCGGCGTTGCTGTTGCTGCCGCGGTAGATGTAGTTCTCGAAAGCGCCGGCAACGGTCTGATGGTCTCTGTTGCGGTCGACGGTGAGTCCTGCGCTCCAGTAACCGAAGGGCACTGAATAGTGCGCCAATACCGCATCGGTGCCGTGGGCGCCGCCATGCCCACTCAAGTCATGGCCAAGCGACAGGTACATCGAGTCGCTCAGGTTAAGCGGATTGTCGTAGGCGATGATTGCATTGCCCTGGTACTTGCCGGTCGCCTTGGTGCCGCTGTCGTCGGCTGATAGCGTAGCTCGCAACGGAAACGCTTTGCGGTAAGTGATGACCAAGTCGCTTTCGCCCGGCGTGTCGGCCGGTTCGATCTTGATATCGGCATCCGCGCTCGGCACGCGCTTGAAGTTCTCCAGCGCTTGTTCGATATCCCGCAGATTCAGCACGTCGCCCGCCCGGGCCGGGACGGTAGATCGCAAGGACACGGGCCGGCCGGCATCGCCGGCGAACCGTATCGTATGTATCCGCCCCAGAGCGAGGTTCAGCACCAGTGTGCCGCTCTTGAGGTCCTGGGGCGCCGCCGTCACCCGACTGGTGATGAGCCCTCTGGCGATCAAGGCATTCTGCATCCGCCTGAGCGTCAGATTGATGCCCTGTCCGCCTATACAGCGGCCCACCGGCGAATCATCGCCTTTCGGTCCCGCCGCCGCGTCCAGAATCCAGCCGTAGCGGTTGTCGTCATCGCCCGCAAGTTGCAGGCGATCGATAGTGAAACACGGTGTTTCCGCCTCGGATATGCGTAGCGCTTCGGCTGCCTCGGCAGTCGGCCGTCTTACGTCTACGCTGCGTTCCTGCTCCTGCCGGAGAAGGTTGGCGCGCTCCAGTTCGCGCCGCTGCTCGAATGCGGCATTGGGCGTTGGCAACCCGCCCGCGGACTGGGCCTGCGCATTGCCCGAGCCAAGCAAAGTGGCCCCAATAGCCAGTAGCAGAACATGAGAAAAGGGGATGCGGCGGCGTCGATTCGAATCGTCCATGGCCTGCTGTTCGGTGGCGACAAGTCAGACGTCGTATGATACACAACTATTCCACTGTCACACTACAACTTGTCTCGCCCGGTCGCGGCCTGAAGCGACTCTGGTTTGCTAGAATCGACTGGTCGGGATGTGCGGACTCCCGGCCTACCCAAGACGGTGTCCCGTCCAAGATCCGCCATCGTGAGTTTGCCCGAGGAGCGAGCATGGACACCGTTGAACTGCTGAATCTGGATATTCCCGCAGCGCCCAGCCGCACGAAAGCTTTCAAGTACTGGCTGAAGCTGGGTTTCATCAGCTTCGGCGGTCCGGCTGGGCAGATTGCCATGATGCATCAGGAACTGGTCGACCGGCGGCGCTGGATCTCCGAACAGCGTTTCCTGCACGCCCTCAACTACTGCATGCTGCTGCCGGGACCGGAGGCAATCCAGTTGGCCATCTATATCTCGTGGCTGATGCATGGCACGGTCGCGGCAATCGTCGCCGGCGTCCTGTTCTTTCTGCCCGCTTTCGTGCTGCTCTCCCTGCTCGCCGCTATCTATCTCGCCTTCGGCGACGTGCCGCTGATTCAGGGCATCTTCTACGGCATCAAGCCGGCCGTCGTCGCCGTCGTACTATTTGCCGCCTGGCGCATCGGCGCCAAGGCGATCAAAAACGAAGTGCTCGCCATCATCGCCGTGCTGGCCTTCGTCGGCATCTTCTTCCTCAAGCTCGACTTCCCGTGGATCGTGCTGGCGGCGGCCATTCTCGGCACCATCGGCGGCAAGCTGGCGCCGGCCAAATTCAGTGGCAGCGGCGGCCACAAAGCTTCAGGGAAGGGGCGCGCGCCGGCATTGATCGACGACGACACACCACCGCCCGCGCACGCCAGGTTTTCCTGGCCAAAGCTTGCCATCACGACGGCGATCTTCGTCGCCCTCTGGACCGCCGCAATGGCGCTGCTCGGCGGTTCGCCGGCGCTTTTCGAAATGGGCATCTTCTTCACCAAGGCGGCATTCCTGACGCTCGGCGGCGCCTATGCCGTACTGCCGTACGTCTATCAGCACGCGGTCGANNCCCGGACCGCTGATCATGATCGTCACCTGGGTCGGCTATATGGGCGCTGGCATCAAGGGTGCGGCGGTCGCCACTTTCTTCACCTTCCTGCCGAGCTTTCTGTTCATCCTGACCGGTGGCCCGATCGTCGAGGCGACGCGCGGCGAGCTGAAGTTCACCGCACCACTGACCGCCATCACTGCCGCTGTGGTCGGCGTCATCCTGAACCTTGCCGTATTCTTCGCCTGGCACACATTCTGGCCCCAGGCCAACGAGGCCGCACCCTTCTCGGGACCGTTCGGCTGGCAGCAAATGATCGTCGCCCTGGCTGCCTTTGTCGCCCTGTGGAAATACAAGGTCGACATCATGACGGTCATCGGTGTTTGCGCTGCTCTCGGCCTGGTCTATGGCCTTTGGCATTGACGGAAGCGTCGCCAGCGCGGCGCATCGAGCGCATTCCCGGCTATGATCGTTGCTGCAACTGGATAGTGGAGTGATGAGACAGAGCCTAATCGCACGGCTGTGGGCGCAGGCGTGGTCCCTGGTGCTGGCCGAACTGACGCAGCAGGAGATCGGCTGGCTGGTCTCGCCGGCCCGGCACCTGAACCTGTTGGTCGCGCGGCGGACGACCATGATCGTCTCGCGCGTACGACTCATTGCCGGCCTCTTCGCGCTGCTGACACCGTTGTGGATCGTCATCGACGTATTCGCCTTCGACCGCGATGTCTGGCTTGGCCTCGCCGCGGCGCGACTGCTGGCCACGGCCGCTTTCCTGGCCTTGCTGCGGCTGCCCAGGCGCATGAACGACATGTTCGACGCCTACAAGGCACTGGCCACCCTGCTGGCAATTCCGACGGCCTTCTTCATCTTCGCCTACCTGCACATGCAGGGCCAGCACATCCGGGGCATCCAGGAAGCTTTTGCCGTCGGCTACGCCTTCCTGCCCTTCGTCATGCTGGCCGGCCTGTCGATCTTTCCCCTGACTCTGCTCGAATGCATCGTCTTCGCCTCGCCCATGCTCGCCGTGCAGGGCGCCACGGTCGTCGTCGGCTGGAGCCTGTTCGACTGGCCGACGGCGGCGGCATCATTCTGGTTGATGGCATTGATCACCGGCGTCGCCGCCATGGCCGGAACCTCGCAACTCGGCTTCATCATCGTCCTGGTGCGCGAGGCGGTGCGCGACAGCCTGACGGGCTGCTTTTCCCGGCGCAGCGGCGAGGAACTTCTCGACCTCCAGTTCCGTACTGCGGCCCGCGCCAACGCGCCATTTGCGCTTGCCTTCATCGATCTCGACCACTTCAAGCAGATCAACGACGACTTCGGCCACGATGCCGGCGACCAGACGTTGAAGCAGGCTGCGGAACGCATTCGCGCCGGCGCCCGAGGCAGTGACATCCTGATCCGTTGGGGCGGCGAGGAGTTCCTCTTGTTGTTGCCGAGCACCGACGCCCAAGGTGCCGCCATCGCTCTGCAACGCTTGCGCCAGTCCGGCTTCGGGCCACGGCCCGACGAAGCGCCCCTGACGGCCAGCATCGGCGTCGCCGAGCGTAGCGCCGACAACGCAGCCGACTGGCAAAGCCTGGTCGCCATCGCCGATGCCCGCATGTACGAGGCCAAGCAGAGCGGGCGTGACCGCTCGGTCGGGCCACTGGCCAACAAGATTGAGGAGGATTTGCGTGATGTCTGAGCTTGCACCCCTGCCCGCCTGGCTGCGCGAGTTTGGCCCCGACTTGCTGGCCTTTCTGTCCAGCGCCACGATGGTCGCCGCCTATTACTACTTCCTGAAGCGGCAGTCGAAACTCGATCCCAACTACACCATCCACGCCGCCAACGAAATCGCGCGCAGCCAGTGGGTGGCGCATGTCATGGCCAACCCGAGCCGCGACGTCATGGCGGTGCAGACCCTGCGCAACTTCATCATGGGCGCCTCGCTGATGGCTTCGACGGCAACGCTCTTGATCGTCGGCACGCTGACGCTTTCCGGCCAGGCAGACAGCATCGGCCACAGCTGGCATTTGCTCAACCCTGCCGGCACGCACGCGGCTGAAATATGGATCGTCCGCGTGCTCTGCCTGCTGATCGATTTCATCGTCGCCTTCTTCGCTTTCGCCATGACGATCCGCCTGACCAACCACGTCGTGTTCATGATCAACGTGCCGGCCAGCCATGCCCATCCGGCCTTGCAGCCGGCGCATGTGGCCGACCGGCTGAATCGCGCCGGCAACATGTTCACCATCGGCATGCGCGCCTTCTTCTTCGCCGTGCCGCTGGTGTTCTGGCTATTCGGGCCCATCCTTCTCGTCGTCGCCACGGTGGGCCTGGTATTCGCCCTGCATCGACTCGACCGGATCGACATTGGTCCACAAGCGCTATAGTGGCACCACTCCTGGCTACTCGACTGGAACGGCCCCATGCAACGATTACGCAAGACCCTGATTGTGACGCTAACCTGCGCAAGCTTGAGCTCGCTGCTCGCGGCCAATTGCTACGCCGAGCTGGGCGGCACGGTGTCCACGATTGCCAACGACCAGGCGCGCATGCTGGCCAGCCGGCGCGTCGAAGCTGGCTCGGCGTTCAGCCGCCATGTCATCACCACACCTGCTGGCGTTCAGGTCACGGAATTCGTGGCGCCCTCGGGCACCGTCTTCGCGGTCACCTGGGCGGGTCCGACCAAGCCGGACCTGGAACAAATTCTTGGCGGCAGCTTCGAGGCTTTCCGGGTCGCAGCGCTCGCTCAAACCAACCCACGCAGGGCGTTTTCGCTTCAGCAGTCCGATCTGGTCATCCGCAGCAGCGGTCACATGCGCGCCTTTTCCGGCATGGCCTACCTGCCGCAACAAATACCTGCCGGGGTGACCGTGCAGGACATTCGCTAGATCGAGGGGACAAGCAATGCGCGTCAGTTTGAGTTTGTTGGTGGTCCTGGCCCTGATCTCGGCTTGCGGTGGTGGTGGTGGTGGTGGTGGTGGTGGTGGTGGTGGCGGCGGTGG
>PMIF01000271.1 GCA_003157035.1 Rhodocyclaceae bacterium
GTTGATGGCACCAAGGGAGACAAGGTCGACCTGCGCTTTCCGATAGCCTTAGTGCGTAGCGGCATCAAGCTTTCGGCGCTAGTCCCAAAGGAAGCAGCCGACGCCATGGCCAAGAACGGGGTGGACTTGTCGCAATTGAGCAAACTGTCAGAGGATGATCTCACCGACGCCTTGCGCACGATGGCCGTCAATGTGGCGTCCCACAAGGGTGACCAAGTCAAGATCTATTGCGAATGATCCACGCCGCAAGTTGCCGTCGGTACGGCGTTTGCCAACGATCCCATGACCGTTGCTACTGAACGCTGAATGGCTACTGTCTGTGCAAACTTCGGTAGTCCATAATATTGCGCATGGACATCCAGCTCGCGATAATCTGTGCGCTCACCTTTGTGATTCATCTGATAGGCACCCTCGCATATGCCGTGCGCATCGCTGGTGTCCGCACCAGGCGAATTGCCATCTCGTTCGCGCTCTTCAATATTCTGGTCCTGGTGTCTCGCACGTCAAATTCCTTTCAGGGGCCGTTCCTTGCGAAGCGCATTGAGGAAAACATCGGCCGAGGTGTAACACATGGGCTGCTGGCGGACTTTCGCTGGCTGTTGCTGTCCGCCACCATCGCTACCCTCGTTGGCGCGTTTCTCATCCCCACTTTCCAGAGAGTCTTCAGTCGTGCCGTTCTCCATTTTCAGCTTCACCGCTCCATACCGCGATTGCTCTTGCGGGGATTCTTCAGGGGTGGCCTTTCGCAACTGAAGGATATAGCCACCATTCCCGTCGCTGCGAACGTTACCCAAATGCGCATCGGTCACGGCATTACACCGTGGGTCATTGTCCTCAACGTTGCTGCCGTCGCGCTGTGGACCATTGGTGTTTTCGCTTCGCTCTACGCGGGCTATCTCAATCCGGAACTCCGGGTTACGTCGAGCACGCTGTCTTCCGTCGTCAATGGCATGGCAACCATCATGATGTTCGTCTTTATCGATCCGCACATGTCCGTCATGACCGACGATGTAGTCGAAGGGAAGACCTCGGAGCCCCAATTCAGGAAGGCCATTGTATGGTTGGTTGGTAGCCGTGTGGCAGGCACGCTCTTGGCGCAAGTGCTTCTTGTTCCGGGGCCATGGCCATTGTTTTCGTCGCCCAGGTTATGTAGTAGCGGAGCGGCCAGTTTGATCTTCGAGGGCTTCCACGGGGATCGCGGCAAGGCCTGCCGATCCTGACGGCCTGAACGCGGCGGAGATTGCACTCCGCCGCCAAGTCAGTCGTCGCGGTATGCAATGCCCCGCATGGGGTACGGCTTCTTTGGCAACCCTACCAGTCCTTTCGCGCCAGCACAGCGATGGCGGGCGGAAACGCCAGCCAGAACCCGGAAGCCGGCATCAACACCACGCCCAAAGTCGCCAGCGCCAGCAGGCCCCAGCCCAGCGGCCGGGGCAGTTCGCCGCCCGTCGCCCGATCGAGGGCCGCGACCGCCAGCCCGCAGATGAAGAGCATGGCGCCGAACAGGACGAACCAGATCACCGCGCCGACCATGGGATCGGTACCTACAGTGTTGAACACGCCGCGCGCAACGACGTCCCGCAGCACGCCGCCAAATACCGCGACGGCAAATCCCGTATGAATGCCGGCCACACCCATCAGCCAGGGTCCTTTCCAGTGCCTCACATGCAATCTCCCATGGTTCAGTCCGTTGCGAAATGGCGCCTCGGCTCAAACGTCGGGTTACCTCGCCTCGGGTGCCCGCTTAACCCGCCCGGCCGCGCCCGGCCGAATCGATCCAGTGATGCCGCAAGCGCACACGCGCACCCATGCGTTCGAAGAGCTTGCACAGGCCGTAGATCGTGCGGTCGAAGAAGACGAATTCGTCCGCCAGGCGGTGAAGCCCTTTGATGCGTTGCAGACCACGGATGACTTCCTTGCCGCGTGCGGTGTAGTCGGAATGGCTGCCGAAGTCGAAGAACTCGTCGCGCAGCGGCTCCACAAGCCAATGGCCGAAAGGGCGCAAAATGTTGTCGTACGAACGCGCCGCGTCGTTCCCGTATAGCATGCCGAGTCTTTCGTACGCCTCGAACAAGGCCGCGGCATCATCGTCGAGATAGGCCGTCAGCACCCGGGGCAGCATTTCGAGGAAGCTGGGCGAGAGATCCTTGACGCAGCCGAAATCGATGAGCGTGATCGAACCGTCCGCCGAGAACAGCGTATTGCCGGGGTTCGGGTCGGCATGGAGGCGGCGCAGGTTCAGCGCCGAATGGGCGAACAGATCGTAGAGCCGTTGTGCCGCCAGGTCGCGCGCGGCCTGCGTCGGCGCCGTCTTCAGCCAGCCTTCCAGGTGCAGGCCTTCGGCATAGTCAGTGGTAAGGACACGGCTACCGCTACGTTCCGGAATCACCGCCGGCACGCGTATCGGGCCCGCGCCGAGTTGCTGACGAAACCACGTCGTATTGGCGGCTTCCTGCCGGTAGTCCACTTCCTCGCGCAGGCGGGCGTGGATTTCTTCCAGCGATTGCAGCGCCACTCGCGCGTTCGGCAGGCCGCGAGCGAACTGCCGCATCAGCGCAACGTCGCTGTCGATGGCAACGTGAATGCCGGGGTACTGGATCTTGACCGCGACATTCCGGCCGTCGTGTAGCGTCGCGGCATGCACTTGACCCAGGCTGGCGGCGGCAAACGCCTCGGCGTCGAACCTGGCAAACAGAGCTTCGGGGGGTTGGCCGAATTCGTTCATCAGCGCCTTGCGCACCAGCACGCGGTTGAGCGGCGGCACCCGGTGACAGGATCGCTCCAACTCACGTCGATAGGCTTCCGGCAGCAGTTCCGCTTCCATGCACAACATCTGCGCCACCTTGAGGGCGGTTCCACGCAGCTGCGAGAGCGTGTCGAACAGCAGTCGCGCCTGCCTGTCGTCCAACGCCTGGCGGTCAGCTTCGCGTTCGGCCTCGGAGAGGAACGGGCGCTTGGCGCGGTGGCTCAGTTGGCCGACGCCGAGCTTGACGGCGGTCGCCCCGGCGATCCGCGCCCGCGCCAGCGCGCCCTCAGGAACGTGGCGCGTCATCGTCGTCGCCCGCCATGAAGCGGCGCTTGCCTTCGCCCATGGTCTTGCGCAGCCCATTGAAACGATCGAGGTGATTCATGACGTGAGTCCGGAAGACGAAGGACATCAAGTCCACCGCCTTGCCCAAGAGCCCCATGTGCAGCACACCGGTGATGATCTCCATGCTGCGATCGACCAGCTGCGTCGTTTCGGCGAAGCCCTCGGAATCGTCCTTTAGCCAGTAGGCCAGAACGCCGGTCTGATAGTCCCAGAAGAGGCGCGGCAGCAATTCACGATAGGGCTGGTCGGGAACTTCGCCGGCCTCGATGGCGGCGTCGAGCAGATCGACCACCATGCGCACATTCAGGCCGCGCGCCGCGTCCAGATGCTCATAGGCGGCGACCGGCGAGTAGAAAGTCAGCCGGAAGACTTCCTGGAGAAACTCGCGCGCCGGCAGCCAGGTTTGCAACTCGACATCGACCAGTTGCTGCAACTGTTCGCCCAGCGTGTATTCGTGAAACTTGTCGATGCCGCGAAGAGTCGCCATCACCCGCCGCTGCACGTCCTCGCAGTAGCCGTAGAGCAGCTTTTCCTTGGACGGGAAGTAGTTGTAGATCGTGGCGTCGCCCACTTTCGCCCGCTGGGCGATCTCGCGCATCGAGGCCGATTTGAAGCCTTTCTCGGTGATGACGTCCACCGCGGCTTCGAGTATCCGGGTCCGCGTTTGGACCTTTTCTTGCTCGCTGATCTTCACGGCGGACACCTCTCAATGCGAAAGCTATGTTCATATAATAGTATCTTTGCGATATTTATCAATAGTACTTTCACAATAAACCCAGAGGCTAGCCACCCCTTCCCATTAGCCCGATTGCTTTCAGGGATTCTCGTACAGTTCTATCGGGACCATCCATGGAGAATCCAGGCCGCTCTTGGCTCCTGGTTGGCCCGCGAATGTTTAACTCGCCTGATGTCCCAGACGAACCTGCAAACCAGGGTGCCGTTCCGCCAACGCTCTCAGGGCGAGCAGGCTGCGTCGATTCAAAGGGCCGTCGGCGGTATAGGAGCCAGGCTCGACGCTGTGCGTCCATCCCCACGCGGTATGGCAGGTGTCTCCCGTCAGCAGTATCGGACCTTTCGGCGTCCGTGCCAGGTACGCTGTGCTGCCGGGCGTGTGACCCGGCACGTTGAAAGCATATAGCGTCCCGTCACCAAACACATCGATCACACCGCTGAGTGGCTGATCGGCCGGGCCGGCAAATTCCCACTCATGAAGCGCAGCCTTGCCATCGAGGAGCGCGTTCGTCGCATTGTTCACGAAGGCATTCGAGAAGGAACGGGTGGTCGCCTCGCCTTTGCCGACGTACAGCGGCACGGTGGCTGGGACATCCGGCATGCCTGAAATGTGGTCGATATGGAGATGAGTGAAGAAGACTCCGCGCAGTGGTTCCGCGAGGTGTTCGACGATTTCTACTGTGGAGTGCCGGATCTGAATCTGATCAAGCGGCATGAACTTGCGCATCAACCAGTGAACGCCAAATCTGCCTGGGTCGGCGAGCAATTGTTGCGACACCCCGGTATCGACGAGGAAGATACCGTGGCGCGGATGATGCACGACATGCGCGTAGATTTGAATCGGTTCGTCGTGATCCTTCAACTGAGCTTGCTTTGCTTCCGGCGCGTCCAGATTCAGCAGACCGCTGAGTGGGACGGCCCAGTCGGCGCTGACGACAGTGTCGATTTCGACCGGCCCCGGGGTGTCCATGTTCGCCTCCATTGCCGCAAGGCTTGATGGCTGGCCAAGATTGGCCGATTCGATCGGATGACTGGTCATCCCGCAGGCCTGGCAGAGCATCGCCAAGGCCAGTACCAAGAGTCGAGACGGCGCACGCGTTGCGCAAGATGACGGCAGAGCGGAAATAGGCACGGTTGTTTTCCTGAGGTTCGATTCGGCAATCTTAGGTATACGCAATCATGGATACAATTGGCGGAAAGCGGATATCCCTATCTGATATCGGATACCCATAAGGGACTGCCATGGATCTGAAGTGGGACGACTTGCGACTCTTTCTTGCCGTTCACGAGACCGGAAGTCTCAGCGGCGCGGCCCGCGCTTTGCGGCTCGGGCAGCCGACCCTTAGCCGCAGAATGGCGGAACTGGAAACCCAAGTTGGCGAGGCATTGTTCGTTCGCAGCACGCAGGGGGTTGTCCTGACGGAATGTGGCTTGCGCTTGCTGCCTTCGGCTCAGCGCATGGCAGAGTGGGCAACCGAGGCGAACCACAGTCTGACCAAGCATGGCGAAGGACCGTCGGGGCGAGTCAGGATTGCCGCGCCGCCGGGCGTAGCACAAGACTTTCTGGCACCGTTCGCGGCGCAACTGATAAGTTCATTCCCGAACCTGCGACTGGATGTGCTTTCGGGCCTGGAGATTCTCAATCTCGCTCGCGGCGAGGCGGATCTGTCGATGCGCGTGACGCCGCCGACGGACCCTGAGTTGATCTGTATCGACAAGATTACTGGCCCAATACGGGTCTATGTGGCGCGAAGCTATGCCGAGCAACTCCCGTCACCATGTCAGTTGGCCGACTTGCGGTGGATCAGCTGGGCCGCACCTTACGAGAGCCTTCGTTCGCATCAGGCTCTGGTAGAGGCAATTCCGGGGTTCGCGCCGGCGTTCTGCTCGGACGACTACAACGTCCAACGTTCTGCTTGCGCAGCTGGTGTCGGCGCAATGCTGGAGGCAAGAATCCTTCATCGTTTTGCCTGCATTCGTGATCTGGTCGAGCTCGACATAGACCTTGGTCCTGATGCTGCGGGAACAATCCATCTTGTCTGCCACCGCAGGCAGCGCAATCTACCCAAGGTTCGGGCTGTTATCGAAGCTCTGCGCGAGGAGTTTGCGCTGGCCCGGCGCGAATCACCACCCTAGCGCCGAGCGGCAGCATGGTGAGAACTAGGCATGCCGATTCTCCGCATCAGCGGGCTTGCCGAGCAGCAGAAAGCAATGGCCATTGAAGGTGCCCTCGTCGATGATCTCGAAGCCAATCCGCCTAGCCATGACACGCCAGTCGGCGCCGGTCGTCAGCGCGAACGACATCAGGTTGGCGACGGCGAACATGGTCCAACCTGGCGCCCAGACGACCAATAGGAATCGTCCGCCGGGCTTGAGCACGCGCCACATCTCGCGCAAGCCGGCTTCCTTGGCGCCGCCGAGATGGTCGATCGCATGTGCGCTGACGGCGGCGTCGAAGCTCGCATTTTCGAACGGAAGTGCGGTGAGGTCGCCATGCTGGATACGCACGCGATCCGCCAATCCGCCGAGGCGCAGGTTCTTCTCCAGCAGGGCGCGACCGCCGCCCTCGATGTAGTCGGAATCGAACCGGTCGAATGCGACCAAGCTCGCGCCGGCCAGGCCGCGCGCGACGCCGATGCTGGTTCGGCCGGCGCCGCAGCCGCCGTCGAGCACCAGACCGCGACCGGCGGGCAACAGGTCGACCATGGGTAGCGGCGCATGGTCCGGTCTTGCCGTAGATGCGGCGGCCAGGTGGCCGGCGAAGGAATTGGCTGCCAGCAACGTAAGGACGATTGCGCCCGGCCACCAACTAGGCGCTGCGATCTGCACGACAACCGCAGCGGCGAGAAGGACCACGGCGGCCAGTAGTGGCCCGAGCGTCCAGGCAGGTACCCAGCCGAAGTCGAGAATGTTGGGCCGTTGGCGGAAGCGTCGCCCGATGGTGGCGTACAGCGAGCCCAGCAAGACGATCCCGCCGACCAGATGGAAGCCGGCGAACCAGAACAGCGAGTGGGTAATCGCCTCGAGTGATGGAATGTAAGCCATCAGCACCAGGCCCGCCGCCAGGCCGGCAACACCAACCAGCCACATGTGGCTGTGCGCTCCGCTTGCTGCAGAATGGATCTTCATGGGTAGTCTCCAAGCGAATCAGAATGATGTCCTATACTGGACACGCGTCCATGATCATGCATGAGGCTGCGAGGATGAAGAACGGCCGGGTAGTCGGCGTACATTTCTGGACAGACGTGCGCGCGTTGTCCAGAAAGGAAAGAGGATGACAAATTCGAAATCCGTGGACCGGCGTACGCTGCGTACGCGGCGCGCGCTTCGAGACGCGTTGCTATCGCTCTTGGTGGAAAAGGGCTGGGACGATCTCAGCGTGCAGGACCTCTGCGATCGCGCGGACATCGGGCGTTCGACGTTCTACCTGCACTTTCCCAGCAAGGAGGAACTGCTGAAGGGCAGCCTTGACGATCTTCGAGGCGCGCTGAACGCACTCACAGACGAGGTTGGGAAGACCAAGCCAGTGCGACCACTGGCCTTCGTGCACGGGCTGCTCGACCATATTCACGAGCAGCGGCAGCTTTGCCGCTCGATTTTCGGTCGGCGTAGCGCCCACACCGTCCAGGTGCGCTTCCGCGAGATGGTCACGAAGCTTGTCGCCGACAACATTGCCGCGCTGGCACCTGCGGGATGGACGCGGGATGCCGCCGTTCACTACCTTGCCGGAGCACTCGTCGAGATGCTTTCTTGGTGGATCGACAGTCGTCCGATGCGTCCAATCGACGAAATTGAGCAGCTATATCTAAGGCTCGCCGAGCCTGCACTGGCGGAACTCACACGAGGTGACTCACGGCTGGGGTAAGTCAGCAGCACGTGATATGGGGAGTCCGCTATCGCCGACCTTCGCTGTCCACGGGAATGGGATATGATTTTCAGCGAGCGCCTGGTGCGGTAACAACTCTGGATCAGCCATCTCCAGGCGCACCATCTTGCATCCCAGCCTATGCCATTGTCGGTTCTAGCCTTGGTCGTGCTTGCCGGCTTGATTCACGCCGTCTGGAACATCGTCGCCAAGAAAGCCGGTGGCGACGCGCGATTCGCCTGCTTCACGGCGCTGGTCGTGATGGTGTTCTGGGCGCCCGTCGGGATTTGGCTGGGCTGGCATCAGGTGCCGACCTGGGGTTGGTCCGAATGGGCCCTGATCGCTGCCAGTGGCGCGTTGCACGTGGTCTACTACGTTGTCCTGCTGCGCGGTTACCGGAAGGCCGACCTGACAGTGGTATATCCGTTGGCTCGTGGCTCGGGACCGCTTCTTTCATCGCTGACCGCTGTCGTTCTTCTGGACGAGCGATTGACGGTATTCAGCGGCGTCGGCATTGCGGCGGTCGTTTCGGGCGTCTTTCTGGTGGCTGGTGGCCACCGCTTCTTTCGCCACGCCCATGATCCCGCACAACGAGCGAGGCTACACAAGGGCCTGCGCTACGGACTGCTGACAGGCATCTTCATCGCGAGCTATACCGTGGTCGATGGCTACGGCGTAAAGGTGCTCTTGCTATCGCCGATTCTCGTCGACTACTTCGGCAACCTCGTGCGCCTCGTGTTCCTGGCGCCTCCCGTGTTGCGTGATCGCCAAGCGGCCTGGCGCCTTTGGCAGGCTCAGTGGAAGCATGCAGTCTTCATCGGCATCATTAGCCCGGTTTCCTATGTTCTCGTGTTGTACGCGATGCAAGTCGCTCCGCTCAGCCACGTGGCACCGGCACGCGAAGTGTCGATGCTGTTCGCCGCATTGCTCGGTGGCCAGTTCTTGGGGGAAGGCGACCGTCTCGCCCGGTTCTTCGGCGCCACGTGCATCGCGCTTGGCGTCATGGCGCTCGCCCAAGCATATTGAGCTGCTTCATCGTTGCTCCGCCGTGCGAACGCTGTCAGCATTGCTGTGCCGTGCCTCCGCATCGCGCACCAAGCGATGGAGGATGGCACCCGCCTCCCGAAGCGCTTGATCGACCTCAGGCGTGTATGGCATGCCGCAGTTGAGGCGCACGAAGTGGTCGTAGCGATTCGAGTTCGAAAACATCAGGCCGGGCGCGATCAGGATTCCGGCATCGAGCGCGCTCTCAAATACCGATTGCGACGAGATCTCGTCCGGTAGTTCAACCCATAGCGCCAGGCCGCCCTTGGGCTGGCTAAAGCGCGTACCGGACGGGAAGTAGGAGGCGATCGCGGTGGCCGTGCGCTGCCGCTGCTCGCGCAACTTTCGGCGCAGCCGCTGGAGATGGCGATCGTAATCACCGGCGGACATCACTTCTGCGGCGGCAACCTGCGCCAGTTCACTGGGCGTACTTCAGCATCTCCGCGCGCGCCTGCCAGCGGCCGGCATTCATCCAGCCCAGACGCATACCCGGCGCCAGCACCTTGTGCAGCGAAGCGCAGTGGATCACGCCGCCATCCCGGTCCCAAGCCTTGAGCGCCCGGCGCGGTGCGGTGCTTGTTCGGCCGCCGCGGTTTGTCGGTCCATTCGGGCTTGGTGGGCGCCGCGCCGCTCGGTTCGATGACTGGTTTCCGATGCATCGAATGGGCTGGTGTTGTCAGCGTGGCTCATGGGCTATGCTGCGGCAGGTCGACGTGACGGCATCATGGCCGTAATCACCGCGGTCAGAACCAGCAGACCACCGGCAAGCTGAGCGGTTGTAGGCAGATTGCCCAGCGCACTACTCATCAGCATCGCGAACACCGGCACGAGATTGAGGAACAGGGAGGTCTTGCCTGCGCCGAGTTGCTGGATTCCGAAGCCCCAGAACAGGTAGGCCAGAACCGAGCCCCCCACGGCCATGACGGCTAGCGCCAAGCTGGCCTGCAATCCGGGTAGCGCGAAGTGGGCATCGCTCGCCAACGCTACCGCCGTCAGGATGGCAGCGCCCGCCGCCATCATCAACGCGTTATTGGCTACAGGCGACCCCTGAGGCATCAGCCGACGGGAGGCCACGTTGAACAAGGCCCAGGTTAGGTTGGCGGCCAGCATGAGCAGGTCGCCTTCGGCAAGTTGCAGCCTCATGAGCCGGTCCGAGTCGCCATGGGAAATGACCACGGCCACACCGGCCAGGGCCAACGGCAGCGCGGCCAGATGCCGACCGCTGGCCTGCTCGCCCAGGAGAACCGCGGCCAGAAGCGTGGTGAGGAGGGGGTTCGTGGCCATGATGAGGGCGCCGTTATCCGCCGAGGTGGTTTTCATGGCGTTGAAGAACAGCAGATTGAAGGCGGCAATGCCCACGAGCCCCAGCAAGAGGTAAACGCCGGCATGGCGTTTGGTCAGCCGCCACAGGTCTTCGCCTTGATGGATGGCGATGGCCAGCATCACGCCGGCGCCGAGGACGAAGCGCAGGGCCGCCGCCCACAAGGGCGGTAGATCCACGAGCACCGGACCAGCCAGAATGAAGTTGGCTCCCCAAAAGAACGCCGAGGTGCCGACAAGTAGATAAACGAGGTTGAGTGGCATAATGGCCTCCATTGAGAATCACTAACGGGTGCCAATCTTAGATTGCGTACGATGGCCGGTAAAACGATGTTTTGTGGAATCAGGCGTCAGAAAATCTAATGGTTCGGCGATTGCCACCGCTGAATGCCCTACGGGCCTTCGAGGCGACCGCCCGACACCTGTCCATGGTCCGGGCAGCCGAGGAACTGCACGTCACGCCGGGAGCGGTCAGCCAACAGGTCAAGCAACTTGAGGACCTTGTCGGCCAGCCTCTGTTTAAGCGCGGCAAGGTGCTGGCGTTGAGCGACGCGGGCCTGGCGGCGCTACCGCTCCTGAGCGATGCCTTCGACCGTTTGGAACGGGCCGCCGCACAACTTCGCACCGGGTCGAGCGAGGGCCCGCTGGTGGTCTCGACGCCGCCAACCTTCGCAGCACGGTGGCTGGTGCCACGTCTTGAAGACTTTCAGAATCGTCATCCCGAGATTGAACTGCGCTTGTTGGCGACTCGTCGCCTGGTGGACTTCGCTCTGGAAGATGTGGACTTGGCGATTCGTTTCGGCACGGGGGATTTCCCCAGCTTGCGGGTGGAACGGCTGATGCCGGAAGCCATCGTTCCGGTGGCGGCGCCGTCTTTGGCGGCGGGCGTCCTGACGCTCGCGGACATCGCGCAGAAGCCGCTGCTTGACGACGAACAGCATTCCGGCAACCAGATCATTCCCGACTGGGAAACCTGGCTGGCCTGCCAGGGGGTGAAACTCGAAACTCGTTTGCGCATTCTTCATTTCGGAGAGAGCAACCTGGTGATCCAAGCCGCCACCGCCGGCCTCGGGGTCGCCCTGGTCTGGCGGAGTCTGGTTGAGGAAGATCTAAAGGCTGGTCGGCTGGTTCAGTTGCTGGATCATGCTATGGACACTCGCATGGCCTACCATCTGGTGATGCCGTCCAGCCGGAGCGGTCTCTCCAAGGTGGTGGCGTTTCGGGTGTGGCTACTGGAAACAGCCGGCAAAGGGCCGAACCTTGGAGAGGGCAGTCTGGCTGGCCAGGACAGCTGAATGTCTTTTCGGCTATCATGCAAATTCAGTTCAATCGCGATCTAACGATCATGCACGCTACGTTCGAAGCTTCTGCCCGTATTGACGCCGGCCAGGCGTTGGCCAAGGCGTGCACGTTTGGACTGAAATCCGAGAAACGACTTCTCCGCTGACGGGGATGTCGCGTCCCGTCGGGCGGATCGCCGGACGGGATTGACGCAGGTTCTTCAGCCTTGTTTCAGCCTCAGCCGGCCAGCGTCGGCGGAACGGTTCCAATCAATCCGTTCTTCACGAGGCTAACATGCAGACAAGTTTTGAAGGTATCTGGGTTCCTGTCGTTACTCCCTTTCGGGATGAGGCAATCGATCATCCGGCGCTGGCACGTTTGGCGAGACATCTTGCGGCTCGGGGCATCGCCGGGTTGGTTGCCGGGGCGACTACCGGCGAAGGGGCGCTTCTGGTCGGAGGCGAACTTGAGGCGGTGTTCTCGACACTGCGCGAGGCGGTGCCGAAGCTACCCGTCGTCCTCGGTCTGTCTCACGCTGCGACACAGACCGCGGTCGTTCACGCGCGCGGTCTCGCAAGGCTTCGTCCCGAGGGCTTGTTGGTGACGGCACCAACGTATGTGCGTCCCACCCAGCAAGGCATACAGCGGCATTTCGAAGCGATCGTCGAGGCAGCGGATCTGCCCGTGATGATCTACAACATTCCGTACCGGACCGGCGTCAACGTGGAGCTGGAAACGCTGCAAGCCTTGGCGACCGATTCGCGCGTGGTCGGTATCAAGGAATGCGGCGGCGGTACTGACCGCATGCTCCGGTTGGTGAATGAAACGCCATTGCGCGTACTTTCCGGGGATGACAACCAGAACTTCGTCGCCCTGTGTCTTGGGGCCCACGGAACCATTGCCGCATCCGCACATATCGGTCCGGAGTTTCACGTGCGCATGTACCGTTTGATCCGGGAAGGCCAGCTTGCGGCAGCGCGCCGGTTGGCTGTTGCCCTACAGCCGATGATCCGCGACCTGTTTGCCGAACCGAATCCTTCTCCGCTCAAGGCGCTGCTTGCGCATCTGGGATGGTGTTCGGCCGCAGTTCGGCTTCCCTTCTTGCCGGTCGGAGAGCAACTGGCCCTGCGGTTGCAGGCGCGCTGGGAGGAATTGGAGAAACTCGCTCTGACCGATTGAGGAGCGCTGCGCATTCGCTGGGGGCACCGGCACGAGGGAGTGGGATATGCTTGAGTGCTTTCAACCACCCGCAACCACCATGCCTGCCCCCAGTCCGCGCACAGAAGTCCACCGCAAGCCACAACGTGCCAACTACGATCTCGCCACAATCCGGGCCATCATCGACGAGGCCCTGTTCTGCCATATCGCTTTCCAGGATGCCGCTGGCGTCCACTGCCTGCCCACCGCCTGTTGGCGTGAGGGCGATCATCTCTACATCCACGGTGCCAACAACTCCCGTCTGGTCGACGCGCTACAGGCAAGGGAATGTTCCGTCTGCATCACCCACCTGGACGGGCTCGTGCTGGCCCGTTCCGCCTTTCATCATTCGATGAACTACCGGTCGGTGGTTATCTACGGCCAGTTCGTTTCAGTCGATACGCCGGAAGGCAAGGAGGCAGCGCTCCTCGCCTTCCTCGAACACGTCAGCCCCGGGCGCACCAGCAAGTGTCGTCCACCAGCCGCCGCCGAACTGGCGGGCACCACCGTCCTCCGCCTGCCGCTGAGCGAAGCCGCTGCCAAGATCCGCAATTGGGGTGTGGAAGACAGCGCCGAGGATCTCGAAATTCCTGTGTGGGCCGGTGTGGTGCCGCTCCATTTGCGAGCGAGCAAGGCGCGCCCTGAAGATGGTTGCGCTGGTCTGCCGGAACCAACGCCTCCACCGTTCCTGACTGTTCGCTCTGATGAGTGATTACGTCATACCCCTGTCGCGGATGATGCTGCAAGTCACCAAAGGGTCGCCGGGCCTGATTGGATCGATCTTCTCCATCAGCCAGGCGATCGGATACCTTCCAATTCGCGCGGTAGTCACGAGTCCACCGACACCGTGGCCCGACCGATGGCCTCGACCAACACCAAGCCGTCGCTGCCAACTTCCCAGGCGTCGCCGGCAAGGAGGACGATGTCTTCGAATAGGCCGGGCGCCGTGATCCAAGCGCGGCCGCTCGTGCAACGCAAGCGCACGCCCTGGGCGCGGGTCAGGCGCAGGGGCCGGTCCTCGGCCAGGACGATATCCAGGCCGGTCAGGTCGTAACGGGGTGCGCGCAGCAGGTTCATGGCGACAGCCTAGGCGCAGCGGTCCGGCGGCAACAGCATCAGCGGCGGCAAATTGTGTCCGTCACAGACGCATAGTGCGGCAACTGTTATGCTCGAATCTGCGGTCCGCTGTATCTGCGCGACATGACCGGCGGAGCCGACAATATTGTGTGACTTCCCTTTCCCGAAAATGAGCGACTTCCTCTACGACCGCCTGGCCGACGAGTTCGCCGGCCTCATCGACACCCGCATCCTGGCGCCCGGCGACCGCTTGCCCTCGGTGCGACAGTTGTCGTCCCAGAAACGCCTGTCGGTTTCGACGGTACTCCAAGCCTTGCGCCAGTTGGAGGATCGCGGCCTGGTGGAAGCGCGGCCCCAGGCGGGCTTCTATGTGCGCCGGCGCTCGCCGGCCCGGGCGGAGCCGGTGGCCAAGGGGCGCTTGTCGCGGCCGACCTTCGTCGGCGTGAACGACTTGCTTATGCAAGTGCTGCACGCCAACGAGCAGCCCGGCGTGCTGCCCCTGGGCTCGGCCCACGCCGCGCCCGGGCTGTTGCCTTCGGCGCGCATGCAACGGGCCTTCGCCCAGGTAGCGCGGCGGCAGCCAGATCTGCTGGCGGGCGGCAGCTGCGTGCGCAACAACGACGAGGCGCTGGTGCGCAAGCTCGTGCTGCTTTCCCTGGACTGGGGCGGTCCCCTGGATGCCGGAGAGATCCTGGTCACCAACTCCTGCACCGAGGCCTTGAACCTTTGCCTGCGGGCCGTCACCGAACCCGGCGACACCGTTGCCCTGGAGTCGCCGACCTACTTCGTGCTCCTGCAGATCATCGAGAGCCTGGGCCTCAAGGCCCTGGAGATTCCCACCAGTCCGCGCACCGGCGTTTCCGTCGAGGCCCTGGAACTGGCCACCCGCGACGGCGCCGTCAAGGCCTGCCTGCTGATCCCCAACGGCCACAACCCCCTGGGCTGCGTCATACCCGAGGACAACAAGCGCCGCATCGCCGCCCTGCTGGCCGAGCGCGGTGTGCCCCTGATCGAGGACGACATCTACGGTGACCTGCATTTCGAGGGCGAGCGGCCCTGGCCCATCAAGGCTTACGACACGGCCGGCAACGTCATGCTCTGCTCGTCCTTTACCAAGTCCGTAAGCCCGGCCCTGCGCGTGGGCTTCGTCGCCGCCGGCCGCTACTTTGAGCGACTGCTGTTGCTTAAGACCCTCTACAGCGGTGTTACGGGCGCCGTGCCCCAGGCGGCTCTGGCGCAATTCCTCGACGGCGGCGGCTTCGCCCGCGAACTGCGGCACACCCGCCGCGCCTGCGCCGGCCAGGTGGCGCGCATGACCGACACCATCGCCGAGCACTTTCCTTCCGAGTGCCGGATTTCCCAGCCCCAGGGTGGTTTCGTTCTCTGGGTGGAAATGCCGAAAGATGTGGATGCGCTGGACCTCCACCGGCAGGCCGTGGCCGAGGGCATCGCCTTTATTCCCGGGCAGTTATTCTCGGCTTCCGGGCGCTACCGCAACTGCCTGCGCCTCAACTGCGGCAATCCGTGGGACGAGCGCATCGCCTCCGGCGTGAAGCGGCTGGGGGAGATGGTGCGCGGCGGCTAGATCTGCGCCGCCAGCCCAAGCAGAGAAGCTGTTCATTCGATGAGCTTGTAGCGAGCCATGGCACTGGAGGGAAAGATGGTGGTCGTAGTAGTAGGCACAGGAAAATTGGCCAGAGAACTCTTGAGTGAGTTACCGAGAGAATCTTCCACCGAAGTTATTCCCTGGTGCGACGCAGCCAAAACCGAAGGAAGTTCTATTGTCGTTCATGCCGGTTCTGGCCGCGAACTCGAAGATGTCATTACGTACTGCCAAGAAACTGGATCAACACTTGTAGAACTGGCAACGGGGTCTGCAATTGACGGCCGCGAGGTAGGTTTCCCTGTGGTTGTATGCCCCAACACGAACATACTGATGCTCAAGTTCTTGGCAATGCTCGCTGCGAATGGGCACCATTTCAAGAACTACCAGGTAAGAGTTATCGAATCTCACCAAGCCGGAAAGACATCTGTTCCAGGAACCGCAGTAGCGCTGGCCCAATCCCTGGGTTTGCCGAGCGAGAAGATAGTTTCAATTCGAGACCCACGAGAGCAAAGCGAAGCTTTGCAAATTCCAGCCGAGTATCTATTAAGGCATGCCTACCACCGAGTCGAAATTGAAGATCATGTCGGCAGCATCGCTCTTGAAACAAGAGTATTCGGCCCTTCACCATACGCAGAGGGTTTGGCACAGATCATTGCCGCTATTCAGTCCAACAAGCTTGAGAGGCGGCGCTACAGCATCATGGAGTTTATCGAGAATGGTTGGGTTTAGCTTTTCGCGAGTATTCCATATGCGGCGTAACCAGTCGTGGCAGGGGGCGCTGCGCGATAGAGCCGCCCAGCCGCCACTGACCTTGAGCGTTGCCGACATACTTGTCGACACCTACTTCCAACTCTCCTGAGACGATTGAATAGCAAATGGCCTCAGCGTTGGCCTTCGTCGAATACGTCTGCGATCAAGTCGGCGCATCCGGAACGATTACGTTCCGAAAGATGTTTGGTGAATATGCGATCTACTGCGATGGGAAGGTCGTCGCCCTGGTTTGCGACAATCAATTATTTGTGAAGCCGACATCCGCTGGGCGCTCCTTTGTTAAGCGAGTCACCGAAGCAGCACCATATCCAGGCGCCAAAGATCATTTTCTCATCGGTGATGAACTAGACGACCGAGAGTGGATATCGAACCTTATCAGGATCACTGACAGAGGGCTTCCCGCACCCAAACCCAAGAAGACAAAGCGCTCTGGGGGCGAGAAGTAGGCCGCCGTCTTGGCCACACTAGATTTCGGCGAACCCTGGCGCCCGCGGCCCGTTGGTGCTGCTCTCTGAATGACTGGTTGCGGGGGATCGTCATGTCCGCGATGGGCACGCATGCGACCGCCGCCTCTTCGGATTCATCGCCGGAAACCGGTCAGTGAAGTTTCGCTTCTCGAAGCAGTCAGTCGTCACCGAGTGCTCGGTGCCCAAACCTGCCGGTCGCTCCTTCAGAAGCTCAACGGCTGCTCTAAGAGTCGAGCGGTCACACGAAGCTACTGCCTGGGAGAAACCACCGATGGGGACTCTGGAAACGTTCTCCCATAGACATCAGGCGACCGTCTTCACATTGACGTTCTGCACTGACCCAAGAAAGCGCTGCCGCCCCCATTGCAGCAAGTCATCCACATACGTAAACACAACCGGCACCACCAGTAGGCTGAGCACGGTGGAAGTCAGCAGACCGCCGATGACCACGACGGCCATCGGCTGGCGGAAGCTTGGCTCGGCCCCAAGGCCGAGGGCATTGGGCAGCATGCCGGCCACCATCGCGATGCTGGTCATGACGATGGGCCGGGCGCGCTTGTGGCAGGCGTCGATGATGGCCTCCAGCCGGCCCATGCCGTGACGGCGGGCGACGATAGCGTACTCGACCAGCAGGATGGAGTTCTTGGTGACGATGCCCATCAGCATTAGCACGCCAATCACCACTGGCATCGAGAACGCCTGGTGGGCGATCCACAGCGCAGAGAGCGCGCCGCCCAGGGACAGCGGCAAGGCGCAAAGGATCGTCACCGGCTGCAGAAAGTCGTGGAAGAGCAGCACCAGCACGGCATAGATGCAGAAGATACCGATCGCCATCGCCAGGCCGAAGCTCTGGAACAGTTCGCCCATGCGTTGCAGTTCGCCCTGCTCGACGCGCTTGACGCCGGCAGGGAGATTCTTCAGCGCCGGCAGTTGCTGAGCCTCCCGTTGCACTTCGCCGATCGCCCGGCCGTTCAGTTCGACGCTGAGCGTGACGTTACGCAGCCGGTCCAGGCGATCGATCTGCGCCGGCCCGCTGCCCATGCCCACATTGGCGACCGACGCCAGGCTGACGGTACCGTCGCTGCCCTTCACACGCAGTTGGGCGATGGCATCGAGGTCGTTGCGTACCGTGGCATCCATACGTACACGAATCGGGATCTGGCGCTGCGGCAGGTTGAGCTTGGGCAATGCGGTCGAGTAGTCGCCGTAGGTGGCGATGCGCACGGCATCAGCCAGGGCTTCAGAGGTGACGCCGAGCGACGCGGCGCGCGCCGGATCGGGCCGAACCTGGATTTCCGGCCGCTGCAGTGCCGCGCTGGAGACGACGTTGCCGATGCCCTTGAGGGTGCGCAGCTGGGTCTCGGCAGCCGCGGCCGCCTGTGCCAGCGCCTGGGGATCGTCGCTGGCCAGTGTGATTTCGAGCTTCTCGCCGTTGTTGAAGCCGCCCACCGCGACGCGGGCGCCCGGCAGGGTGCGCAGCAATTGGCGCATCTTGGCTTCGACGGCGGATTGTTTGAGCGTGCGCTCGCCGCGCGGCACCAGTTCGACCGTCAGCGTCGCGCTCGCCACGTCGGCCATGGTGCCGGCATTCATGCCGCCGCCGGTGCTGGCACTGCCCACGACGATGAAGATGCCACTGACCTCGGGTACGGTGCGAAGTAGTTCGGCGGCGCGCCGGCTCAGCGCCGTGGTGTCGGCGAGGGTGCTGCCCGGCGCCAAGGTGAGCGAAATGCGTGTCTGTGCCAGGTCTTGCGCCGGCAGGAAGCCAGTCGGCAGCAGCGGGATGAGAGCCAGCGACAGGACGAAGAAGGCCAATGCGCCCGCCACGACCGACTTGCGCCGGCCGAGCGCGGCGCGCACCCAGCCCAGGTAGCGCTGCATGACCGGACCGTCGCGCTGCGCCTGTTCGGCGCCTTTGAGCCAATAGGCGGCCATCATCGGCGTCAGCAGGCGCGCGACCAGGAGCGAGGCCAACACTGCCACCGACGCCGTGACGCCGAACTGGCGGAAGATCTTGCCGGGAATGCCGCTCATGAAGGCTGTCGGCAGGAAGACCGCGACCAGTGTGAAGGTGGTGGCGATCACCGCCAGGCCGATCTCGTCGGCCGCCTCCATCGCCGCTTGGTAGGGCGTCTTGCCCATGCGCAGGTGGCGCGCGATGTTCTCGACCTCGACGATTGCGTCGTCCACCAGGATGCCCACCACCAGCGACAGGGCAAGCAGCGTGATCTTGTTGAGCGAGAAGCCGGCCAGCGCCATCACGGCGAACGCCGGAATGATCGATAGCGGCAGCGCGGTGGCGGAGACGAGGGTGGCGCGCCAATCGCGCAGGAACCACCAGACGACCAGGACGGCGAGCAGCGCGCCTTCGATCAGCAAGTGCATGGAGCCGTGATAGTTGTCCTCGATCGGCGCCACCGTATTGCTGGCCTCGGCGATGCGAACCTCGGCGTGCGCCTGCGCAAAGCGCGTCACCGCCTCGCGCACGCCGTCGGCGACGCTGACGTCGGAATAGCCGCGCGAGCGCGTCACCTGGAAGCCGATCACCGGCTGACCGTCGCGGAAGGCCACCGAGCTCCGCTCGGCGTAGCTGTCGCTGATGCGCGCGATCTGGTCGAGCCGCACGTAACGGCCGTCCGACAGGGGCACGGTAATGGCGGCGATCTCGGACGCGGAGCCGACGGTGGCGATGGTGCGCGCCGACTGGCGCTGGCCGGCGATGTCGCCCTGGCCGCCCGAGGCGTCCTTCTGCACCGCCTTCAGTTGCGCCGACACCGCTGCCGGCGTCACGCCCATGCCGGCCATCAGCGCTGCTTCGAGGTCAACATGCACCTCGCGGTCGACACCGCCGACGCGTGCCACCTGGGCGACGCCCTTGACGGCGAGCAGCGCCTTGGCCACGTCGTTATCGACGAACCACGATAGGTCCTGCTCGTCGCGCCGCGCCGACTCGATGGTGTAGGTGAGCAGCGGCGAGGCGGCAGCGGTCACCTTCGACACGGTGGGCGCGGCCATGCTGGAAGGCAGATCGGCGCGCACGCTGTCAACGGCGTTGCGCACCTCGCTCAGGGCTTCCTCGCTGTTCTTGTCGATTTCGAAGCTGACGTCGATGTTCACCGCGCCGTCGGTGACGGTCGTGGTGACATGGTCGAGGCGACTCAACGATGCGAGCTTGTCTTCGATCTTGCGCGCTACGTCGGTTTCTAGCTGCGCCGGCGCGGCCCCTTCCAGCGCCGTGGCGATCCGGACCGTGGGCAGGTCCATGTCGGGGAAATCCTGGATCTGCAATTGCTTGAAGCCGATCAGCCCGACCAGGGTGAGCAGGATGAAGATCAGGACTGCCGGAACGGGGTTGCGGATCGACCAGGCGGAGACATTCATGATGCGTTTCCTGGGATCGCTCTGGCCACGTTGGCCGTATCGGACTTCACCACGGTGACCTGCGCGCCGTCCGACAGGAAGGCGCCGCCGCTGGCGACGACGCGGACGTCGGTGGCGAACCCGCTCAACAGCTCGATGCGATCGCCGCGGCGGCGGCCGGTTTCGACGGCGCGGATGGCGACCTTGTCGCCCGCGCCGATGACGAAGACGTAGCTCTTGCCGTCGCGCATGACCACGGCCGACTGCGGCAGGGTCAAGGCCGGCTTGGCCTCCAGTTCGAGGATGCCGTTGGCGAACATGCCGGCGCGCGCGGCGCTTTCGCCCGGCAGGCTGACATAGGCGATGGCGCGGCCGGTACCGGTGGACAGGGTCGGCGCCACCTGGCGCACGGTGCCATCGACGCTTTCGCCGCCGGGCAGCGTGACCTGGGCATGGAGGCCCGGCCGCACGGCGGCGAGCTGGCGCGCATCGAGCTCGACGCGCCACTCGATGCGGCCCTGGCGCACCAGGCGGAAGAGTTCGGCGCCGGTGTTCACCACGTTGCCCAGCACGGCCGACTTGGCCGAGACGAGGCCGTCATCCACCGCCACGATGCGGGTCTGCGAGAGCTTGAGTCGGATGCTGTCGAGCTCGGCCAGCGCCGAGGCCAGCGCGGCGCGCGCGGTCGCCTCGTTGATCTGGTATTCCTCGACCTTCTGCGCCGAAAGCGCGCCACTGCCTTCGACCAGCTTGGCGCGCCGCACGTTGGATTCCGCCTGGTCCAGATTGGCGCGCGCCTGGGCCACCGCAGCCTCCTGTTTGCGCAGATCGGCCTTCAGGCTGTCGTCGGCGAGCCGGACGAGCAGCTGCCCGCGCTTTACACGGGCACCGACATCGACCAGCAGCTCGACGATGCGCAAGCCACCGGTCTCCGGGCTGACGATGATTTCCTGCCAGGCGGCGAGCGCCCCACTGGCCTGCAGGGTTTGTGGCCAGGTCTGCGTCTCGGGCGAAGCGGCCGCGACAGTGAGAGCGCTGGCGACGTTGGCGGCATTACTGCCCGCCTCGCCCGGTCCCGGCGGCGAACCGGCGGGCCGGGCAATCCAGGCCACGAGGCCGGCCAACACTACTGCGCTTGCCGCCAGCGTTCGGTTACGTAACTTGCGATTCACCGCTTATCCCCTTGTTCGTTGTGCGATTGGCCGGAGCTCGCGAGCGTTGCCGCGGCACCCGGCTGCCAGCCGCCGCCCAGCGCCTTGTAGAGCGCGATCCAGTATTCGACGCGGTCGCGCTGCAGCCCGATCAGCTCGATCTGGGCCGCCAGCGCCGAGCGCCGCGCCTCTTCCAGCGTCAGCAGACTGACGCCACCCGCGCGCCAGTTCTGTTCGGTGACGTCGAAATAACGGCGGTATTCCCTTGTGGCTTGTTCCGCTTGCTCGGTGCGCCGCCCGGCGCTGTCGAGATTCACCAGCGCCTGCTCGACCTCCTTCACCACCTGGCGCACCCTCTGCCGGTAGTCGGCGTCGGCCGCCGCATAGCCGGAACGGGCACTGTCCACGGCGGCGCGCCGTCTGCCGCCATCCAGCAACGGCAGCGACAGTGAAGGCCCGAACGACCAGGTGGTGAGCGACGACGTGGCCGTGGCCATCGTGATGACGCCCACCAGCGACAGGCTTGGAAAGCGGTCGGCCTGGGCCGCGCCGATTTCGGCGCTGGCTGCCGCCAGCTCGCGCTCGCTGCCAGCGAGATCGGGACGTTGCCGCAGGGCCTCGGCCGGAACACTGGGCACATCGATGGCGGCCGGCTGGGGAATGCGCCCGGTGGCGCCCACCAGGCGGGCGCGCAAATCGGCTTCGTCGGTTCCCGTGAGTGCGACCAGCGACTTGACCAGGAGGTCGCATTGCGCACGCTGCCTTATCAGCGTCGACTCGGTGCTGGCGACCGACGCCCGCGCCAGGGAACCATCGGCGGAGGCGGAGAATCCCGCCTGCACGAGCAGGGCGGTTGCCTTCTCAGTCTCGCGAATCGAGGCGAGTTCACGCGCATAGGCATCGGCCAGAAGTTCGCAGCCGCGAGACTGCACATAGGTGTCGGCCACTGCCGCCGCCAGCGAGACGCGCGCATCGTGCCAGTCGTCGACGCGCGCCTCGATGCGCGCCTGGGCCGCCTCGGCATTGCGCCGGACCTTGCCGAAGAGGTCGATTTCCCACGAAGTCTCGAGGCTGCGGTTGCGCGCGGTCGCCACGGTCATCTGGCCGTCCACCGCCTGCTGCCGGACGCGCGTCGCCGAGCCTTGCGCGGTCAGGCTCGGCAGGCCGTCGGCCTGGGCCGTCGTCAGGGTCGCGCGTGCCTTCTGGATGTTGGCCCAGGCCTTGTCCAGGGTCGGGCTGGCGGATTCCGCCACACTGATCAGGGCGTCAAGTGTCGGATCGTCGAATTGCCGCCACCAGTCGGTCATCCCGGCGATGGTGCCACCGTGGGGCTGGGGGGCGTGCCAAGCCGCCGGAACGGCCGGCTTGGGTTCTCGGTAAGCGGGGCCGACTGCGCAGCCGCCCAAGGCGGCTGCCATGATGACGAGGGCTGAGAATGGGAGACCGTAGGATGTTCGCATGAAGTTCGTTCCGAGTTGCGAACATCGTAGTTTCGGGCTCGGTTGCCTGCGGTTCAGCAGTGTTAAGCAGGGTAAAAGTACACGGCGCCCACGGCCTGCACCCAGGGTTTGGTGCCATACTGAAGTCACTTTCTCGGGTTGAATCGATCCATGACCAGGGTCTTGCTCGTCGACGACGATGTCGACCTCACCGCCATGCTGTCGACCTACCTCGTGCACGAGGGATTCGCCGTCGACGCCGTGCACGACGGCGAGAGCGGCGTCGCGGAGGCCGTTTCCGGCCGCTACGGCATCGTCGTGCTCGATATCATGATGCCGCGCCTGTCCGGCATCGAGGCGCTGCGCCGCATCCGGGCGGCGAGCGCAGTGCCGGTACTGATGCTCACTGCCCGCGGCGACAACATCGACCGCATCGTCGGGCTCGATCAAGGCGCCGACGATTACGTGCCCAAGCCCTGCACGCCGGGGGAACTGGTCGCGCGCCTGCGCGCGATCCTCCGTCGCACCGAAGCGCGCGCGCCGGCCGGCAACCCGCGCATGCTGCAGGCAGGCGCGCTGACGGTGTGGCCGGGCAGCCGCAGTGCAACCTTGCATGGCGAGGTATTGGATCTGACCGGCACCGAGTTCAATCTGCTCGAAGTGCTGGCCCGCCACGCCGGCCAGTTGCTCAGCAAGCAGGACATTTCCTTGCAGGCCTTCGGCCAGCCGCTGGCCCGATTTGATCGCCGCATCGACGTGCACATCAGCGGCATCCGCCAGAAACTCGGTACGCGGCCCGACGGACAATCGTGGATTCAAAGCGTGCGCGGCCAGGGTTATCAGCTGTTGATCGATTGACCATGGCCTGGAAACGTAACCGCCTGTTCTGGAAGCTGCTGCTGGCCCTTGGGTTCGCCATGAGCCTGGGAATCGCGGGCACCGTCGCGATCTTCTATTTCAGCGGCCTGCCTCCCCCCCCTGACGAAGCTCGCCTCGGGCCGTTGCCCGTGCCGCTGGCGCCGGTGCTTTCCGGCACGCTGGCGATCCTGGTCACGGGCGTGGCGCTTGCCTGGTATCTCGCGCGCCCGTTGCGGCATCTGAGCTGGGCGCTTCGCCGCGTCGCCGAGGGGCGTCTGGATACGCGGGTGCAGGCGTTGATGGGCGGCCAGCGCGACGAGATCGCCGATCTCGCCGAGGACTTCGATCGCATGGCGACCCAGCTCCAGCAGCTGACTGAATCGCGCGAGACCTTGCTGCACGACATCTCGCACGAACTGCGGTCGCCGGTAACCCGCATGCAGGCGGCGATCGGCCTATTGCGCCAGGACCCCGGCCAGGTACCGGCCATGATCGATCGCGTCGATCGCGAGTGCCAGCGGCTCGACGCGCTGGTCGAGGAACTGCTGACCCTGCACCGCCTTGAAGCCGGACGCACCAGCGTCGCGCACAGTCGGATCGACATCGTCGAAGTGCTCCACGCCATCGCCGAGGACGCCGACTTCGAGGCGCGCGCGTCGTCGCGTTCAGTGACCATCGATGCGCCAGGGGCATTCGTCGCCGAAGTCGACGGTGAACTGATCTATCGGGCCTTCGAGAACGTCATTCGCAATGCCGTCAAATTCACCGCACCGGGCACGACGGTAGAGATCCGCTCACGTGTGAGCGGTGATGGCTCGATGTTGGAAACCCGCGTGGAAGACCACGGACCCGGAGTGCCGTCGGACATGCTGGATGCGATCTTCGAGCCCTTCACCCGCGTCGAAGGAAGCGAGTCCGTGCGCGGTACCGGCCTAGGCCTCGCCATAGCACGGCGGACTATGACGATCCACGGCGGACGTATCCGAGCCGCATTGCGCGAAGATGGCGGCCTGGCGATCACACTCGAGCTGCCGGCTGGGAACAGGCCGCGTCAGAATGGGTGATGCACTACGTGCGCTCGGCACCATCAAGGACCGATGTGTCCCGGAAACCGTAACGTTGCCGCCCTGGCAACGTTATGCCGCCAGTGGCGGGGCTGGCAAAGATATGCTTCCACCACAGCACTCCCTCCCGCGGCAGCGCATCGACCATTCCTAACCGCCAGTCTTCTTGCTGTCGGGATGCTTTGCAGCAGTTAGGGTCGAGGTCGGCGAACCTATAAACGAAGAACGACGACCTTGTGAGTCGGCGTATTGGGTGGCTTTCCAAGTCCTAAAGCCAAGCGCGCTTGTAATCCTCAGCGTACTGTCCAAACGCAATCGGATCACGTCCGAGTAAATCCTTCACCGAATTCGTTGTGTGGGCGCTGTAGCCCTGTGCGAAGAAGCCCAGAATCAGCAACAGGAAATCGGCATAGTCTTCCGGCAGTCCTGCCGCGAGGAAACCCTGCTTCAGCACTTCGGGCGGAATTTCCTGATAGCTGACCTTGCGTCCAGCCACCTTTGACAGCAGCTCGGCCACTTCATCGTGATCGAGAGACTGGCTGCCCGTAATGTCGAACGCCTGGTTATTCAGATCATCCGTGCTGATCAGACGCACGACCACATCGGCGATGTCGCGCACGTCGATGAAGCTGCCCTTCGCCTTACCGGTAGGCAGCAGGATCTTGTTGTGTTCGTTGATGCCCTGAATCCAGAAGGTGTTGAAGTTCTGCATGAACCAGTTCGGACGGACAATGTTGTATGCCAGTCCGGAACGTTCCAACTCCAGTTCTGCCACCCGCAATGGCGCGGTGTCGACCGCATTCGCCCCCAGCGCTGTCAGCAACACGACCTTTTCGAGCTTGTTGCGCACAGCTTCCCGAATGAGCGGGGAGATGATCTCATCCTGTGGCACATAGCCGGGCGGCGCGAAAATGAAGGCACGCTGCACGCGGGCGAAAGCGTCGGCGACACCTTGGCCGCTCTTGAGATCGGCGTAGATCCAGCGGATGTTGCCTTCCACTTGTCCAGCGCGCTCCGGTTTGCTGGTCAAGGCATGGACGAATGCGCCTTGGGCGGCGAGTTTGCTGGCAACGAGTGAGCCGACCGAGCCGGATGCGCCAACGATCAAATAGTGTTTCATGGTCAATTTCCTCTAGTTTTCTCGCCGCGAGTCAATGCGACGCAGATGGATTCAGATTTCAATCAGAACTTGCCGTTGCATTCTCCGAGGAGTTATAGCAGGCGACGTGCTCTTGGCGTTTCAGTAGGGTCCATTCTGCGGAATCTGGCTTTTTGTTTCGAGGTCGGTTAGATTCAGAAAATGGTCAAAATCGAGCAGGCAGCCCATGCGAGGTAGATTGAAGAAGACGGCACCATTACCCGACATCCGGTTTGAAAATCCCCGCTTGGCTGCGCTGGGCATCGAACCCATGACCATGGCGGAGCTGCGCGGCAAGGTCGCGGCCAAGCAGCTCAATCAGCCGCAGCGTGTCGATTTCTTCATGCTGATGCTGGTCATGGAGGGGAGGGGCAGCCACACCGTCGACTTTATCGACTGGTCACTCTCGCCCGGACAGATGCTGTTTGTGCAACCGGGACAGGTTCAACAGTGGCATTCCGAAGACCCTTTTGAAGCACAACTGATCCTGATCGATCCGGGTGCCTTGCCGCACAGTAGTGGTCAGATCTTCGCGCGCGAGGTGGGACTACTGGGATTTGACGCATGGGTCCCGGGGCTTCGACTGGAGGAAGATACCCGCCGTGTAATCGAGGCGGGCTTCCAGCAGCTGAGACAGGATTTTGACCTGTTCTCTGGTGAAGGACTCGATATCGCCCTAATTCGTTACGAGCTGATGGCACTGCTGACTCGTATCGCAAAGTTGCAGAAGCAGGGTCGCGGTGGTGTCGAAATGATCGCAACTAGCCGCTTGACCTATCGCTTGTTCATTCAGGCGCTGGAAGCCAGTTTTGCCAAAGAGCACAGTTTGCGGTACTACGCGCGGCGGCTTGGCTACTCGGAAAGTACGATCTCGCGGGCCTGCCTTGCCGCAGAAGGAAGATCCGCCAAGGAGGCTATTTCACGGCGAGTCCTGCTGGAAGCCAAGCGCTTGCTCGCGCACAGTACAGCTTCGGTCGCTGAAGTGGCGTATCAACTGGGCTTTTCCGAGGCGACCAATTTCGTGAAGTTCTTCCGGCGAAACGCGGGAGTAACACCCAAAGACTTTCGGCAAGGGATGTTGTAATTCGGTTCATGCAGCGGGCGTATACGGAATCTTGTGTGAAGCAGCCGTTGCCCATCAATATGATGGCAGTCCGCCTTGGCCGAGTTGTTCGCGTAAGCCGTCAGGCCGGTCTCCGAGTTAACCCGCCGATCGAATGACGGCTATGCCGAATCGATGACCGGCAGGTCATGGCCGACTCCTGTCCGCCATGGCCTGCTTTCCGATTGGCCCGGACGGCTGAGATGTCCAATTGCTGCCGAACTAGGAACCGGAAGTACTGGGCATCCACGCGATCTATCTCTCGCGCCAACATCAGCCCCTGGCGTTGCGCCTGCTGGTGGATTTCCTCGCCGAGCGATTCGGTGGCGAGGTCGCCCCGTGGGATGCGGGCCCACATGGCCCGTGATGCCTCACTGCGTAATCCGACGTATTCCGCGACCGCCCCGTCTGCGCTGATAATGGCGCCATGACCGCCCGCCTGCCCGATCAGACGCCGACACCCTCGCCGCTTTGGCCGGCGAACCTCGCGCTGCGCTTCGCCCGACGCACAGGTGAACGTGGCGGCACGATCCTCGCGGCCAGCCGCCACCAAGGGCCGCTGCGCATCCAGAAGGCGCTCTACCCGGAAGGCCGGGACATCTGCCACGCCATCGTGCTGCATCCGCCGGCCGGCATCTGCGGCGGCGATCATCTGCACATCGACGTCGAGGTTGGCGCCGACGCGCAGGCGCTGCTCACCACGCCGGGCGCGGGCAAGTGGTATCGCTCGGCTGGGGCGCTGGCGGAGCAGATCGTGAATCTGAAAGTCAGCCGTGGTGGTACGGCTGAGTGGCTGCCGCAGGAAAGCATCGTCTTCGCCGGCGCGCAGGCGCGCATGCGGACCACCGTCGAATTGGAGGCAGGCGCGCGTTACATCGGCGTCGAGACGCTTTGCCTCGGCCGACGCGCCAGCGGCGAGACCTTCTCGCGCGGCGCGCTGCAACTCGCCACCGATATCCGCCTCGACGGCGTGCCGCTCTGGCGCGAGCGCGGACGCATCGAGGGCGGTTCGGCGCTGCTCGACTCGCCCGTCGGCCTCGCCGGGTTCAGCGTCTGCTCGACAGTGATCGCGGCGGGAGCGGACGTCGGCGCGGAGACGCTGGCCGCCTGCCGGCAGGCGACACCCGTCGAAGCCGGCGCGCAGTGGGGTGTAACTGCGATGCCCAATCTGTTCGTCGGCCGCTACGTCGGCCATTCATCCGAAGCCGCCCGCGCCTGGTTCGTCGAACTCTGGCGCGCGCTGCGGCCCGCCTTTATCGGGCGCGACATGGTCGTGCCCCGGATCTGGAACACGTAAGGAGATCGTATGGAACTCACACCGCGAGAGAAGGACAAGCTGCTGATCTTCACCGCCGCGCTGCTCGCCGAGCGGCGCAAGGCGCGCGGCCTCAAGCTCAACTACCCGGAGGCGGTGGCTTTCATCACCGCCGGCATCCTCGAAGGCGCGCGCGACGGCCAGACGGTGGCCGAGCTGATGAGCTACGGCGCGACGCTGCTCCGCCGCGACGAGGTGATGGAAGGCGTGCCGGAGATGATCCCCGAGATCCAGGTGGAAGGCACCTTCCCCGACGGCACCAAGCTCGTCACTGTTCACAATCCGATTGTGTGAGGCGACCATGATCCCAGGCGAAATGAAAGTCGACAGCGGCGAGATCGAGCTGAACGCCGGCCGCCGCACCTTGACGCTGGCGGTGGCCAACACCGGCGACCGTCCGGTGCAGGTCGGCTCGCACTACCACTTCTTCGAAACCAACGAGGCGCTGAGCTTCGATCGCGCTGCCGCGCGCGGCATGCGCCTCAACATCGCCGCCGGCACGGCGGTGCGCTTCGAGCCGGGCCAGACGCGGACCGTCGAGTTGGTCGACTACGCCGGCGCCCGCAAGGTGTATGGCTTCCAAGGCAAGGTGCAAGGAGCGCTGAAATGAAGATCACCAAGCAAGCCTATGCCGAAATGTTCGGCCCGACGACCGGTGACCGCGTGCGCCTCGCCGACACGGAACTCTGGATCGAAGTCGAGAAGGACTACACGATCTACGGCGAGGAAGTGAAATTCGGCGGCGGCAAGGTGATCCGCGACGGCATGGGCCAGGGCCAGAAGCTGGCGAAAGACGTGGCCGACACGGTGATCACCAACGCGCTGATCGTCGACGCCGTGCAGGGCATCGTCAAGGCCGACATCGGCCTCAAGAACGGCCGCATCTGGGCCATCGGCAAGGCGGGCAACCCGGACGTGCAGCCGGGTGTCACCATTCCGGTTGGCGCGGGCACGGAAGCCATTGCCGGCGAAGGCATGATCGTCACGGCCGGCGGCATCGATTCGCACATCCACTTCATCTGCCCGCAGCAGATCGAGGAGGCGCTGATGTCCGGCGTCACGACCATGCTCGGCGGCGGCACCGGCCCGGCGACGGGCACCTTTGCGACGACCTGCACGCCGGGGCCGTGGCACATCCACTCCATGCTGGCTGCGTCCGACGCCTTCCCGATGAACCTCGGCTTTCTCGGCAAGGGCAACGCCTCGCTGCCGGGGCCGCTCAAGGAGCAGGTCGAGGCCGGCGCCATCGGCCTCAAGCTGNNCACCACGCCCGCCGCCATCGACAACTGCCTCTCGGTCGCCGAGAAGATGGACGTGCAGGTGGCGATCCACACCGATACGTTGAATGAATCCGGCTTCGTCGAAGCGACCATCGCCGCCTTCAAGGGCCGTACCATCCACACCTTCCACACCGAAGGCGCGGGCGGCGGTCACGCGCCGGACATCATCAAGGCG
>PMIF01000032.1:0-428 GCA_003157035.1 Rhodocyclaceae bacterium
ACGTGAAGCGACATGAGCGACGAAGTCCAACGGCCGTTACTGATCGTAGAAGACGATCCGGCGCTGCAAAAGCAGATGCGCTGGTCGTTTGATCGCTTTGACACAGTTGCCGCCAGCGACAGGGAAAGCGCCCTGCTGCAGATTCGGCGCCACCAACCCGCGGTGGTGACCATGGATCTTGGCTTACCACCTGATCCCGATTCAACTTCCGAAGGTTTTCGTTTGTTGGAGCAAATTCTGGCCGTTGCGCCAGATACCAAGATCGTCGTTCTCACGGGCCAAAACGACCGCACCAACGCGCTGCGGGCTATCGAACTTGGGGCTTACGATTTCTTCGCCAAGCCGTTCGAGCCGGAGTTGCTCGGCCTGACCATCGATCGGGCGTTTCGCCTTCACGACCTCCAACAGGAGAATCGACGCCTGCAGGC
>PMIF01000032.1:508-7572 GCA_003157035.1 Rhodocyclaceae bacterium
GCCATTCCCGAGAATCTCCTCGAGAGCGAATTGTTCGGCTACGAAAAGGGTGCGTTCACGGGTGCAGTCAAGACGACGCCGGGCAAGATCGAATTGGCCAACGGCGGCACGCTGTTCCTCGACGAAATCGGCGATCTGCCGCTTGCATTACAGGCCAAACTGCTTCGCTTTCTGCAGGAGCGTGTCTTGGAGCGCGTTGGCGGCCGACAGGAGATTGCTGTTGATCTGCGCATTGTTGGCGCGACGCATCAGGATCTCAAGGAGTTGATCAAGACAGGACGATTCCGCGAGGATCTCTACTATCGTCTCGCGGAAATTGTTACAACCATCCCGCCGCTGCGTCAGCGCTTGGGCGATCCGGCGTTGCTGGCCAATGTCTTCATTCGCCGTTTTGCCCAGGAGCATCAGCGCGGCACGATGTCGCTGACGGCTGAGGCCTTGGGTGCGATCGAAACTCAGGCCTGGCCCGGGAATGTGCGAGAGTTGGAAAACTACATCAGGCGGGCCGTGATCATGGCAGAAGGCAGTCAGATTTCGGCCGAGGACCTCGGGTTGGTCGGCGAGCCTGGTGATCCGCTGGCCTTTGATCTACGGACGATTCGTGAAGAGGCGGAAAAGGGAGCCGTCATTACCGTGCTGGCGCGGGCCAACGGCAATGTCGTCAAAGCTGCCGAGCTTCTCGGCATCAGCCGGCCCACACTTTACGACCTGATGCACCGATTTGGCCTGAAATGATGGCCTGTACTGTTATTCGACCTTGGGAGGAATGCCCTGTGGGAATTCACTATCGACTCTGGCGCGGCTGGGCTGTGGTGCTGACAGTTACATTGCTGCTGACGGCCTGTGGCAGCAGGGACGACCCTGAAGCTTTGCTTGCTTCCGCGCGGGATTATCTGGCCAAGGACGATGCCAAGGCGGCAGCCATCCAGATCAAGAATGCGCTGCAGAAGGACCCTGGCCTGCCAGAAGCCCGATTCCTTCTCGGCAAGGCCTTGCTGCAAAGTGGCGATCCGGTCGGAGCCGAAGTGGAGTTGCGCAAGGCCATGGACGCGAAATATTCCGCGGATCAGGTCGTTCCGATGCTGGCACATGCGCTGCTGGCCTCGGGACAGGCGAAGAAGCTCCTGAGCGAGTTGAAGACGGACCAATTGGCGACGCCGGATGCCAAGGTCGACCTGCAAACCTCAATCGCTTCAGCACAGGCAGCGACTGGACAGTTGGACAAAGCACGGGCAGCCATTGACGTGGCATTGGGGATCAAACCGGATTATGCCCCGACGATGATCGTGAAGGCCCGGCTGATGGCGTCGGACAACGACCTGCCCGGCGCTCTCAACCTGCTGGAAGCCGTCCTGGCCAAGGATCCCAAGAACCACGATGCCTGGAAGTTCAAGGGTGACGTTCTCGGCTTCCAGAAAGATGCGGAGGGCGCGCTGGCAGCCTATCGCAAGGCATTGGACGCCAAGCCCGATTCGGTGGGCGCGCATGCGGCGATCTTTGCGATACTCGTGAAACAGAACAAATTGGATGAGGCCGATGCGCAGCTGCAGGCAATGAAGAAGATATTGCCCAAGAATCCAGCAACGCTGATGACCGAGGCAGAGTACTTGTATCAGAAGAAGGACTTCAAACGGGCGCAGGAGGTGAGCCAAGATCTGCTCAAAGTGGCGCCGAATGATCCGAGAGTCCTGCTGGTGGCGGGGGCGATTCAGTTCCAGCTTAATTCAATGGTCCAAGCCGAGGATTTCCTCTCCCGTGCCTTGAAGCTTTCGCCAGGAGCGACGCTCGCCCGCCGGATGCTGACGACGATCTACCTGCGTACTGGCCAGCCTGCAAGAGCGCTCACCATGCTTGAACCCATGCTGGCCCAAGGCGACAATAGCCCGACTCTGCTTTCTTTGGCCGGCGAGACCTACTTGCAGAATGGCAATCCGCAAAAGGCCGAGGAATATTTCGCCCGGGCGTCCGCCCTGGATCCAAGCGATGCGCCGAAGCAAACCAAGGTTGCCCTGACACATCTGATCGAGGGAAAGACCGACGCGGCAGTTGGCGAACTGGAACGAATTGCATCGGCCGATACGGGAACGACGGCGGATATGGCCTTGATAGCGACGGCGATCAGGCGCAAGGACTTTGCTACGGCAATGAAGGCGGTCAGTGGCCTCGAAAAGAAACAGCCGGACAATCCCTTGGTCCATTCCCTGCGCGGCACCATTCTGGTGGCAAAGAACGAACTGGCGGCGGCTCGCAAGAGCTTCGAAAAGGCACTCTCGATTAAGCCTGGCTATTTTCCGGCGGCGGCAAGCCTTGCTGGTCTGGACCTGAAGGAAGACAAGCCGGATGACGCCAGGAAACGTTTTGAAGCTGTGTTGGCGGCCGATCCAAAGAACATGGAGGCGATGCTGGCGCTGGCTGAGCTCAAAGCCAGGGCCGGTGGCAGCGCGGATGAGGTTGCAGCCCTGATTGGCAAGGCGGTGCAAGCCAGTCCGAACGAGCCTGGGCCACGCCTGGCACTGATCAAACTGCGATTGCAGAACAAGGAGGCCAGCAAGGCGGTCGCGGCGGCGCAGGATGCCGCGGCGGCGATTCCCGACCGAGTTGAGATCCTGGACGCGCTGGGGCGGGCACAACAGGCGGCTGGCGATACCAACCAGGCACTGGCTGCCTACAGCAAACTGGTGTCGCTAATGCCAGGTTCACCGCAACCATACTTACGTATGGCAGACGTTAACGTCGTCGCCAAGAACAAGGCCATGGCAATCCAGAATCTGCGCAAGGCGCTGGAACTGGCGCCGGATTCCCTCTTGGCACAACGTGGTCTGATCATGCTGTGCGTCGACGCGCAGAATTATCTCGATGCACAGAGCGTGATTCGGGAGGTCAAGCGGCAACGGCCCAAGGAGGCGATCGGATTCCTGTTTGAGGGTGACCTTGCCGCTTCACGCAAGGACTGGCCTGGTGCCCTGACTGCTTATCAGGCTGGCTTGAAGCAGGCCCCCTCGTCCGACCTTGCAATCAAGGTCTATGCGGCCCTGTACGCTGGCGGTAAGGCCGCCGAGGCGGAAAAGTTCGCCAGCGGGTGGCTGACAGATCACCAGCATGATGCCGGCTTCAGGATGGCGATGGCTGAGAGTGCCACCATGCGAAAGGAATTTGCCACGGCGATCAGACATTATCAGGCCCTGCTGACGGACCAACCGAACAATGCGCTCCTTCTCAACAACATTGCCTGGGCGCTCGGGCAATTGAAGGATCCAAGGGCTTTGGACTATGCGGAGAAAGCGAACCGCGTCGCCCCGAACCAACCGGAGCTCATGGAGACTCTGGGCTCCTTGCTTGCGGAGAGAGGGGAGCTCCCGCGCGCCTTGGAATTGTTGCAAAAGGCGATAGCGCTGGCACCAGAGTCGCCGATGTTGAGGCTTAGCCTGGCGCGTACGCAGATCAAGGCCGGCAAGAAGGAGGAAGCCAGGAAGAACCTGGAGGAGTTGGCGAAACTGGGCGACAAGTTTTCGGCACAGGCCGACGTGGCTCGATTGATGAAGGAGGCTGGAGGTTGATCGCTTCTTTGTCGAAGAAAGGGCTGTCTTGAAATTGCGGATTCCCATCTCCGGTATTGCGCTGGCGCTACTGGTAGGCCCGGGAGTCTGTGGGGCCGTCGACTCCGCTCAAACCGAGGACGCTGCCGTTACGCTCCGCATGGAGGCGCTCGCCCTCGAACATGGTGAAGGTGTGCCTCGCGATCCGGAGAAAGCCGTGCAACTGTACTGCGAAGGTGCCCGGATCGGCGATGCTGAATCGCAGTACCGTTTAGGCTGGATTTACGCCAATGGTCGTGGCGTGCCGCGTGATGATGGCTTGGCCTCATACTTCTTTTCGCTTGCGGCTAGCCAAGGCAATGCCGACGCTGAGCGCATGCTCCGATTTGTCGGTAACGACACGGCAGCGGCCCCAGCCTGCATGGCGGTACGAGAGGAGGGCGGTCCTTCGGACGACGACATCAAGTTCGACGATCTGACGCCGGCCCAGCAGAAGGTACTGGAACTGGTACAGAGACTTGCGCCAGCGTACGGAATCATGCCCAGGCTGGCCATGGCGGTGATCCGTGCCGAATCCAATTTCGATCCGTTGGCTGTTTCAGCCAAGAGCGCTCAGGGCCTGATGCAGTTGATCCCTGACACGGCCGTCCGCTTCAATGTCAAGAAGCCTTTGGATCCGGAACAGAACGTTCGCGGCGGTCTGGCTTACCTGCGTTGGTTGCTGGCCTATTTTCAGGGTAATGTGACGTTGGTGGCGGCTGCCTACAACGCTGGTGAGGGTGCCGTGAACCGCTTCCGGGGCATTCCGCCATTCGCCGAAACACGAGACTATGTCAAGAGGATTCATGAGTTGTTTCCCAGTGAGGAGCACCCCTACGATCCTGCTGTGGTCGAATCGTCACCCGAGTTGGGACGCATTCGCGCGCGCTCAATGTGACGCCCCACGCCTTCATGATATTGAATGGCTGATCAAATCCATCGCCTGATTCTCGCCTGGATCCTGACGCTTTATAGCCTGTCAGCGGGCGCGGACATGGTGGAGACCATTGCGCGACTGAAGTCGTCGGTGGTCATCGTCGGTACCTACCAAAAGGCCAATGGCCCACAGATGAAGTTGCGTGGCACCGGCTTTGTTGTCGGCGATGGGCTTACTGTGGCGACCAATGCTCATGTCATTAGCGATATGGGTGAGGCAGGTGAGGCGGCGACCTTGGTCGTTCAGTTGCCGGCCACTGCTCCCGGACAGCGGGTGCGCGAGGCACGCATTTGGGTACTGGACAAGGCACACGATCTCGTTCTGCTCAAGATCGATGGGCCGGCGCTACCGCCGGTCACTTTGCGCGATTCCGATACGGTGAAAGAGGGGCTTTCGGTGGCGTTCACCGGCTTCCCGATTGGCGGAGCTCTCGGCTTCTCGCCGGTTACGCATCGTGGCATGGTATCGGCCGTGACGCCCATTGCGCTGCCGAGTGACAATGCGCAACAACTGACGGAAAACGTCATTCGCCGCCTGAAGAGCGGCAGCTTCGATATCTTTCAGCTCGACGCGACGGCTTATCCGGGCAACAGCGGTGGCCCGCTGTTCGATGCCGAGACCGGCGAAGTGGTTGGCATCATCAACATGGTGCTGGTCAAGGCTACGAAGGAAGCGGTACTCAGCCATCCATCCGGCATTAGCTACGCGATTCCCGCCAACTATCTGCGCAACCTGCTGACGAGCTCGAAGTAGCCGACCTAGGCTGCGGGCCGATCACCTGCCACCTTGTCTCGCTTGTTGCTGCCGAGATCTTCTGTCGCCAGCGCTTTCCGGGTCAGGTGATAAGCCAGCAGCAGGAGCGGCATGCGCAGCCAGTGCGACCTGACATACAGCGCCAGACGTGCCATCGGCGTCCAGATGTCGGAGCAAGACGTGTGATCGGGTCGCAACGCTCTCGAATAGCAGAAGTCCATGATGATGCGGACGGGTAGGGAAGGACCCGGTACCGCGTCGATCACAGTTCGCGGCATAGGAGTGTCCAGCAAGAGCCTTGTGTAGCGGAGCGCGTAGTACAGCGGTCGTTCGAGCCCGAGGTGCTTTGCACGGGAAACCAGAGCATCCCAAAATTGGGCGCTCTGGCCGAAATGGCGCAGCAGGCTGTCCAGGTCGAAGAGATCCCGCAGGCCGTTGTGTAATTCTCCCTCGTGGAACAAGTGGGTAGCGCTGTGCAGGACCATGTCGGTCGGTTGCAGCACATAGAGGTTGTCATACCCGAGCACGGCGACCAAGCCTTGCCAAAGCGCCGCGGTATTGACCTTGATGCGCGCCGTTTCCGGCAAGATCGCATGATGAACATCGATTACCGTGCCGCGCCGCCTATGATGCATGGGAGGAATCTCGTGCATCCATTTTCGGTAGTAACGTTGGTCGTAGGTGCTGTGGTAGCTCCCCGTCCAACCATTGATTGCCAAGGCAGTCTCGACTTCAGCGATGGATTCCTTCGGCACCAGAATATCGACGTCAGAGAATACCCTGCCATGGCACGTCGGCAGACCTGCCATGACATAGGCGGCGCCTTTCAGCAAAACAACAGGGACACCGGTCGGCGCCAATGCCTCATGAATGCACCGTGCTTCCCACTGAATTGCTCGTCCCTGTTGATGTGCGATTGCTGCCGCTGAAAGCAGATGGGGGCGCGCGGTGGCGAAAATCTCACCGATGTCGCCGCGCACCTCCAGGTCGACTGCCAGCTTGCCGAGGATGTTGGCTCGTCTCGCTTGGCGTACCAGCAGATCCCACTGCGCCGGAACGAGGGCGGAGAGACACTCCGGACGCAAGAAGGCTTGGAGAATCAGGGTAGGCAAGGGGCTCATGATAATGGTGCCGCCAAAAGAGAAAATTCTCTTATCGCCTCATCGAGATTGCCATAAGAAAATTCCCAGCAACTGCAACTATCGACCAGCCGGGTGACCGCAGCAAAGCCGTTTCGCCCATGGATATCGTAGTTGAAGGATTCCCGTGCGACTCTCAGGCAAGTATGGGCCTGGCTGTACGGACTGAAGGTTGCCTGTGCGTCGGGCCTATAGGTTGGGAAAATGATCCAGGCCGGGCGCGCGGGTTCAGACACTCGGAGCACGCTTTCTGGTGGCGGCCGTAACAGTGCAACTGTGCCCTTCTGTGTGTCGGCGACGGGCTTTGTCATGACCGAATCCGGCTGAAAGCGCCGGATCACGTCTATGGACTGATTCTTCAGGTTGATCGGCCGCGACATCGGTTGAATCAGGCCGGTTTGCAGGTCAACCAACGTCAGTTCATCCGAAAGCAGGCGCCAGCCTCTGCTGACCAATCCGGCGCAAAGTGTGCTTTTGCCGGAACCGGGAGGTGCCGGCATGATGGCGGCCATGCCGTTCTTTTCAATCACTGCGGCGTGGATGATCAGGAATTGGTGGCTGTGCGAGGCGATGCACCAGTTGAGCCCCCACTCGAACATCGGGTAGCTATGATTGGCCGGTAGCGGTTGAAATGACGGTATTCCATCGAAGATGAAATTC
>PMIF01000088.1 GCA_003157035.1 Rhodocyclaceae bacterium
GTCTTCGTCAGCCTGATCCGCGCCGGCGAGGAAAGTGGTTGCCTGCCAGAAGTGCTGGCCAAGCTGGTCGACTCCTTGAAATGGCAGGACGAACTCGCCGGCCAAAGCAAGCGCCTGCTGATGTATCCGCTATTCATGGTGGCCGTGGTCACCGCCACCACCTTGTTCATGCTCGTCTATCTGGTGCCACGCTTGACCGTGTTTCTTACTGGCCTGGGCAAGACACTGCCCTGGCAAACCCGAATACTGATCTACCTCTCCGAGTTCCTCACTGCCAACTGGGCATGGCTACTGGCGCTGCTGCTGTTCTGCATCGGCGCTGCAACGTTCTGGTTGCACATGAGCAGCAGCGGCCGCAATGCCCTCGACCGGATGAAGCTTCGATTGCCGCTGTTCGGCCCCTTGCGGCGCAAGCTGATTCTGGCGCGCTTCGCCGATGTGCTGGCCATGATGTATGCGGCAGGCATTCCGCTGCTCGATGCCCTGCGCACCATCGGCGGCGTGCTCGGCAACCGCGAGGTCGAGCGCGGCATCGGCGAAGCTGCCGCGCTCATTGCCGACGGCCGCGGGCTTTCGGCCGCCTTCGCCAGCACTGGCGTTTTTCCACCGTTGGTCGTGCGCATGCTCCGGGTTGGCGAAACCACCGGTGCCCTGGACGCGGCACTGGCCAACGTCAGCTATTTCTTCGGTCGCGAAGTCAGGGAGAGCATCGCGCGCGTCCAGGCCATGATCGAGCCAACCATGACGGTCATCGTCGGCGTGGTCCTCGGCTGGGTCGTGCTCGCCGTCCTTGGCCCGGTGTACGACGCCGTGGCCAGTATCCGGCTTTGACTGCCCATGTCATCCGGCCACTATCTTCTCGTCGACGGCCAAGGAGTCCGGGCTTATCGCTGGCAGCGGGGCCGCTTGCAGGCTGAAGCTGAATTCCGGCCAGACCCGGCCTGGGAGCGCGCTGCCGACGATTATCTGCTTGCCAGGCCAGGAGGCCGCTTTCATGTGCTGGTCAATTTGGCCGAAGAATCCTCTGTCCAGGAGACACTGCCACCATTGAACAGCCGCGACAAACGGCACCTGATCGAACGCCGATTGACCGTCCAATATCCGGATCAGTCGTTGCGCCTGGCCCAGCGCTTCGCCTGCCGGCAAGACACCAGCGAACACCTGTTGCTCTACGCACAACTGACGAATCCGCTGCTCGAAACTTGGCAGCGGGCACTACGCCGGACCAATGCCTGCCTGGTCGGGATCTACCCGTTGGCCGCGGTCGTGGCGGGATTCATCGCCGGGAAGAAGCGCCGCCCACGCCAAGTAATAGTCGTCTGCCCGACGCGCACCGGCATCAGGATCGTGCTCACCGTCGGTGATCGGTTCATCTTCTCTCGCCTGGCCACCAACACGCTCAGTAGCGAAGCCGTCGTTCGGGGCAAGGAAATTGCCACCGAGGTAGCGCGAACGCGAGCCTATCTGGTCAGTCAGCAGTTGCTGGAAGCCGATGTCGCGCTCGGCTTCGTCGGCCAGGCCTTGGACTTTGAGGCCTTTCAATTCGCACTCGACGACCAGGCGCCAAGTCGAGCGCAATTCTTCGACTTGATGAGTTGCTGCAAAGAGCCGCAAGCTTGCGCCGGTGACAGCGACTTGCTGTGGTTAACATGTCTCGCGCGGCAGCGGCCACGGCAGCAACTGGCTTCGGCCGATGACAGGCGTCATTTCCGCATCGAACGCCTCCGGTTGGTTTTGCGCCTTGCGACCGCTGCGTTATTCGCCGCAGCTTCGTTTGCCAGCACATCACTGATCTGGCAGGCGCAGACACTGGCCGGGAACACTGCCCATTACGATGCGCTGCGCGGCGAAAACGAGCAACGCCTGCAAGCCGCCTTGACCACTTTGCCGCCCTTGCCGGCCAAGATCGAAACCCTGCTCGGCCTGGCAGAACTGGCCGATGCCGTCGAACGGCATAAGCGGGCAACGACATCCTTGATCGGCCATCTGGCGGCAGCACTCGACCGCATGCCGGAGCTGCAGTTGCAAAACCTCTCCTGGGAACTCACCGCTGGCCGGGGAACATCGGCAAAGGCAACTCTCGTCGCTCGGCTGGCATTGGCTGGCGCCGAGCAGAGTGACCCGGAACAGCAAATCGGCGCACGAGAGCAATTGCGCTCGCTGTGTGAGGATTTGCCGGGCGTTCAGGCAACGACTGTCGACTCTTCGCCGACTCTCGGTCTCGGTCAGTTTGAAGTCCATCTGGACACCGTCTGGTGATGAGCACGGCGGAATACCTTGCCAATCTCCGGCGTGACCTGGCTCTGTTGGGCCTGAGCGCAGTCATTGGCGCGACCGCAATCTGGGTGGCATGGCAGCATCATGGCGCGGCGCAAGCCGATGCACTCCAGGCTCGACTACTCGCCGAGCGCCTGGGGGCGCGAGTTGCCGACTTCGAACGGGAACGAGCGCAAATTCTTGCCGGCGCCGATGTCCATCGGCGCTTTAGCCAACAAGGCATGTTCGGCAGCGCAAACCGCAACGGCTGGCGGGCACGGATCGACGCCGTGACGACCGCCCGCCAATTACCGGCGGCCATCTTCACCTTCCTGGGGCCCGCCGCGCCGGCAACCGAGCTGGGCGCCAGCGGCAGCCCTCTGCGCGTTCTGGCCAGCCAGATGCTCCTGCACATCGACGTGGTTCACGAACAAGATCTGTTCGGCCTGTTCCACGATCTCGAGAGCGGCCTCGCTGCATTGCCACTGATCCGTCAATGCCAGGTAGCGCCTCTGCCCAACGCTGGCACTGATACAACGGCGCCAACGCCGCGGCTACGCGTCGAGTGTCGCCTGAGCTGGCTGACCATCGCGGACGCCGACTGATGCTACTGAGCCAACGCTTGGCACTCCTCGCCTTGATGGCAGCATGGGGAGGCGTCGCTGCCGACGAACCCTCGTTCGGCCGGTTGTTCTTCACGCCTCAGCAAAGAGCCCTGCTCGACCTGCAACGCAAGGGCAACGAGCCTGGCCCGATCGAACCGCGAGTCGATGGCCTCGTCATCGGTAGCAAAGGCCGCACGCTATGGCGCGATAACCAGCGCCTGTATACCCGGCTGCCCCGGCTGACCCGGTTGCCCGCCGACGATACAGCAACCCGGGTCACGCTCGATCTTGGCGATCGCCGGACGACAGTGCAGGTCGGCGGCAGCCCGAGCCAAACCAGCGAATCGATTGCCAACCGGATTGTCATTCATCGTCCTTAATCATGTCCACTGCACACCACCACAAGACCGCTGGCTACGCGATGCTGCTTCTGGTAGCCCTCCTGGCAGTCGGAGCCCAGATCTTGCTGCTCAGCTTGATCGACATCGGCGAACGCACCAACGAGCGCCGCACGACGGCGGCCAACACGATTGCCGAGGCCAGACAGGCGCTGATCGGCTGGTCTGCGACGCACGGCGATCTCGCCGCCGATATCGATCGCCGACCCGGTAACCTGCCGTGTCCGGCGCGCGACAGCGACGGCAACGACGACGGCAACTGCTCCACGGCTGGCGGCACGTCTACGGGCACATTGCCTTGGCACTCCCTGGCCATGGTCGAAACGCGCGATGCCAACAGCGGCAAACTCGTCCACACGATCATGGATTCCTTCCGCCGCGCCAACCTCAAGCGCGCGGCAACCAACAGCGATACCGACGGAACGGCGATGATCATCAGCGCCGACAGCTATCCGTTGGCGGTGCGCAGTCGCGAACTGATGCCAATCGTCGAACTGCGCGTGCTGGGCGAAGCCCAACGCGCCCTCGCCGCCTATGCTGTCAACCACGGCGGCCGCTATCCCAACGCGGCGGCGCCCGCCGATGCAACGTGCCTGGAGAACGTCGGCAACATTCAGGCCCACGCACTCTGCCCGTCTCGAGCCGGACTCTGCGGCGGCCGCCTGCCGGAGGATGACCTCGCTCCGTACGCTGCCCGTTGGTTCACCGACAATGCCTGGGCACGGGTAATGAGCTATGCCGTTACGGCTGGCAAGGTCGCCGTCGCCGACGCAGGCTGTCCGACACGCATTGCCGTAACGGGCCGCCAATACGACTACGTACTCGTCACACCGGGACCACCATTGACCGGACAACGCCGTCCTTCGGGTGCTGCCGCCGACTACCTCGAAGATGCCGTCACCCAATCGGTCTGGAATCCCGGTTCGTCGCTCAATCTCGTCGCACCTGGCGCCGGCAGCAACGACCACGTGCGCGGCGGGCCATGAGCTACCGGTCAACACGGGGCTTCAGTCTGGTGGAACTGGCCGTGGTGATGACCATCGCCGCCCTCCTTCTTGGCAGCACGCTGCCCTTGCTCACGGCGATGCATGAGCAGGCCCGGATCCGCGACACCCGACGTAGCCTCAACACCGCGCTGGAGGCATTGCTCGGATTCGCCGCCGTCAGTGGCCGCCTGCCTTGCCCGGCGACCGAAGGCAGCCTCGGCACGGAGCTACCCAGTGGCGGCGGCAACTGCACGACCACCACCGGTCTCTTGCCGGCGGCCAGTCTCGGCCTGGCGCCGGTGGACGACCAGGGATTCGCGCTNNGTCTGCAGTGCCGGCTGCGCGACCTCGCTGGTCGCGCGGGCACCCGCCGTGATCTACTCGACGGGGCAAAACTTCGCCACCGGTGGCAGCGGCGCCGATGAGCGCGAAAACCCAAACCCCAACAGCAGCCGGCAGCCGGACCCGACGCCGCGTCGCTTCATCAGTCACGAGCCGACGCCTGCCGACGCGCCCTTCGGCGAGTTCGACGACATAGTCGTCTGGCTGTCGCCGTACGTCCTCTATGGACGGATGATCGCCGCCGGCCGGCTTCCCTGAGGACTACGGGATTACGTAGAACAGCACGGCAAAGAAGTGCAGGGCGCTGCCGAGCATGACGAAGCCATGCCAGATGGCATGATGATAGGGCAGCCGGCGCCACTTGTAGAAGATGACGCCGACCGTATAGGCAATGCCGCCGCCGGCGAGCAGCGCCAGGCCGCCGAGCGCCACGTGCTCCAGCAGGGGCTGCACGGCAACAACCACGACCCAGCCCATGGCGATGTAGAGCGCCACCACCAACCCATGCAGACGTCCCTTGAGTACCAGGCGCAGGACGATGCCGGCGACCGCGAGGCCCCAGATCACACCGAATAGCGACCAACCCCAGGGGCCGCGCAGATTGACCAGCATGAAGGGCGTATAGGTACCGGCGATCAAGAGAAAGATCGCCGAATGGTCGAGTGCGCGCAGCACCCGCCTGATGCGCTCGACTCGGATGCTGTGGTAGAGCGTCGATGTCGTGTAGCAGATGATCAGCGCCGCGCCATAGATGCTGCAGGCCACGATGTGCCAGATGTCGCCGTGCAGCGCGGCAAACGCCGTCAGCACGGCCAAGCCGGCGATTGCCAGCACGACGCCGGCGCCATGGGTCACGCTGTTGGCGATTTCCTCGCCGAAGCTGTATTGGGGCAATGCAGGCAAGGTACTCATCGTCGCTCCCGGGTGGAGGCCAGGATCGCCTCCCGTTCATTCCCAGCATACAACATCGAAGGCTGAAATCCCCGCTGCACCGTTCGCACACTCCATCAATACCCGCAAAGTCCTTAATGTTGTCTTAATGCGCACACGCCGAGAATGGTCAAAACAAGATAACTAGAACGCATCCGTCAAATGATGGCCTGGAGGAGACGATGGAGGCAAATGCTGGCGTAGTGCCGGGTATGGCATCGGCCCGTAGCGGTCGGCTACCGATCATGGCAGGAATGGCGACGCGATCGACAGGTGGCGCCAGCGACGTCTCTGCACTTCGACTGGCTACCAACTCGGTCACGGCCGACGACCGAGTCGATTGGTGGTGCGATCAGCTCAACCAGCACTTCGGCCTGGAATGCTGGCTGGAACCGGATCGCCAGCATCCTTTTCACATTGACCTGGCGCTGACCCACTTCGGCACGATGACCCTGATCGAGTCCGGTGGCAGTCCCTTGCGCCTGCGCCACCGAGGCAATTCCGGTAGCGGCCGGGTATTTCTCCAGTTGCAGCAGGAAGGCGCCTGGCACCTCGGCGACTCAAGCGGCAGCAACGCCAGCCGTGTCGATCCGGATTCCCTGGTACTGATCCATGTTCGCGACGATGCCGCCTACACCACTTTCGGCGCTTTCCGGCAGACCGGGATCATGTTCGACGAGGCGGCGCTGACTGATCTGTGCCCACGCTGGCAACGGTTTGCCTTTCGCCCCATGCCTGCCGACCGCGGCCTCGCCGCTATGGTCAGGACGCACCTGCTGTCGCTGACCTCGCAGGTGCGGACCATCGGCTGCCATGACGCCAGTTCGCTCGCTGCCCCGACCCTGGCACTGAT
>PMIF01000138.1 GCA_003157035.1 Rhodocyclaceae bacterium
CATCAACAACCCGACGGCTCTCGGTAACCCAGCTCTGAAGCCCGAGACCATCAACACGACGGAGTTGGCCTTCGCCTGGCAGGCCAGGCCCGACCTGAAGACCGGCCTCAATCTTTTCCACTACCGGATGGAGGACGTAATCCGCTTTGTCGCCAACTCAGACCCAACGAGCGGCAGTACTGCCCAGAATGCCGGCACCCAGCATGGCAATGGTCTGGAAGTCGAGTTCACCTGGAGCGCGACCACCAACTTGAGGCTGCTCGGCAACTACGCCTTTCAGCGTTCTATCGACGAGAACACGCACCAGGACGCCGGTCTGGCGCCCCACCACCATACCTATCTGCGCACCGACTGGCAGTTCGTTCCGGGTTGGACGCTCTCAGGCCAGGTGAATTGGGTCGCCGATCGGCTGCGCCAGGCCGGCGATAGCCGNNCGACCTGCCCCTGCCGGGACGTGGTGCCTATCTTGAACTCCGTTACCAGCTCTAGCACCATGTCCCTTGGGCGCCGGCCGCTTGCCTTTCTCGTCGTCGCCATCAGCCTGGCCACCCTGACATGGGCTGCCCGGGCGGAAACCCGTATCGGCGTGCTCTACCCGGAGTCTGCAGCACCCTACCTCAAGCTCTATCAGACCATCATCAGCGGCATGGCTCTGGCCGGCGATGTGCAATTGCGCAGCCGTGCAGTCTCCGACCGGGATTCCGCCGAGGATGTCCGCAACTGGCTAATGAGCAGCCAAGTGACGGTCGCTCTCGGGGAATTGCCGCCGGCGCTGACCGGCTCGCTGGCCATGCCACTGGTGCACGGTGCCGGCGCGCTCAACGATAACAGCTTGTCCGGCGTCAGCCTCGCTGCCAGTCCCGCGCAAATGTTCAAGCGCCTGCGCCAGATCGCACCCGATGTGGAGCGCGTCTTCGTCGTCTACAGACCGCAGGCAACCGGCTGGTTGATTGCGGCGGGCAAGGTGGCGGCACGTGAGCAAGGTCTTGAACTGATCATCATCGCCTGCGATGACGTGCAACAGGCCAGCGCCGCGTTCGGCCGCATGCTACCGCAAACGCGACCGGGCAAGGACGCGATCTGGCTGACGCTGGATCCGGTCGTGCCGCTGAACCAGTTGCTGCCCGTGCTGCTGCGCGAATCGTGGGACAGGAACCTCATCCTGTTTTCGAACAACCCGATCGACGTCGCCAAAGGTGCACTGTTCGCGCTCTATCCCGACTACCCGGCCATGGGCAAGCAACTCGCTGAGCGGGCCAAGAAGCAGGCGACGAAATCGGCAGCAACGGGACCCGAAGCCAGCGAGCACCTGAATGCTGCGGTCAACACACGCACGGCCGCCCACCTGGGCATCGTGCTCGGCGAGCGACAACTGCAGGCGTTCGAGCGCATTTTCCCCGAGGCGCCGAAATGAAGTCCATGCTCATGGCCGAGCGACTGGCGCGCCTGAGCGTACGCAAATGGCTGGCGATGGCAATCGTGCCGATCACGCTGCTCGGCGCATTGGCGATCGGCCTGGCCACGGCGATGCTGTCGACACAGGAAGTCGCGCTCTATCACGTCAATGCCGGCACCCAGATGACGACCACCCTCGCTCAGCACAGCGACCTGGCGCTGCTCTACGAGAGCAGCGCCGGTATTGCCGAGACGGCCGCCTCGCTTCTCGACAACCCGCTGGTAAGGCAGATTCGCGTCATCGACCGGCACGACAAGGTTCTGTTCGAGAAGACCAATGGCGAGGCGCATGCCTGGACCTATCCGCCGGCGCCCGAGGAAGGTGTCGCCAGCGCGGAACTCGATGACTTTTGGGTGTTTGCTCGCCAGGTGAGAACGTCGCGGCCCGCCGCCAACGATCCTTGGTTGCCCGAAGCGGCACTGCTCGGCAGTGGCAGCAACGAAGTACTCGGCAAAGTCCAACTGGTACTGAGCAAGGATGCACTGTTCAAAGCACGGCGCAGTATCTTCTTCGGCAACGTGGTCACCTCGTTTGCCTTCTCCTTGCTGGCCATGTTCGTCATTCTGGCCATCGTCCGCAGCTTCAGTCGCCCGCTCGAGACACTGGCGGAGACGATGCACGAGATGCGTGCCGGGGTATGGGCAGAGCCGGTGGTGCCGGTCGGGCCGCGCGAGATTCGGGAAATCGGCGAGAGCTACAAGTCATTGATGGCAGTCCTGCGCCAACGCGAGGAGCAACTGCGGGATTTTAATCAGGATCTCGAAGAGCGCATCCGCGAGCGCACGCAAGCCCTCGAGGCCGCAAACAAGGAGCTCGAGGCGTTCAGCTATTCCGCATCTCACGACCTGCGGGCGCCACTGCGGGCCATCGACGGCTTCGGCAAGGCCCTGCTGGAGGATTTCGGCGCGTCGCTGGATCCCACGGCGCAGAGCTATCTGCAACGCATGTGCGAGGCCGCTCGGCGCATGAGCGATCTGATCGACAACCTGCTCAAGCTGTCGAGGGTTACGCGCTACGAGATGCAGGTTGGCACCATCGACATGAGCGAGATGGCGGCAGCGGTCGTCGCACAATTGCGCGAGCAGTATCCCCAGCGCAACGTGGATTTCCGCGCCAGTCCAGGCATGCAGGTCTCAGCCGATCCGAACCTGTTACGCATTGCGCTCGACAACCTGATCGGCAATGCCTGGAAATACACCGGCCGGGTTGCCAGGCCCGAGGTGGTATTCGAGAAACTCAAACAGGGTCAGGAGACGGTCTATCTCCTGCGCGACAATGGCGCCGGCTTCGACATGCGCTTCGCCGATAAATTGTTCGGCGCCTTTCAGCGCCTGCACGGCAAGGAGTTCGAGGGCACCGGCATCGGTCTGGCGATCGTCACGCGCGTCCTCTTGCGCCACGGCGGCCGCATCTGGGCCGATGCGGAAGTGGACAAGGGAGCCCGCTTCTACTTCACCCTGCCCGACGCCTAGCGAGAAAGACAAAGGGCCGCTGCCGCGGCCCTTGTTTCCCCAGTGGAGAAACCTTATTCGGCGACGATAACAATCGCGATCGTTGCCGTCACGTCCGAGTGCAGCGCAATCTCGATCTTGCTCTCGCCCACTTGCTTGATCGGGCCAAGAGGCAGGCGAATCGCCGCCTTGTCAAGTTCGATACCCTGGGCCGCCAGCGCATCAGCGATGTCGTTGCTGCCGACCGATCCGAACAGGCGCCCGTCGACACCGGCCTTGCGCGCCAGCTGAACGGTCAAGCCTGCCAACTGGGCAGCCTTCGCCTGCGCTGCCGTCAGCTTTTCCCCCTGGACACGCTCGAGTTCGGCGCGGCGCCCTTCGAAGAGCTTCTTGTTCTCTTCGGTCGCGCGCTTGGCCTTGCCTTGCGGGATCAGGTAATTGCGGGCATAGCCATCCTTGACCTTGACCACGTCGCCGAGGCCACCGAGGTTGACCACCTTTTCCATCAGAATCACTTGCATCGCGGTCTCTCCTCAGTGCAGGTCGGTATAGGGCATCAGCGCCAGGAAACGGGCGCGCTTGATTGCCGTAGACAGTTGGCGCTGGTAGCCCGTCTTGGTGCCAGTGATACGCGCCGGCATGATCTTGCCGTTTTCGCTAATAAAGTCCTTCAGCAGCTCAACATCCTTGTAGTCGATCTCTTCGATCTTCTCGGCGGAGAAGCGGCAGAACTTGCGCCGTTTGAACAGGCTGCGTCCCTTGTCGTCCTTCTTCTTTCCCGCCGTCTTGCTCTTAGGTTTGAATGCCATTTTCGTTTCCTTCCTGAAATTCGATTTCGTTCACATGCAGTACCGGGGTCTGATTCTTCAGGCTCTTGGCCGCCAGGAAACCTCTTACCAGCAAAGCATCGCCCATGTTCGTCGCTGCCAGCAAACCAGTCTGGCCGCCCAATACCACGCAGGCGATTTCGCAACTGACACGGCGCTTATGACCTGCTTCTTCCTGTTCCGACTCGTGCTCCAACCTGAACTCGATCACCGGAATGCCGGCAGGCGTGTAGCGCTGCGGATCCCGGGCCCGGAGGCGACCGGACAACTCGATCCGGTTCACCGCCCACACGCCATCAAGCGCCGACCGCGGCCTCCGGCTGCGTCTCAACGACAGCCTGCGGGGTCAACGAACGGGATTTCTCTTCCTTCATCATCGGGGACGGGGTAGTGACCGCCTTGGTCATCTTGACCGTCAGGTGCCGCAGCACCGCGTCATTGAACTTGAAGGCGTTCTCGATTTCGGCCAGAGTGGCACCGTCGGCCTCGATGTTCATCAGCACGTAGTGCGCCTTGTGTACCTTCTGGATCGGATAGGCCATCTGGCGGCGCCCCCAGTCTTCCAGACGGTGGATGGCACCACCGTGGCCGGTAACAAGGGTCTTGTAGCGATCGATCATTGCCGGCACCTGCTCGGACTGATCCGGATGAACGATGAAGACGATTTCATAATGCCGCATGTGATCTCCTTTTGGCTAATACCCCCCGCATGCGCGCTGGGTGGGGCAAGGTGATGAAAACCGGTAATTTTACCTGCCTTCCAGCCCAACAGCAAGAACGGTTTCCGTAGCGGCGCCTGCCGGCTGCCATTTGCGGGCAGCGATGGTACAGTGGAGGCTGATTGGAGATCGCTGTCGTCGGCCTGATGCCAAACCATTGCAGCCATGCTTGAAGTCCCTTTCCCGACCCTGGAGTCGTGGGTGGGCTATTTTGTCCAGGCACAGCTGCCGGTACTGCGACATACGTTGCAAAAGCTCGACGAACTGCGCGACAACGCCGAGAACGTCAACGGCCGTGTCCTCTCTTCGATCATTCTGCAAGATCCACTGATGACCTTGCGCGTGTTGGCCTATATCGAGGCCAAGCGCGGCCAGCGCCAAAGCACCGACATAACGACCATCGAACGGGCATTGATGATGATTGGTGTCGGCCCATTCTTCCGGGATTTTGACCAGCTGCCGCTGGTCGAGGAGACACTCAAACCCTACCCGAAGGCTCTGTTGGGGCTGCTGAGAGTGATTGCCAGGGCGCGCAAGGCCGCTCGCTGGGCGCGCGAATGGGCCGTGATCAGGCACGATCTCGACATTGACGAGATCACCGTCGCCGCGTTGCTGCGAGATGTTGCCGAGATCCTGATCTGGTGCTTCGCGCCGACACTTGCCCTGCAGGTCAAGGAAATGCAGACTCGCGACCGCAATTTGCGCAGCGCAATAGCGCAAACGCAAGTCTATAACGTCACCGACGAGGACCTCCAGCTCGCCTTGACCAAGACATGGCATCTGCCCGAGCTGCTGACGACCTTGATGGATCGACAAAATGCCGAGCATCCGCGTGTCCGCAATGTGACACTGGCAGTCGACCTGGCGCGGCACTCGGCCAACGGTTGGGATGACGCAGCCCTGCCCGACGACTACACGGCGATCGAAGACCTCTTGCACATTGGTCACGACACACTGATGCGCAAGCTGGGCCTCATCGACGCCAATGCGCCGGAAGATGAAGGCAAGGCGCAGATATAATCCGCTGCGGCAAGCCCTCGTAGCTCAGTGGATAGAGCGACCGCCTCCTAAGCGGTAGGTCGCAGGTTCGATTCCTGCCTTGGGCGCCACCTTGCGTCAGTGGGCTGCGGCTAGGCCAACTCGCAAGTCTGCGACACTTTTCGATCTGGGGCGGAACGTTGACCGAGGCAGGGTCAGAGGGACGCTTACTTGACCCGGGTAAGCTTCGGCCGACCGCTGGATGTCGGCGGCTGGGTATCAGGACTCGGCTCAGGCGGAGCGTCGGTGGCCGGCGATTCCGGCACCAGAGCGTCGCGGGTGATGGCCTCGAAGGCCATTCCCTGGCCATTCTCCCGGGCATAGACTGCCGTCACCGCATCTACCGGAACATAGACCGGAAAGGCGACACCGTTGAAGCGGGCCTGAAAGGTAATTTCGTCGTTGCCCATATGCAACTGGTGCGTTGCCTCGCGACCGACGTTGAGGACGATTTGGCCATCACGAACGAATTCGCGCGGCACCCGCGTGCGCGCATCCACTGCCACGGAGACGTAAGGTGTGAAGCCCTGATCAACGCACCATTCAAAAATGGCGCGTATCAAGTAGGGTTTGGTCGGAACCATAGGACCGCGCCGGCGCCAGGGAGCGCTTAGCGGCGCATCACCTTTTCGGACGGCGTCAGGGCATCGATGAAGCCCTGACGGGAAAAGATCCGCTCCGCGTACTTGGCCAACGGTGCCGCAGTCTTCGGCAACTCGATGCCGTAGTAGTCGAGCCGCCACAGCAGGGGAGCGATGGCGACATCGAGCATCGAGAACTCCTCGCCCAACATGTGCTTTTGCTTGACGAACATCGGCGCCAGTTCGCTCAAGCGGTCGCGGATATGCTGACGCGAACGATCGGCCGATTTCAAATTCTTCTCCAGCGGATCGATGTGGCTGAACAACTCGTGTTCCATGGTAAACAGGAGTTGCCGCGCCCGGGCGCGCGTCTGCGGGTCCGGGGGCATCAGCTGCGGATGCGGGAAGCGCTCATCGATGTACTCGTTGATGATGTTCGCCTCGTAGAGCACCAGGTCACGATCCACCAGCACCGGCACGCGGTTGTACGGATTGATGACCGCGATGTCTTCCGGCTTGTTGAACAGGTCGACGTCGATCACCTGGAAGTCCATCTGCTTCTCGTAGAGGACGATCCGGCAGCGATGGCTGAACGGGCAGGTGGTACCCGAGTACAAATTCATCATGGCACTCGTACCCCAGGAATAGTCGGCATCGCGTACCACTTTGCGAACCGGTGGTGCGCTAACTTCACGATGCCCCATATGCAGCATAAGTAGTGATTTCGAGTTAATGGATGTCTTTCCAATATTCACGCTTGAGGGCGTAAGAGAAGGCGAGCAGCACGGCAAGGCCGAGCAGCACCGCGATACCGAGACGCTTGCGCAACTCGGCCACGGGTTCACCCATGTACTTCAAGTAGGCCACCAGATCGCCAACCATGGCATCGAAGTCTTGGACCGACAGCTTGCCCGGCTTGGCCAACGTCAGCGCATGGTCTTCACCGAGCACCTGTTCGCCCTGCAGCTCCCAGAGCACGTGCGGCATGCCGACGTTGGCGAAGACGAGATTGTTCCAGCCGGTCGGCCGCGTGTCGTCGCGATAGAAGGTGCGCAAATAGGTGTAGAGCCAATCCGAGCCGGAGCCGAACTCGGAAGCGCGAGCGCGGGCGATGACCGTCAGATCGGGCGGTGCGGCACCGAACCACTGCTTGGCGTCGGCGCGCTGCATGGCAATGCGCATCGGCTCACCGACCTTGTCGGCAGCGAACAACAGGTTGTCCCTGATCTGCGCGTCAGTCAGGCCGATGTCGTGCAGGCGGTTGTAACGCATGTACGAAGCCGAATGGCAGTTCAGGCAATAGTTGATGAAGACCTTGGCACCGCGTTGGAGCGCAGCGACATCGCCCGCTTTGTCCGGAGCCTTGTCCAGGTGCAGTTCGGCACCCGCGGCGAAAGCCAGCACCGGGACCGCCAGCAGCGAGAGCATCAGCTTTTTCATTTGAACGTCACCCTATCCGGTTCCGGCTGGCACTTGTCCAACTTGGTATAGACCGGCATCAAAAGGAAGAAGGCAAAGTAGATGATGGTGCAGATCTGCGAGACCAGCGTCCGCCCCGGTGTCGGTGCCTGGATTCCCAGGTAGCCGAGAATCGCGAAGGCGACGACGAAGATCGCCAGGGCACCCTTGTACAGCGGGCCACGATAGCGGATGGACTTCACTGGACTGCGATCGAGCCAGGGCAGGAAGAAGAAGACCATGACGCCCAGGCCCATGAAGATCACCCCCCACAGCTTGGCATCGATCCAGAGGAAATTGACCGTATTGGCGCGCAGGATCGAATAGAACGGCGTGAAGTACCACACCGGCGCGATGTGCGGCGGTGTCACCATCGGGTCGGCGGGAATGAAGTTGTTGAACTCCAGGAAGTAGCCGCCGCCTTCAGGCATGAAGAAGACGACCACCGAGAAGAGCATCAGGAAGACGACAACGCCGACGATATCCTTGACCGTGTAGTACGGATGAAAGGGAATGCCGTCGAGCGGAATGCCGTGTTCGTCCTTATGCTTCTTGATCTCGACGCCATCCGGATTGTTCGAGCCCACCTCATGCAGCGCCAGCACGTGCGCGACCACCAGGCCAAGCAGCGCCAGGGGGATGGCAATGACGTGGAAGGAGAACATGCGGTTGAGCGTCGAGTCGCCAATGACGAAGTCGCCACGAATCCATGTCGCCAGGTCGTTGCCAACCACCGGGATGGCGCCGAACAAGCTCAGGATCACCTGCGCACCCCAGAAGGACATCTGACCCCAGGGCAGCAGATAGCCGGCAAAAGCCTCGGCCATCAGGCACAGATAGATCAGCACGCCGAAGATCCAGATCAGCTCCCGCGGACTGCGATACGAGCCGTAGAGCATGCCGCGGAACATATGCATGTAGACAACGATGAAGAATGCTGAGGCGCCGGTCGAATGCAGGTAACGGATCAACCAACCCCAGGGGACGTCGCGCATGATGTATTCGACGCTGGCGAACGCGACCGGAACGCCGGAGGCATTGAGCGAGGCGTCGGGCTTGTAGTGCATGACCAGGAAGATGCCGGTGACAATCTGCAGCACCAGCACCAGGAGGGCCAGCGAACCGAAGAAGTACCAGAAATTGAAATTCTTCGGCGCGTAGTACTCGGACAGGTGCGCCTTCCACATCGACGTCATCGGGAAGCGGGCATCGACCCACTCAACGACGTTGCCGACCAGGGTGCCGTCCGACTTGAACTTTTCGAAACTCGAACTTGCCATCGCTTACGCTCCCTTGGTGTTCTCGCCGATCATGATCCTGGTGTCGGACAGGTAAACATGTGGCGGCACCGGCAGGTTGGTGGGCGCCGGCTTATTCTTGTACACACGACCGGCAAGATCGAAAGTCGAACCGTGGCAGGGACAGAGGAAGCCGCCCACCCAATCCGCGTCGATGCCGGATTCGGCCCCGGTCTTGAATTTCTCGGACGGAGAGCAGCCCAGGTGGGTGCAAATACCGACCACGACCATGATCTCCGGTTTGATGGAGCGCGTCTCCGGATTGAAGCCAGGCGGCGGATCGAACTCACCCTGTGCCTTTTCCGATTTGGGATCGACAAGCTTGTCATCAACCTTGCGCAAGGAATCGATCATCTCCTTGGTCCGATGTATGATCCATACAGGCTTGCCGCGCCATTCGACGGTCTTCATTTCGCCCGGGGCGATCTTGCCGATATCCACTTCCACCGGCGCGCCCGCGGACTTTGCCCGTTCCGAGGGCGCCAAGCTAGCCAGGAATGGCACGGCCGCGGCGACGGTCGCAACCCCGCCTGCGGTCGCGGTGGCAACCAGCAATCGGCGGCGGCCGCAATCTACTTTTTCGTCACAACTCATCGTGTTAGCCCTAAATTTGGAGAATGCGAAGCCCTAAAACCCAGAGATTATACAGAAGTCGCCATGCCGATTAAAGCCCGACCGCTAGTTCACTTATGCCCCAAGGGCGGAACGCCGGTCCTGGCAGCGGTGGACGCCGATCAATAGTCCCGACGCTCGATCAGGGCCTGGGCGACAGTGGCAGCGTCCGAATATTCGAGTTCGCCGCCAACCGGCAGGCCGCGGGCGATGCGGCTGACCTTCAGCCCTCGCGCGCGCAGCATTTCCGCCAGGTAGTGAGCGGTCGCTTCGCCCTCGTTGGTGAAATTGGTCGCCAGGATGACCTCCCGCACAACGCCATCGGTCGCCCGCGCCAACAGGCGATCAAATCCGAGTTCCTTCGGTCCGATGCCGTCGAGGGGGCTGAGATGGCCCATCAGAACATAATAAAGCCCACCAAAGGCATGGGTTTGTTCCATGGAATTAAGGTCGACCGGCATCTCGACGATGCATAACTGCGCCGGATCCCGCTTCGTCGAGCGACAGCGGTCGCAGATATCGTCCTCGGTAAAGGTGTTGCAGCGGTCGCAGCGCCGCAACGTCTTCAGGGCCAGGTCGATCGCCTGGCTGAGGCGCTCGCCGCCGCGCGGATCCCTTTGCAGTAGATGGTAGGCCATGCGCTGTGCCGACTTGGGGCCGACCCCGGGCAGACAGCGCAGCGATTCAATCAGCTCTTCGAGCCGTGACGGCAACGTCATCAGAAAGGCAGCTTCATTCCCGGCGGCAGGTTGAGGCCGGAGGTGAAGCCGCCCATCTTCTCCTGCGCCGTCTGCTCGGCACGGCGGTTGGCATCGTTGAGCGCGGCAGCCACCAGATCTTCCAGCATCTCCTTGTCGTCCATGACCGAGGAATCGATGGTCACGCGCTTGACGTCATGCTTACAGGTCATGACGACCTTGACCGCGCCGGCACCTGACTGACCCTCGACTTCGAGCAAAGCCAACTCCTCCTGCGCCTTCAGCATGTTCTGCTGCATCTGCTGGGCCTGCTTCATCAGGTTGCCCATGCCACCTTTGTTGAACATATCAGTAACTCCTCATACGGGTTTGATCGTGGACTCGTCAATGCTGGCATCGAACAGGTCGACGACATCGCGAACGAACGCGTCACCCTCGATGGCCGCAATCGCCTGTTCCTGCCGCTCCCGCTTCTCGCTGCGCGTGCGGTCGGCTGGGGTCTGGCCTTCTGCTTCGGCGACGACGATGGACAACTTCATCGGCCGACCGAAATACGCCTGCAATTCGGCCTGCAGTTTCTCCTGCGGTGCCTTGGTGTTGAGCAGGGACTTGTGCGCCGGCGGCAGGCGCAGGCTGATCTGCGCATCGCCAAGCTCGGCCAGTTCGCAGTGGTGCGCCAGTTGCTTGGGCAGGCCGGCCAGGGCCAAGCTCGCGGCGATGGTGTGCCAGTCGGCCGCTGCGCTGGCCGCCGTCGCGGCAGGCGCGGCAACCACCGGCTGCGCCTGCGGCTGGGGTCGCGACTTGGCGACCGCCACCGCGCCCGGTCGTGGACCGACCGCTTGCGCCCCCGGCGATCCCGAGTCGGGACGGAAGGCGAACAGGCGCAGCAACGTCATGGCAAAGCCGGCATATTCGTCCGGTGCCAAACTCAAATCGTCACGGCCATGAATTGCAATCTGGTAGCACAACTGCAGGAACTCGGCATCGAATGCCTGGGCATAGGTAGCCAGGCGAGAACGTTCGCCTTCGTCCGTCAACGCCTGAGGCGCGAACTGCAGCAAGGCAACGCGATGGAACAAGGTCGCCAATTCCTGCAATGCCGACTCGAAAGCGAGGCTGCGGGCATCCATCGCCTCGGCGACATCGAGCATGGCCTGGACATCGCCTGCTGCCAGGCCGTCAAGAATGGCAAACAGGTAGTCGTCGCCGACCGTGCCGAGCATGTCGCGCACGCCCGCTTCCTCGACCTTGCCGGCACCATGGGCGATGGCCTGATCGAGCAGGCTCAGGGCATCACGCATGCTGCCGGCTGCCGCCTTTGCCAGATGGCCCAGGGCGTTGCGCTCGAACGGCACCTGTTCCGCATCGAGAACGCGCGCCAGGTGCTCGACGATCTGGCCGGGCGGCATCTGCTTGAGGTTGAACTGGAGGCAGCGCGACAGCACGGTGACGGGAATCTTCTGCGGATCGGTGGTCGCCAAAATGAATTTCACGTGTTCCGGCGGCTCTTCCAG